>JAKASW010000068.1 GCA_021818875.1 Bacteroidota bacterium
ACAAGGAATCGAAGATGAGTATACTGTATTACACAAGTCTGAACAACTCGCTCTTTTCTGACAAGATACCCCGCCGCTTGCGGCGGGGAGCTTCATTTGAATTCTACCCTCCGGCCACAAAACTTACATCGATATCGTTAGTCTAACTTTGTGTAGCCCAACGGCAAGCGTTTTTAGAACAGAAGTTCTGGTGAGCGCACCGCTTTAGAGGAGCAACGAAAATGAAAACCGGAAATGATTCGCAGAGTGAGGAAAGGAGAAACAAAATGCAGAAAGCATTGAGAGCAGCATTCTTCGTCGGGATACTCGCAACCGCTGCGCCTTCGTTTGCGCAGGTGTATTTCAATTTCGGTATCAGACTCGGTCCACCTCAACCTCTACAACAAGTCATAGCGCCTTGTCCGCAGGTGGGCTGGGTGTGGATACCAGGATATTGGAGCTGGAATCCAGGATTCGACAACTACTATTGGGTCAGAGGCTACTGGACACCTCCGCCTAGTCCTTACGCGCAGTGGATTGCTCCGCGTTGGGAACAGATGGGCGGCCGCTGGCTCTTTTCAAGAGGGTACTGGGCAGACAGAGACAGGTGGGGATACAGAGGCGGCAACGAATATCGAGGCTATTGGGGAGGCAGAGGCGGTTGGGGGCATAGAGGTCATTGGGAGCGTGGTGGTCACCGTGAAGATAACGGCCATCACGACGGCAAAGCTCGCCGAAGAGGTTGGGGCCATTGAAAGGGTAGGCGTTAGTCATACTGGTGATCGCCGCTGACTTTCGAAAGATGAAGGTCGGTGGCGGTCATTGTCCCAAGGGCAGTCGGTTGCTGGTATCGCCCTAACTATCTCCCGAAGCCAACCGTCGTTTCACCACACTCAACCGTGTCTCATTTCAATTAAAGCTCAACGATCAGAAGAGTTTCTTCAATTATTCTCTTGCCCTGACGCGACGTCATAGTTGTACATTATTACCGGAGCATTTGATGAAAGAATACACTGTTCGGCAGCTTGCGAAAATTGCGGATGTCAGTGTCAGGACACTTCACCACTACGACCACATCGGTCTTCTGAAACCGGCATCGCGCAACGATGCAGGATATCGATTTTACGGTGAAGCAGAACTCCTCCACCTCCAGCAGATCCTGTTCTTCAGGGAACTTGACTTCAGGTTGATCGACATTTCGCAAATACTTGATAGCCCGGGATTCGAGCCGGTAGCGGCGCTTGAATTGCATAAAAAAGAACTCGAAATGCGCGCCGAGCGAATCGACGCGCTGCTGGAAACAATCGAGAAGACGATAAGAAAATTGAAGGGAGAGAAGATAGAGATGTCAGATCAAGAGTTGTACGGTGGGCTTTCAAAGGAGCAGGCGGAAGCCTACACCGAAGAAGCGAAGCGACGCTGGGACCCGAAACTCGTCGACGAGACAAATGCGAAAGTGAAAAAGTGGTCGAAGGAAAAATGGGCATCAGTGAACAGGGAGCTCGACGATATCCTGAAGGAACTCGCAGCGCTCATGGGAACACCGGTCAGCGATCCGGAGGTCCAGGCTCTCATCGCACGCCACCACGCTTACCTCGACAACTTCTACGAGGTCAAGCCGAAGATGTACCAGTGCCTCGGAGAGTTGTATGTGGAGGATCAGCGATTTCATGTTTACTTTGAGAAGTATCGCGCCGGACTCGCAGACTACCTGGCAGAAGCCATCCAGGTCTACTGCAAGAACAACTGACCCGCATCGCCATTTGCACCAGCAACATTGACATTCTCAGTTACCTCTACTACCTTGCGATTGTATGGCGCACGAGGAGGAGCAGAACCACGATACGGGTATGATCCGCCGTGCATTCGGAACAACTCTGGAGCAAGTCGCATGGTACACATTTACAGATTGAGGTATATATCTGCATTATTTTTCATGCCATTCATGGCGGCCCTTTCCGCGGCGCAGACACCACAAATCAAACCGGCGAATTTTGACGCGCTCCACTATCGCTTCATAGGTCCAGGCGGCAATCGCATCACGGCCGTCGTTGGTGTGCCTGGGAATCTGAACGTTTACTATGCCGGTGCAGCATCGGGTGGAGTATGGAAATCTACAGACGGCGGGACTCACTGGAGTCCCATCTTCGACAAAGAGCCGGTGCAATCTATCGGTGCGATAGCTATTGCTCCATCTGACCATAACATCGTATGGGTCGGGACGGGTGAGCCATTCATCAGGAGCAATGTCTCAATCGGAGACGGTGTTTATAGGTCGACAGATGCCGGGGAGACATGGACTCACATGGGACTGGACCGAACCGGCCGTATTTCCCGCGTCGTAATCGATCCGCACAACCCTGATATTGTTCTCGTTGCGGCCGAAGGAAACCTTTATGGCACGCAGCAGCAGAAGGGAGTTTTCAAAACGACAGACGGGGGCGAAACGTGGAAGCGGGTACTTTTCGTAAATGACAGCACCGGAGCCTCGGACCTCGCGATGGATCCCGAAAATCCAAACATTTTGCTGGCAGGCACGTGGCAGATGATCATCCACACATGGGGACAAAGAAGCGGCGGACCCGGAAGCGGAGTCTTCATGTCCCGCGATGAGGGCAACACATGGACGCGACTTACAGACGGCTTACCCAATCCGCCGCTCGGCAAAATCGCCGTCGGCATTGCTCAAAGCAACCCCGACAGGATGTACGCACTCATCGAGACCGGGAATGACGGCCGCGGGTCTCTCTGGCGCTCAGATGACGGCGGCAAAAGCTGGTTCGTCGTGAGTTACAGCCGTCTTCTCAACGAACGACCACATTATTACACACGGCTCTTGATCTCTCCGGACGATGCGGATGAAGTCTATTTCCCATCAAACGATATCTGGTACACTCGCGACGGTGGAAGAACTGTTTACAACACGCACTGGGGTGGTGACAACCATGATATGTGGGCCGATCCGACAAACGCCAACCGTCTGATGATTGGCTGTGACATCGGGTTGTTTATAACAACAACTCACGGCAAGAGTTGGACCCACATAGTCCTTCCGGTCGGACAGATGTACCATGTTGCCGTAGACAACCGCGTGCCTTATTACGTCTATGGAAATATGCAGGACGATGAGTCGGTGCGTGGACCGAGCAACACACGCACTTACGGTCCCATCCCGTCAAGCATCTGGACCACCACTGCCGGATGCGAATCGGGTTTTTCATTTCCTGATCCGGTTGACAGTAATATCGTCTGGGGCGACTGCTACTCCGGCGAAGTAGAAAGGTTTGACCTGAGAACCGGTCAGACGAGGTCGGTAAGTCCCTGGCCATCCAAGCCGCTCGACTCGCCGGCAGGTGTGCTGAAGTATCGATGGAACTGGACACCGCCGCTCAGTATCGATCCGCTTCACCATAATACGGTTTACGTCGGAAGCCAATACGTGCACAGGACAACCGACGGCGGGCAGAGCTGGGAGGTGATCAGTCCGGACCTCACGCTCGACGACCATTCCCACATGGGAAGCTCAGGCGGGCTGACACCCGATAATCTCGGCGTCGAATACTGGGGAACACTCTTCTCCATCGCGGTCTCTCCATTTAAAGAAGGAATTATCTGGACTGGTTCAAACGACGGTTTGGTACATATCAGCACGGACGGAGGGAAACATTGGGAGAACGTAACCAAGAACATTCCGAATCTTCCTCCGTACGGTACAATCAGCAATATATTCCCGTCTCGTTTCAATGCCGGAACTGCCTACATCAGTGTCAACTTCCACCAGATGGATAACCGCAACCCGTACATCTATTTGACGACCGACTACGGCAGGACGTGGAAATTCATCAGCGCGAATATTCCCAAAAGTACATTCAGCTACGTGCATATCGTCATCGAAGATCCGTTCAGGCCCGGAATGCTCTTCGCCGGAACCGAAAACTCAGTTTATATGACATACGACAACGGGGAACACTGGATCCCAATACAATCGAACCTTCCTCATGTTCCTGTGTCGTGGATGGTGGTACAGCAGCATTTCCACGATCTCGTGCTCGCCACGAAAGGCCGCGGCTTCTGGATACTGGACGACATCACTCCTCTGGAACAACTCAACCAGCAGGTTCTCGATTCTCCGGTTTACCTCTTCAAACCGCGGGATGCTTACCGCTTCAGGGAGGTCAGCTACTCGCGCGGCGTGAACAATGATGCCTCCGCAGGAGACAATCCGCGTTATGGTGCCGACGTGAACTATTATCTGGATTCGCAGCCGGCCGGAAAACTTACAATCAGCATACTCGACTCCGCAGGCAACACGGTTCGCACTTTGAAAGGAACCAGAGAGGTTGGTATAAACCGGATCTACTGGAACCTTCGTTACCCGTCGGTCAAGCAGGTCAAGCTACGTACCACACCGCCGAGTTATCCGCAGATCTGGTCCGACTCCAGGTTCATAGGAAAGAAGACGCGGCCAATATATCATTGGGGAATTAGTCCGGCGGAATCAGGTGCTCTTGCCGTGCCGGGAACGTACACCGTGAAGCTGACGGTGGGAGGGAGATCATACACGCAGCCACTAACTGTTCTCAAAGATCCACATTCGACGGGAACACTTGCCGATATTAGCGCTGACGTAAAACTATGGCGAGACATAGACGCGAACATCGATACTGTTGTCGAAATGATCAACTCCATTGAGCGGGTCCGCAAACAGATCGAGGACATGCCGATCTATGTCGCGGGCAAGCACGATGAGAAGGTCATCACGGACTCAGCGACCGTTCTCGATGATAAAATTCAGAAAGTCGAAAACCAGTTGCTTCAGAAATATTTGAAGGCGGATGACGAGAAGACATACGCCGCGCCGATGAAGCTGTACTTGAAGTTCATTTGGCTTGCAGGTGAAGTCGGCAGCGGTGCCGGTGACGTTGCAGGTGATCCGGACTTTGCACCTACAAACCAGGAGATTCAGGTCTATAATGTCCTTAGAGACCGGCTCACCAAAGTCGAAGCCGAGTACAACGTTCTAATGACGACCACGATTCCGGATTTCAATGGTTGGTTGAGAACTAAACGCATTGAGGCGATAATCCTGAATCCGAAGGACGTCGGAAATTGACTCGGGTCCATAATAAGTACTGTAACGCGCGGACAAAAGTACTAATCTTCTAATGTAATCTCCGGAACTATTGGCTAAACGAGACGGCATCATGACAGATTGGAATGATTGTTATGCGGTGGACCGAAATCCTGAAAGGTCAACGGTTCATGGGTCTTCAAGGGAACGCGTGTGACGGTTACTCCCCTTTTTGAAAACCTGAGAGGGGGTGTGACCATTGAGCAATTCCTGCAATGGTTTCCGGGCGTCAGCCGTGCGCAGGTCGAAGCTGTCATTGACTACGAGAAAATGAATTTGGCTGAACCCGGGAGTCGGTGAAAATTCCTATGGTTAACTTACCCTCGAACATCCATGCAGATCCGCCCAATCCGTGTTATTACTGTGCTATTGTTTTTCCAACAGCTTTTTCAGTGCCGGCAGTACGCGGCCCCAGAAGCCTTCCGAGTCTTTGCGTCTCGCCTCATCGCTGTTAAGATGGTCCGTCAGAACAGTGAGCATGGTCTTATCACCGAGGGATGTCAATTCATAACTCACATGGGCGTAGTTTTCCTCGACATCTTTTGCCCCCGTGGAGGGATTGAAGTCGGAAAATCTCAGAAACTTTCGGGGATCCACCGCAAGCACTCTACCCTTCCTAAATGTTTTGACACCACCTGCGTCGCCTGTCCACACCACGGGGCTTCCGGCTTTCCAGTCTGACTCTACATCGAGCGCGAACATATATTTCTTCGTGTAGTTGGTGCTCGTCAATGCTTCCCATACTTTCGAGACCGGCGCATCGATCTCAATCTCCTTCCTTACGACAATCTCATCCTGCATCCTCTTCTGCAAGCTCCTTTATTTTATTCAGAACCGTTCCCCACCCGTTCAGGGTATCCTGATATCTCTGCTGACCGTTTTGAACTTTCGCAAAATCTCCCTGGGAGACCTGGAGAAGCGTACCATGACCATCTTGTCTTGAAAGGTTGTAAGTTACGGTAAGATAATTGGAAGGAACGTCGTCCAGGTCGCCATTCGGGTCGAAAACCGTGTAGCGGAGAAGCTTGTCTTTCTCGATTTCGACGATGTTCCCTTTGACATAAACCTTTCCATCCGCCGCGCCCTTCCATTCGAGTCTGCTTCCCGGCTGCCAGTTTGAAAGCGCCTCACAGTCGAACATATATTTCCGCGTCATCGCAGGATTCACAAGGACGTCCCAGACGCGGGCCGGCGATGCATTTATCGTGATCGAATCGGTGGTTATCATTTTGTCGTTCATAATTGCTCCTATTGTTTCTTTGGCGGATCGTCGGCACTCGGTCCGTAAATAGACGGGACTTTCCCGCCCGCGAGGCGGATGTATACGGATAGTTGCCCGCGGTGGTGTACCTGGTCGAGAATCATTCCGACGATGAACTCGTCTGCGGCCATCTTGCGCCCGACAAAATCGAAGGACTTGCTCAGGTCTGACGGAGTAAGCCTCCCGACGCTTTCGATGACGTGCGACGACGCCTGTTGGAAATCAGCAAGAATCGTGGCCAGCTTGTCGGGCGAGTATGTCTGGAAAATCGTCCGGTCCAGATCCTCTTCGAGGACGTAAGCGTTTATCAAATACATCCCGAACAGACAGGTTGACATAATCTTCTTTGCGGTGGACGAACGCGTGTGAGGTACAAATTCAAGTTTGTCTTCCGGGTAGGCACGCATCACTTTCAAGGTGGTCGTTGTCTCAGTCTTTATTAGCTTCAGCAGATATTGCTTGTCGATCATGGCACCTCTCTTTTAAATCACTGCCTATTCAACAATCTTCCGCGCCGAGCTGTTCCATAGTTTCAAAATAGCCGCGAGTGCTGAAGATTGATCGGGTTATCTGATTTCTCCGCTCCACTTCGCGCAGCACGCAATAGCCTGGCTGCCTTCATGAAACTAACGACGATAAAGCTTGGTTATGCATTTTATCAGGAGATGAAATATTGAAGTGTACCATGAAAGAAAACCGAGGGTATCAATGAAGCACGACAGGCAGAGCAACGAAGTGATCTTTTTTAAGACATCCGATCAATTCACGAAATGGCTGGAAGAAAACCACGATACCGCACAGGAAATCTGGGTCGGCTTATACAAAAAGAAGTCCGCCGATAAAGGGATAATTTATTCGCAGGCTCTTGATGAAGCACTCTGCTTCGGCTGGATCGACGGCGCTTTGAGAAGCTTCGACTCAGAAAGGTGGGCGAAGAGGTTCACGCCGAGGAAACCGGGAAGCATCTGGAGTAATGTAAATGTCAGGAGGGCGAAAGAGCTTATCGAGCTTGGGCTGATGACTCCGGCCGGACTCGATGTTTTCAATGATCGGCGGGAAGATAGGACGGGGATATACTCTTACGAGCAGGACGGCGCTGAGTTCAGCAAACCTTTCCAGAAGAAATTCAAAGCGAACAGACGAGCCTGGGACTTCTTCAACAAGCAGGCGGCGTCATACCAAAAGACCGCGACTCACTGGGTGATGCGGGCGAAGAGCGAAACGACACGCATGAAGAGACTCGATCAGCTGATTACAGAATCGTCGAAAGAGAAGAAGCCCGCGAGGTTCGATTACAAGTTGTGGAAGGAAGAAAAGAATAGAAGGGAGGAAAAAGATAAGGACACATCTGCGACCTTGCAGAGATAGCTATATCTCAGCGTTGAAACCTTCGCAAGGCGGCATCAAAAGAGCAAGTTCGCTCGATCGGTTAGAAGTCCCGAATATTTTTCTTTTATTTTGTCCGAAAGAAAACTCCTACCGATAGTCTCCCTCCATCCCGGCACGGCAAGCTCAATCTCACTCGCTACATTTCCAATCGTCCGTTCGTTGAGTCCGAGTCTTTCCTTTCCCCAGTAATCCACCAAGATGTCGCGGGTCAGGTTTCTCTTTTTACCCTTCAGCGGAAGGGCTATTTCCTCCTGCGGACTCGCAAGCGCGACCGTGGTGTTGATCAAGTCGTAAGAAGGAGAGATGGAAATTTTTCCATCGCGCGTGATCAAGGAGAAATTCTTCAGGTGCTGGTCTTCATTGCCGACTAAGAAGTTGAACAAAGTCAGTCTGAACAATTTCAGCTTTTCCACGAGGGGGAAGGTGCAATATCTCTCAATAATATCCGCGACCCTTTCCATGCTGTAATCATATTTGGTGTCTCTGGACTTTCCCGACAATTGCGCGAAGTCTTCAAGTGAGTATTTACCCGTTTTGCCGTGTCTGTCGAACCGCTGAATGAAGTAAGTCAGCCGGTTGTCTGCCGAATACACCATGCCGTGCAAAGGAATTTCCAGTCCCGCCGACTTCGCGAGTCGCATCGTAAGATCTTCGTTTTCGGGAAGCTCGGGGTACAGATTGCTCTGCGGCTTAAGGATAAATCTTCCGCCTCTATCTACAATTTCAAAAGAGCTCGCTTTTACATTGAGTACCGCACTGAGCTTCGGCTGGATGCCTTGTATCGACATCTTGGTTGCTCGCACGGCCGCTTCTCGCAACTGCTCTTCCTGCGTCATCGAGATGTCGTTCAAAGTCTTCAGGCCGCGCGACAACAGCCTCAGGCCTTTGACGGAATATTTCTGATCTCCGCACGGCTCGTATGTGATGGGACAGAGATTCATTCGACCTCGACCGTCACCGAGCCGACGAGATCTCCACCCACGATGATAAGTTGGGAGAATAAATCGTCCCGGTCTGTCTTCGTCTGACGAATCAGCGCTTCGAGCTGTATCCCTTCTGGAAGGAGACCCTCGAAGAACGGAGGGAACTTGTCGAACTCATAAAGCTTCTTTGACAGCGGCATGGTCAGCGATACAGGTGTACCATCATAGGCGTCGTCATATTGGAAGCGGTAGGATTTTCCTTTCTCGAGTTCGATGAGTTCACCGGCATACCTGCCGAGGTTGTAGACCTTAGCCTTTTTCATTTTCCCGTTTCATCAAAGGGCCGTGGACGGTTATTTTCAGGTTGAGTGCATCGAGGACTTTCTCAAGCGTGTCGAGCCGCACCGATGCTTTCCCTTTTTCGATGTCGAAGACGACGGTCTTGCCGACACCGGCAAGGTCGGCCAATTGTTTTTGAGTGAGTCCGGCTTCCTTCCTGTGAAAGCGTACAACTTCGGCGATGTTATCAATCCTGCTCATGGTCGTACCGCTCGGGCGGTAATCTTCTCGTGTTTTCTTTGAAGATATGCCGATAGTATGAATTTATCAAGCGGATTACTGCTGCAACGGTAATTCATGGCTCCTGCGGGTTTGGCGAAGGGGTTATGGAACTCTAAACGTCTCATATTACTGCGGTGGCGGTAAACATGACCGCTTGATTCGACCAGGCACATGGAAAGGCTGTCTGAAAAGATTTCAGAATCGTCGAAAGGGAAGAAGAGGCTGCCTCAAAACAACGAGAGCGGTCATGCTGGACTTGTTTCAGCATCTAATTCCATTTGTTTTGAGACCCCGAGACAAGCCTGGCCTGGAGCGTATCAGTCCAGGGTTCGGGGTGACGGAACAACACTCTTGGGACGGCCACAGGCCCGCGAGGTTCGGTTACAAGCTGTAGAAGGAAGAGGAGGAAAAGTCAGGTACCTTGCGAAGGCGAGGAACTCTCGCAAGGTTACTCGGCTTTCTGTCATCGTATCGGATAGGAACCGGTGATGGCTCATCAATGTTGAGAAAATTACCACAGCCAATGCTTGAAACGAAAACTTCGCCGCCGACCTGGGTCGCAAGATATGCCGATGCGTTGTTCAACTATGCCATCATGCGGATCAGCGACAGGGAAACCGCACGTGACATGGTCCAGGATACATTTCTTGCCGCACTTCGAGGAACGACATCGTTCAGAGGAGACAGCTCCGAGAAAACATGGCTCTTCTCAATATTGAAGAATAAGATTATCGATCACTATAGAAAGAACGCTGCCGAGAATGTTGTACCACTATCTGAAGATGACGCCGGACATGATTATTATTTCGGCGAAGACGGCGGATGGAAAGATACGACAAAGCCGTCCGACTGGAGCGCCAGCGGCCAGGACGAATATCGTTCGAAGGAGTTCTTTGATACTCTCCAGAGATGCCTTTCAAAGCTGACTGCACAATGTCGCGCCGTATTTTCTTTGAAGTATCTCGATGAGTTAGAGTCCGACGAGATATGTAAGGAATTGTCCGTATCTCCGTCAAACTACTGGGTGATTATGCACAGGGCCAAGCTTGTGCTGAGACACTGCATTGAGAAAAATTGGATTCACTCCTGAGATGAAGATGGTGATCATACCGTGCAGGCAGGCAACACTGCTGATCTGCAAGAAGCAGGAGCGCGCATTGACTCTCCGCGAGAGGTTCAAGCTCCGTGCGCATCTGAAGGTTTGCGAGTTCTGTCGCCGGTTCCTTGCGCAGACGGAGGCCATCTCACGGGCAGTGAGGTCAATGGTGGCTGGAGAAATTCTCACCGAGGATGAAAAGAAAAG
The DNA here is from genome assembly GCA_021818875.1 of Bacteroidota bacterium. Lineage (GTDB taxonomy): Bacteria > Bacteroidota > Ignavibacteria > Kryptoniales > JAKASW01 > JAKASW01. Next base: position 10,548 of record JAKASW010000068.1, read on the forward strand.
GATGGAAGCTGCGCTCGAAGGGTTCATGAAGAGTTAGATTTGTCTATCGAGAATAAGAACCCTCCAATAGTTATCTGCTTGCTGTAAGGTTTTCTTCGTTCGTTCGACAAATCCAATGTAGTAAATGTTGAATCAGACAAGCACCTGTTACAAATAGAGAGGTTAACAAATGATCGTCCTACTTGGATTTGCATTTCTCGCGGGGCTGGTGACAATTCTCGCGCCCTGTATCTGGCCAATACTTCCGATAGTCCTTTCATCTTCGGTCGCGGGACAGGGGAGAAGGAGACCGCTCGGCATTACTTTAGGCGTCGTGCTGAGCTTTGCATTCTTCACGCTTGCGATTTCATGTCTCGTTAAAGTTTTTCATTTCGATGCCGACACGCTTCGCATTGCAGCAATCGCGATCATCACCCTGCTCGGAGTGACCATGATAGTGCCGGCACTGTCGAGAATATTCGAAACGATGATAAGCAGGCTCTCCGGTTTATTCGGACAAAAATCCAAGCAAGGAAGCGGACTGCTTGCCGGTTTCATTACGGGAATCTCACTCGGGATCGTTTGGTCGCCTTGCGCCGGCCCGATCCTTGCCGCGATCGCGACTCTTGCGGCGACGGGAAAGGTTACGCTCGATGTCGTACTCGTTACGCTTGCTTACGTCACCGGCGTCGGCATACCGCTGTTCATTTTTGCATACGGCGGTCGACAGGTTATGACGCGCACGCGCTTCCTCTCGCGATACACCGGAAGAATACAGCAGGTGTTCGGCGTGATCATGCTCCTGACAGCGGTCGCGATGTACACGAACTACGATAGATACCTGGAGACAAAACTCTTGAACGATTTTCCCCAATTCAGCGCAAGTCTCAACGGGTTCGAAAGCGATAGAGCAGTCACGAAACAGCTCGATCTCCTTAAAGGAGAAAAACCGGCAGCGATGGTTCCCGTGTCGGAGAATAATTCATACTTTAATGCCGATCAGCCTGCCCCAGATTTTGTCGGGATCACGAAGTGGCTCAACACCGGTTCGCCTATCTCGATAAAAGATTTGAGAGGGAAAGTGGTCCTGGTCGACTTCTGGACCTACACCTGCATCAACTGCATCCGCACACTCCCTCATGTAACGGCGTGGTACGATAGGTACAAGAACGAGGGCTTCGTGGTCATAGGAGTACACACACCCGAGTTTCAGTTTGAGCACAATGCTAAAAACGTGCTCGACGCGATAAAGATGTATCACATACATTATCCAGTTGCACAGGACAACGATTATGCAACATGGAACAATTACAACAACGAGTACTGGCCCGCGGAATATCTGATCGATGCGAACGGTATCATACGCAGGACGCACTTCGGTGAAGGTGAATATGGCAAGATGGAGATGGCGATCAGGACGCTGCTTCACCAGGCCGGGCACAATGTCAGTTCGCCGCTGTCAAACGTTCCTAATCAGACTCCGAACGGCAACCAATCGCCGGAAACATATTTGGGCGCGTACAGAATGGAGTACTTCTATCCGTCGGGCACTGTGAACAAGGGCGACCGCGAGTTCGTGCTCGCGAAAGATCCGGCGGTGAATTCATTCAGCCTCGGCGGCAACTGGGACATCAAACAGCACGAAGCGGTAGCAGGACCGGGCGCTGAATTGAAATATCGCTTCCATGCAGACAAAGTCTTCCTGGTCCTCCGGCCGGGAAAAGCGGCAGCGGGAGCAAAAGTGAAAGTATTCGTCGATGGAAAGCCTGCCAATGTTTCAGACGCTGGCTTGGATGTGAAAGACGGAGTGCTGACGATAGACTCTGCTCGACTGTACAATCTCGTTAATCTGATGGGAAGTACGGGCAGTCACTTGCTCCGCCTGAAATTCGAGACGCCTGGCATCGAAGCATTCGCGTTTACGTTCGGATGAGAGAGAGGAGGAGAGTCATGAAAAGGAAAATCGAGACCGGTTTGTTCATACTCATAATTGCCGTCGTCGGGCTGACGATGTACCATCATGCAAATGCTGCAGGCGGACCGCCGCCCACCGGGAAGAGGTATTGCATCAATTCGGCGGCTCTGATCTTTGTGCCGGACAGCGGAAGCGGCAGGTGACTTTCCCTGCCATCCGCACGCCGCACTCTATTGCCGGGTCAATGCCATACCGAAAAAGGGGATCCATTTCTTACCATTTGTGGACCGTGCTCCGGTTTCATCCCACTTGTTGCCGTTTATCTTGATCGTGTACCTCATCGTTCCCATCTGCGGGATTTCCATTTCCCAGACGAACGTGTTGGCGCTCTCAAGGTGTCCGTGTGCCACCGTCGACTGGCCGGTTGAGAGGTAGGCTTCCCACCGATAACCACCGGCTCTGTCGTATGATACTACTGTAAACGCGTTATGGACCGACCGTTCTTTACCGTTCGATGGATTCCGCGCCGTTCCCATTCCGTCTATTGTCATCAGTAGACCGCCGGCTTTCCAGCCGATGTTTTCCATCTCGCCGAATGTCCTTCGCTGACCGCCGCGGACACTGTAAGATTAGGTGTCAAAAGGATGTTCGATTATCTAACAGCTCGATTAAGATGTAATTTTCTGTTCAAACAAACCGACTGACGCTAGCCTCTCCAGAAGTTGAGTCGTGAGGTGCTCGATTTTGCTGTGCCCCTATGCCGCTCAAAGTCGGGACTCCACAGACCGGGTTCAGACTCACAAAAATCGAGACGGTGCCGGCATAAATTGAAGTGGAGAGTCCATAAATCGAGACCGGCTTCACAAAAATCGAAAAAGAGTTGACAAAAATCGGACTTAAGCGTGCGTAAAACCACATCGGAATCACATAAACTGAAGTCGAGAGTCCGTAAACTGAGATTGGATTGACAAAAATCGGAGGAGAGTTGACAAGAATTGAACTCAGGCCTGCGTAAATCGACCTCAAGATTGCAACAATTGATGCGGAGTGTGCGCGAATTCACACAGAGCGGACGTAAGTTGAGATCGAAAACGCTTAAATTGCCCCAAAGCCGTTAAAATCACTAAAGAGGGAGCTTCAATTACCTACTGGAGCGGAGGAAAAAAGAGGTGGTTAACCTAAAGGAGTGGAGGGATCGGCAAAAATGACCTTCCGCAAAGTACCACGCCATCCGTTGGAACGGAAGGCTGGCTAAGGCTGCAAACCCCGTTCGGGGTTTCGAAGATCCAGCGAGGCGTCCGCTTCGAGCGGATGCCTCCCTTTAATTGTGCTTGAGCTTCTTCCCAGTTTTCAGAAAGTGGTTTATCACCTCTTCCCAGTCTTTGAGATCTCTCTCGTACATCTTTTCTATCGCGTGCCTGTTGATTTCGTTCCCGAGATCGTTCAAGCCGGTATAAGTGTAGCTGACCGTTGCCTCGCTTTGACTCCCGGACACTGACTTGCAACGGATGTTTATTACACAATACCTGTTCTGAGTTGAAACGACGTACTCGACCAGATGAATCTCGGGTCGGTACTTCGAAACCATCCAGGCAAATGTGTCCTCGCCATGACCATGGCCGCGTGTAGTGAAGACCAGCTCTTCTTCGATCTTTCCAGTTGTCGGATACAGGATCGCTGGCTCCCATCCTTCCGCCCACTTCATTTTTTCAATGGGGCCGAAGAATGGAAAGACTCTTTCAATGTTACCGTCCGGTATGATTGCTGCGCTCCTGGAAAGTCGTTCGGCAATGAAAGAATTGTCTCTCATTTTATTGGTCCCTGTCCGCCTGTTTTTTGGTTCGGCAGTCTTGAGTTGTCTAGACCGATATTCAAGACTCCACCTCATTCTATATGATGGCACTATTAAGCGGCTCGCAGCTCGGTTCAAGCTTTCCCTTAATGTACCGGATCAGGCCATAAAAATCTCTCCCTCTTTCGCACACTTTCCGAACAGACAGTCATGCGGTTGCACCGTGAAAGAAGAAAGAAGATCGAAAGTGACAGATTGGATTTTCCCTCCGGTTGGTTTATAATTCAAACGGTGTTGGCAATATAACAGATCCGTGTCCGGGCCGTCAGTGGCCGGATGGATCGACTATTCAAAGAACAAAAGTATCAAGGGAAATTCATCATGAGATTCCTCGCGTACCTACTCTCCGTAAGTCTCCTTCTTGCAGGTGCCCTCGTCTCGACATCGAGTGCCCAGGATGCTGCCGCTTCTCCGCAGAAGAACATGCCGGCTTACATGGACACAAGCCTGACTTTTCAGCAGCGCGCCGCCGATTTGGTATCCGCGATGACGCTGAAAGAGAAAATATCCCAAATGCAAAACGGTGCACCGGCCATACCACGGCTCGGTATTCCCGCATACAACTGGTGGAGCGAATGTCTCCACGGTGTGGCAAGAAACGGAATAGCTACGGTCTTCCCGCAGGCGATCGGCATGGCCGCGACATGGAATCCAGGACTTATCCACGAAGAAGGGAGCGTAGTCTCCACCGAGGCTCGCGCGAAATACAACTACGCGATCAGCAAGGTAGAATACGGAAAGATTTACGCGGGACTCACGTTTTGGGCGCCAAATATTAATATCTTTCGTGACCCGCGATGGGGACGCGGCCAGGAAACTTATGGTGAAGATCCGTTCCTGGATTCAAAGATGGCGGTCGCATTCATTACCGGCCTCCAGGGAGACAACCCGAAGTATCTAAAGGTTGTAGCGACGCCGAAACACTTCGACGCTTACAGCGGCCCTGAACTTCTGAGGCATAAGTTCAGCGCGAATGTCTCCATGAGAGATCTCTACGATACATACCTTCCTGCATTCAAAGCCGCAATCATGAGGGGGCATGCCTTCTCCATCATGGGTGCATACAACGCGCTCAACGGCGTTCCTTGCAACGCTGATACGTTTCTCATGACTTATCTTCTAAGAGATAAGTGGGGATTCAAGGGCTACGTTGTCTCCGACTGCGGTGCGATCAGCGACATTTATCTCGGTCACCATTATGCCCCGACCCTGGCAGCCGCATCCGCCGATGCGGTGAATGCTGGATGCGATCTATCGTGCGGGACGGAATTCTCCACGCTTGACCAGGCAGTCAAAGAACATCTTATTTCTGTTGCTACGATCGATACGGCCGTGACAAGGCTGATGCTTGCAAGATTCAAGCTCGGCATGTTCGACCCGCCGTCCGTTGTACCATATTCGAAGATAACGATGGCAGACAACAACACACCGGCGCACACGGCACTTGCGAGAAAGGTGGCCGACGAAAGTATGGTTCTCCTGAAGAACGCCGATCATACTCTGCCGCTCGGCAAGAATCTAAAGTCGGTTGCCGTCGTCGGCCTTTATGCCGATGACATAAACATTCTTCTCGGTGACTATAGTGGTACACCGTCCAATCCCGTGACGATTTATCAAGGTATAAAGAACGCACTCGGACCCGATGTGAAAGTCCGTTTTGCCGCCGGGTACAATTTGCTCGAGGACAAGATCATCAACCCGCGCCCGATCGAATCGAAATATCTCAGTCCTGGACACGGGATTAAAGGACACGGACTGTATGCGGAGTATTTTAATAATTCAGACCTGAAAGGGAAGCCAGTACTCACGAGAGTGGACACTTCGGCAGGTCAGTTCTGGGGCTCAGGTTCTCCGGGTAAGGGCGTGTCGCCGACTGATTTCTCTTTGAGGTGGACCGGTACGGTGACAGCCCCGGCTACGGGCGACTACCAGATCGGAATCTTTTCATCTTCGCATCAGGGAAGATTATTCTTCAACGGAAAGCTCATCGTGAACCGATGGAAACGGACCGAAGGGATGAGCTTCGGGAATAGATCGGAA
>JAKASW010000412.1 GCA_021818875.1 Bacteroidota bacterium
GGTGGGACACGATACGTATCATCATACTTTCTTCGAGATGTTAGGCAACTGGTCGTTCGGAGATTACTACAAGAAAGAGGCCATCGAGTGGGCATGGCAGCTTCTAACGGGGGAATGGAAACTCCCGAAGGACAGGCTGTTCGCGACGGTTTTTGAGAGCGACAATGAAGCTGCTGACCTTTGGCCCAAAGTAACGGACCTTCCATCTTCGAGAGTGCTGAGATTCGTTGCGAAGGACAATTTCTGGGAAATGGGCGAGACCGGTCCGTGCGGTCCATGTTCGGAGATTCACATCGACCTTGGCGAAGGGACCTGCTCGAAAAACCATACTCATGGAGTTAACGTCAGCGGCTGCTCACGGTTTATTGAATTGTGGAACCTGGTGTTCATACAATATAATCGCGATGCCTCCGGTAATCTGGAAACCCTTCCTTCAAAACACGTCGATACCGGCATGGGCTTCGAGAGAGTGGTTTCAGTCCTTCAGGGGAAAAGATCTAACTACGACACCGATATATTCACTCCGATTATTGGTGAGATAGAGAAGTTGACGGGGAAAATGTATCAAGGTGAGCGCAACCAAATCGCGATGAGAGTCATCGCGGACCACGTGCGTGCACTGACATTTGCGATTGCGGACAACGCCGTGCCATCGAACGAGGGCCGCGGCTATGTTCTCCGACGGATCCTTCGACGCGCGTCAAGATACGGTCGAAACCTGGAAATGCGTGATCCTTTCATTTACAAATTGGTGGACGTCCTCTCGGCAAATATGGGGAAGGCTTTTCCTGAAATCGTTTCCGCTGAAGAAAGAATTCGGGAGGTTATTAAGTCCGAAGAAGAGAGCTTCAACCAGACTCTAGATCGCGGACTTGAGATACTCGATGAGCTTATTGATCAGGTTGCCAAATCTAAAAGAAAAGAAATACCCGGAGATGATGTATTTAAGCTATACGATACCTATGGATTCCCGGCAGACTTGACGAATGTTATCGCTGTTGAACGCGGACTAACGCTGGATATGATTCGATTTGACGAGTTGATGACGGAGCAGCAGGGCCGTTCACGCGAGGCAACAAGAAAGTCTTTGAGAATCAATTTCGAGTCCGACGCAGACCTTGATAGTTTGGTCAAGTCCATTGATAGCGATTTCACCGGATATGATACGACAGTTAATGACGCGAAGATCGTCGGCTTGAAACATGTGGGTAATGAAGAGTATGTCATTCTCGACAAGACACCGTTCTATGCTGAATCCGGTGGACAAGTAAATGATAAAGGAGTTATCAATCTAGATGGAAATTCGTTGCCTGTCGTGGACCTGGTAAAGGTTGACAACAAGGTCATCCATGTTCTTGAACGTAATTCGGATTTACCAATCGAGGTTGGAAAAGATGTCCTTGCACAGGTTGATGCGAAGCGTCGTCTCGAAATCATGCGCAATCACACCGCAACTCACCTGATGCACGCAGCGTTGAGAAAGATTTTGGGCACACACGTTCACCAGGCAGGCTCTCTCGTTGATCCGGAACACCTGAGGTTTGATTTTGCCCATCATAAGAAAGTCGAGGAAGAAGAGCTCAGGGACATCGAGCAGTTGGTCAACGAAATGATCCTCGAGCGCATAGAGTTGACTCACCACAGGAACATTCCGTATGATGAAGCAAGGAAGATGGGCGCACTGGCATTCTTCGGCGACAAATACGGCGACAGAGTCAACGTAGTACAGTTCGGGAAGGTTTCGATGGAGTTTTGCGGCGGCACTCACGTCAGGAACACGAGCGAGATCGGAGTGTTCAAGATTAGAAGTGAGTCGAGCATCGCAAGCGGAGTAAGGCGTGTCGAAGCTGTCACAGGTCGTGGACTCGAGAAAGTCATCGGCGACTTGTTAGCGCGAGCTGATGAGAGCGAACGAGAGAAGGACCAGTTGACCGAGCGGATCAAAGATCTTGAAAAAGAATTGAGCACGTTTCGGCTGAGGACCGCCATGAATGCTGCGGAAAACTTGCTTCAAAACAAGAACGGGAACGGGGTTGTCGACGGAGTTCGCATTGTCTGTGGAATTGTGGAAGTGGAATCAGACGACGAGTTGAAACAAGTTGCCGACCATCTCAAACAGAAGCTCGGAAGCGGGATTGTCGTTCTTGGAAGCAAGACTGGAGAAAAGGCAAGTTTGGTGGCTTCCGTATCGCCGGACCTTGTCTCCGAGAGACGATTGCACGCTGGCAAGATTGTAAATGAGATTGCAAGGAAGGTTGGCGGCGGCGGCGGCGGTAGGCCTAATTTTGCCACTGCAGGCGGAAAGGAACAACATAAGATTCAGGACGCCATCAATGCTGTCCCGGAGATCGTAAGGAACTTTTTGAAGTAAGAAGTCGAGATGAGTATTGAAGAAGTGGTGAAACAACTGGCCGAAGAACTGCAAAAGGAAGTGGGGGAGTACGTGCAGTTCCTATTAGAGAGAAGAGCCAAACGAAAGCGCGGTTATGTCGGTTTCGGTTGGGAGGGAGCGCTGAAGGATCTCAAAGACCAATACACTCAGTGGAGTTACAGCACAAGATCTCCGAATGGCAAATAGGCGATTTGTGAGAGACCTTCTGGATACTAACATCTTTCTTGAAGTGCTCCTTGGACAAGAGAAATCACAAGAGGTTAGGCGGCTTCTTTCCAACGGTGGCTACGAATTCCTTGTCACTGATTTTTTGTTTCATTCAAGCGGAGTGCTCCTTTTTCGAAAGAACCAATTAGACACATTTAATGAGTTCACAACAAGTCTGGTTGAGGGCTTGGGTGGAGAAATATCGTCTATCAGCGTTTCGGAGAGTGGTGATATCTGTTCAAATGCCAAAGAATTCA
>JAKASW010000069.1 GCA_021818875.1 Bacteroidota bacterium
CAGGGTGCCTCGCAGTATTTGGTCGAGCAGGGGATCGTGTTTACAAGCCAGAACCCGGAATACTATATTTCCAATTCGACCCTGAACAGCATTCGCGACAAGATGCTCGCCATGGCTCTCTCAGATGCCAAAGACCGGGCCGAAGCAATCACCCACGGTGTTGGGGCGTCTGTCGGCAACTTGCGCTCCTCGAGTATCGGCGTGACCCAGATAACCCCCGTGAATTCCACCGAGATCTCGAATTACGGCTACTACGACACGACATCGAAAGAAAAGCTCATTACGTATGTGGTTCACGCGACATTCACGATGAAATAAGGAGATGACTGTCCCCGTTCATCTCCGCAAAGTGGCCTTTCGGATAATGAATGCTGACAGGGATCTGCTCCGTGCCATGAACGCATTATTTATTTGCCGCGGAAGAGAAGTAACGTTCATTCGGGTGGAATGAGACTGCCAATCTCCGATTGCTTCAACCGCCTTTAGTAAGCAGCCACTTAAACAGATTACGGGCCGCTTTCGCGTTGTCGAAGTCGGCAGGAAGTCTCCTGTGGTCCATATATTCGTTGTAGAACCACGGGTCACCGACGGCAAAGACAAACCCCTTTTCAAACTTGCATGATGCCATGATCACGCAGTCCCTGGCGGTCAGTTCCGATCTGGCATGACCTGATAACTTCAGCGTGCTGATTTCCTTAAGGAAAATCTTCTTTACGCCTTTGAAGATCGGGCTTCGCGGGAAATTAGTGAATGCACCATTATCGAAAAGTGTACCCTGAACACGATTGCGACTGTCTTCGTTGAAACGAATTCCGAATTTCTCCGAAAGCCGGTTGAGATGCGTAAATTCGCAATTGCCACTGTCATTCCCAAACAGAGTCAGGACTCCGCCCCGTCTTACCCAGTCAACGATAACGCCGATGGATTTCTTGTCTATATAATTCGGATGCGGATTTTCAAGCGGCGTGTCCGGATCAACTATCATGTAAATGCTGAGTTTATCCAGATTACTTTTCGTTGGTGCGGTCGTAACGGATGTTATCCGGGCACCGAGACCTTTCAGGATCTTACCCAGCTGCGAATAGCCTGAATTCTCCGTGTCCTCCCAGATGTAATGGAACCGATGTTCAACTCCGCTTGCATCTTTTTTCCATTCATCGTTGAAATAGTAATCGAGTCCGATTTCTTTATCCATGCCGATACTCTCAAGTTCCAGGGCAGCAAGGATAAATGGTCCAACGCCTCTGAAGTCGTTGCTTTCCTTTGGCACACTAACATAGTAATGGAAACTTCCGTCTCTATAGGGTTTGCCGCCAAGTCCGACGCCGCCCGAAGTATTCTCCAGAACGAAATTCATCCGACCTTGTGATCGATGGAGCAGGACAGAATGATCTACGATGCCATCGAAAGCGTTCTGTGCAGCCCGCAGATATTTCTCTCCGAGATATCCTTCTTTTTCCCCTTTCGCGAAAGAATATGCAAACATTAACGTTGCGGAGGATTCAAGGTAATTACCTTGACGTTCGGGTTGATCAACAACCTGGTACCAAAGATGTGTCTTCTTGTCCTGATACTTCAGTACCGCGCTGCACAAGTTCTGAAAGATGGAAATCAGCTTTCCTCTTTCGGGATTGTCCCCAGGGAAATAACCCAGGACATCGACAATCCCCATCATGTACCATCCTAACGCCCGTCCCCAGAAACATTGCGAGTCTCCTATCTTCGGGTCGGCCCATTTTTGGGTCCTCCTAAAATCCCAGCCATGGTACATCAAGCCGGTCTTAGGATCAAGCGAGTGCTGTGCCATCAAGATAAATTGGTTTGCGATGTCGTCGAAATCTTTCGGCTCATCGAACATTTTAGCATAGTGCGCATAAAACGGTTCCGCCATATATAGCCCATCGAGCCACATCTGGTCGGGATAAATCTTTTTGTGCCAGAACCCGCCATCAGGATTTCGCGGCTGCCTCCGCAACTGTTCTCTCAAAATATCCACCGCTTTCCTGTACTTTGACTCTTTGGTTGAAGCGTACAAATCGAGAATCACGCGGCCCATAAGGATATCATCGAGTCGAAAATCATTTTGCACGTAAGTTCTTATTCCACCTGAGCCCGGAAAATAGAAATCTACGCTCGCCTTCACGTAGTTGAAATAGGTTGTATCTTGAGTTTGTTTCCAGACCGACCACAAAGCATACATTATCAGTGCCTGAGGATAATCCCAGGCAATAGATGAATCATCATAATTAATGTAGTGGGGGTGTGCGGCAAGCATCCCGTCGGCCGCGAGGACAGGCCAATCTTTACGTTCATTTCCTTTCCCCAGGCTGGGCCGTGGAGATAAAAGCAAAAGAACCATGACTCCGGACAGCAACCAAAAGATGTGGAGCTTTGATGTTGTGGAGCCACACGTCATGCAAAAATCTCTCTTCATGGAGACAACCTCAGAAGTAAGTTTGTATAGGATGATCGAGCTTCAAGACGGTTTCAGACAGAAATCTCTTGAACGATTTCTCGTTCTTGATCCCGCCAGGCTCTTGTTCCCAGGCAGCACCAAGATAATAGGTTATCCTTCCGGCGGTCGGGCGGAGCACCACAATGGTGCTTGTGCTGTCCTCAGCCAACTTGACCTTGTCTTTTTCTCTGTAGAAGACTGCAATCCCCAGATTATCGCCTGAAAGGCTCTGCTTCCCGTAGAGTGCCAAATACTCCCATACACTTCCCACCGGACGTGGAGATTTTATCAAGTCACATGCTTCATGTTTCGCGAGACCCGTACAGAGCTGGACGCTGTCGTTGTTTACGAATGCCACGACACCGGTCAACCTGCTTCCTGCAGAAATGGACAATTCGGTAAACAGATCGTACACCTTGTCGCCGACTTTCCAGCCGAGGTACGATGTGAAGACGCCTGACCGGATCGGGCCGCTGAAGACGGAGCACTTGGCTCTGGACACATCGCTCACTGTTACTGCCCGGGAGTCATGCCACATTGCAATCGAGCCTATGCCTAACGATTCACCGACTTTGAAAATGTCCATTCCCCAGTCGAGCATCTTCGTATAGGATTCCTTACTATCCGAGGTGAGGTCGTTTTCTCCGATTCTCTTCAGAACAAGATCATGGGTCTTCTTCCCGAATATGTCGCTCCGGTTTCGAGAATCCAGGTAAAATCGATATACAATTTTGTCCGATTCCCAGCCTGGTCCTTCGATTCGATATAGTCCGTCGTGTGCAAAGTGGTCTCGTGGGACCGTCGAGGAATCGACATCGACAAATGTTCCACCCATGTAATATCCATCTACCATATCGTATTTTGTTTTCACTCCGAGTGCAGCCTGGGTCATCAGAGGAAAGTGGTGCTCTTCAACGGTGTCTTCGTCCCAAACAATTGAGAATCTCTTCTGTTCGTGAGATGCAAACGATGAGACGAATACCAGCTCGCTTGAATTTGCGACCTCATTCCCAATGCAACGGATCGGATCGAGTGACAACTGATAAGAAACCTCCTTGTGCCGGCAAAACACGGAGAATGCTTGCTCGTTCAACGATGGAAATTTCTTTTTGACTTCTGCCATGCTGATCTCGACTATCTCATCGTGGCGTGAGATGTTTGTTGGATTGACCGCGGTCAATGTGAACGAGTGCCGAAGATGAGAACTGACTTTTGCAGGTGATGAAGCGGACAATAGAAGAAGCGAAACCGATACAACTGATGCAGTAGTTCTGAGGGGGCACCTAATGGATTTCATACGTCTTTTACCTTCCCATCCACCCGCCATCGACGGTTACGACACTGCCATTCAGATAGACTGAAGCATCCGAGCAGAGAAATACGACCGTCCCCATCAGGTCCTCAGGTGTTCCCCATCTTCCTGCAGGTATTCGATCCAGTATCGCCCGGTTCCTATCAGGGTCCTCTCGCAACGCTCTGGTGTTGTCCGTTGCTATGTACCCTGGAGCAATCGCATTGACGTTCACTCCTTTAGATGCCCATTCGTTTGCGAAAGCCATTGTCAATTGCTTGACGCCGCCTTTCGACGCCGCGTATCCAGGTACAAGTACTCCTCCTTGAAATGCCAGCAGCGATGCGATGAAAACAATCTTACCGTATCCTCTTGCTGCCATATCTTTGCCGATTTCCCGCGTCAGCACGAATTGGGAGGAGAGATTCACCTCGATGACTCTGTCCCAGTACTCGTCCGGGTGCTCAGAGATAGGCTTGCGCAGGATTGTGCCTGCATTGTTGACCAGGATATCTATCCTTGGAAAATCAGCCTTCAACTTTTTGACAAACTCATAAACCGAAGAGCGTTTTGAAAAGTCACTCGTGTAGGACTTGAAGGCCCTGCCGCGCTTTGTGATTTCTCTTTCAACATCAGAAAAGTCATCTACATAGGAGACTCCAACTATATCGGCTCCAGCCTCGGCCAACGCTATCGCATAGGCTTTTCCTATACCCTGGTTCGAGCCGGTAACGACAGCAACTTTGTTGTCCAACTTGAATGTGTCAAGTATCATCCGTGTGCTCCCTGTACCCTTTTAATTTTGTCTCACTATACCTTTTCCCCTTGTACCATCATGCTTCAGTTAAGTTCTCCCATCCCGGCCACATCCATATCGTCGTAATCCTGGTTCTCACCTCCCATTGCCCATATAAACGAGTAGTTTCTCGTTCCCACGCCTGTATGAATGGACCAGCCTGGCGAGATTACGGCTTGTCTGTTGCGGACGGCTAAATGCCTCGTATCACTCGGCTCGCCCATTATGTGAAAAACAAGCGAGTCATCGTCCAGGCCAAAGTAGAAGTAAATCTCGGTCCTTCTTTGATGGGTGTGGGGAGGCATCGTGTTCCACACGCTTCCTTCGTCCAGATCGGTCAAACCGGTCACAAGCTGAGAACTCTTTACGCCGTTATTGTGGATGTATTTTCTTACGGTTCTCACGTTTGCACTTTGCCCCTTGCCAAGCCTGGAGGAATTCCCCTCTTCATATTTAATCAACCTGGTCGGGTATGAAGAATGCGCCGGAAAGCTGACAAAGTAGAAATATGCCGGTCGCGCCGGATCGACACTCAGGAATGAAATGTCTTTCGTACCTCTACCGACATAAACAGCATCTTTGAAAGCGAGGGAAAATTCTTTATCGTCTGCCTGCACCTGGCCGGCTCCCCCCACGTTGAATATTCCGATCTCCCTTCTCTCTGTGAAATACTCGGAGGACATCTCTTTCTTGCTTGCCAGAAGCTGGAGGGACTTCTTCACCGGCGCGGCCCCGCCCACAATGGCGCGGTCCAGATCAATATAGGTTGTACTGATTGCTTCATCCTGGAACAACCCTTCAATAAGAAACTCACTTCTTATTTCAGCGGTGCTCAGTCTCTTGAAACCGGTTGCGTCGGGAAGGTATCGTACCTCCATTTCTTTGCCTTTCTATTGTAGCACTGTGTCATGAAAAACACATTTGAAGTCGAATTCGAGAAGGACCGCCGCCCATAAGAGCCTCACGCCAGCGGCAGCCATGCAGAGGAGCAAATTGATGGCCGCCACCAACGTGCCCTGCATCATGATGGTGACGGCCGTAGCTGATACTATTTTAGCAAAAGGATCTTTTCCTTCATAACCTTTTCGCCGGCATGCATGACGCAGAAATAGACGCCGGAGGCATACCTGGCGCCGTCAAAGGCCACCTCGTAGTTCCCCGGTTTCATGCGCGTATTGACAAGAAGAGCGACCCGCTGCCCGAGTACGTTGTAAACCGCAAGTTCAATGTGCGATTCCCTGGATAATCCATACCTGATTGTCGTGGATGGGTTGAACGGGTTAGGGTAGTTCTGATCCAGGTAAAAACCTGAGGGTACCTCCTTCGGCCGGTCATTTACTCCGACTACGCCCAGGAAGCTCCAGCGCGGATCACCTATGATTGTCCCATCGCTGGCCGCTTTCGACAGGTCCTGACTGGCCGTGAAGGAACAGTTTAGGGTATCTCTGATCCACGTGTATCCTCTTCGATCCATATCGTCCCGCGGCCACTGCCACAGTGAAGAAGGTGTATTCTTCGTCATGTTTCCACCGCTCGGAGCTCGGTACCATCTCATCTCGTTCGTCATCAGCATCGGAATTGCCGACATGTTTACCGAAACTTTTTTGAATGCAGTCAGAGAATCCTTTCCGATCATGCCGTTTATGTGCCATGATAGTGGAGTGTCCTCTGTGAGATTGAAATCGCTAAGGTAAGCTTGCCCGGAATCGGAAATGGCGAAAAAGTTGTTTGAGATTACCCAACTGGTGGAATCGTTAGGCGTCGTGAAAACCCACGACATTCTTGCCTGAGCGTTCGGATAGGTTTCACCCGTGTTCACGAACTCAGCCGCCCGGGTTGGGTCAAGAGAGTCCTCTCCACATGCAAATGCATCGAGGAACAGATTGTTGGTAATTATAACTTTATCCCCTACGCTTCCGAGCGATAGAAGACCGTGAAACCCCATCCCGTTGACGAACGTGTTGTGGTCGATCAGGGTATAGACGAGGCTTCCCGTCCCCGAGAGCGGACTCGAATAGTTATAGTGCCGAACAACCCGGTCCTGGTAGTTGATGAACGTATTGTCCTGAAGGAGAAGCGTGTCGCAGGATACCTCGCGCAGATCGATCCCTTTTCCTGCTCCGAGATTTGAAGTGCTCAGGGCACCCATGTTTGAGAAAATTGAGTGGGTCACCTGGACCTTTATCGAAGCAGACCCTGTTCTCAAAAACTGACCGTTGATGTTCGTCATGATACAACTGTCGAGAATTATCGACGAACCGGCCTGTGTGGTATTTACTAAGCCGCCCTGGATATTGTTGAAATTGGTATCAACCGGCTCGAAGTATCCATCGACCATTACGTTGCTCATTTCGAGGGCCGATCCCAGCAAAACGAATAAGTTTCCGGGCGGTCTTTGAGGAGTAGATCCTGTACCGGTGGGATACATGAAAATTACAGGCAGCGCTCCTGTACCATACTCAGCTCGCAGTTTCAGCGTACTTCCAGCGGGAACGTTGAGCGTTTGAGTGTTCAAATAAATGCCGCCGCGCTTCAATACATAAACGCGGTTTGCAGGTATTCCGTGATTTGCCGTGGTGTCCGCTATTATCTGCGACATGAAGAACGATCCCGCTGTTCCATCATATGGATTGAGAACAAGCGGATCCTCCTGTGCATATAACGAACAGGCAGTTAGAAGTAAGAGCGACACGATTGCGGCCGCCCTGTACGTACCGTGACTCATTACGATCTCCTTTCAATTATTCTGTCTTGAACTTGCCGGTTGATGAAAAGGGTGTTTTCTCAATTGTTCACCTCCTTGCGAGAGCACATGTCATGATTCTTTTACATGAGTTACCAAAATCAGTTGCTCTGAATTCATAATTGCAGAATCGCTCCGAAGTCTGCGGTAATTCCATACCGCTGGTCTGTCCTCAGAATCTTGTAGCCGTTAACCCTGTCGTACAACGAAGTACTCTCTCTGGTGTCGGTCAAGTTGTCCACATTGAGAATCAGCGAAAGATTCTTAGTGATTATTTGTCTCAACGCAAGATCCAGCCTCGTAAAGGGATTGGAGATAATGTCCCTCCGGCCGTCCGGAGAGAACGATACATTGAATTGCGATTGGTGAAAGAGGGAGACTCTGCCCGAAAAGCCGCCGACATCGTATCCGAGAGAGATATTCCCGTAAAATTCCGGTTGCTCTTCAAGCTGTTGTTTCTGATCTATTATGCGGTTTGTGTATTTCGGGAACGGGACGGGAATGCCGGGGACGTAGTAGTAAGAGGTGTCGATCGTGGTGGCTATAATGTGAGTTTCCGAGCGAACGAGCGATGCGTTGTAAGAAAGAACGATGTTCTGCAGGAAGCCGGGCAGAAAAGCAAAGTTTATCTGGTGCTCCAGTTCGAAGCCCCAGACATAAGTCGGTTGGTCGGAATTAAACGGGACCGTCAAAGCATAGCTTCCGCCGCCAAAGAGATTCTTCCATTGCAGGCCGAGGTACTGGATCAAGCTGTCACCTGTCGCGTTGATTCCATACAGCTCATGGAACATATCTGTGATCCGCTTGTAGAAAGCCGAGACTGTAAAGAGTCCGACTTTGTCGCCGAAGAAAGATATGTTCGCCTCATAGTTCCAGGCTTTGGCGTCTCGAAGAAGAGGGTTCCCGAGGAGAAGCTGGTTGGAGTTTTGGCCTGGTCCAGCAGGCTGAATAGTCCTCCATGAGAAATATGTGTTGAGTCTGTAATTAAAATCGGGACGCGCAAGGGCTCTATATGCGGCGAGGCGCAAATTCAGAAAGCCGGTCGGTCTGTAGTTCAAATTGAAATTGGGAAACCAGATTGTTTCATCGTGTGCGGCGGTGGTGTCCCTGCTTACATCGGGTGGAATCGGGAAACCGCCAGTCTGCACCGGAGAGTATTTTGAGTTGTAGTTGTTGTTTTCCCTTTCTACTCTCAGTCCGGCGATGAATGTTAGAGTGTTGCCGATGTCCAGGGTATTCATCAGGTAGCCGGCAGCCACTCGCTCCGTTATCGAGTAATCGTAGGTTTCTGCCGTCGGATCGACGGAAAACTCGTGGGTCTTCCCGCTTGCGTCGACTCCATTTTTGTTGAGGCTGTACCATTGATCCAGTCTACCTCTGTTCACGATCGGGTTTAGCATGTAGAGACTGAATATCTGTCGCGAATCGGGAGGCGAGTTGAGAAAATCACTAAGGGAGGGGTAGCGATTGCCGGAGGACTGCAAAAATGATTGGTAGAAATCATTAAAGTACGTTCCGCTTAGATCTTTTTTCCGGATTGTCCCATTTGCGGCAATCTCGTAGGGCTGCCAATACCCTAAATAATATGGGGCATAAGTGCGTCCCTGCAAATTCGATTTATCCTGAACTCTATACTTGCCTCCGAATCTTACAAACCCCGACAATGAGTTTGAGAAAGAGTAAGCTCGCCCGGCGTTCAGGTAAGCGACCCGCTGTCTGTCATAATTTCTCTGGGACGAGTAATATCCATCATACAATGTGGCGGCATTGAAATTGTTGACCGCATATGAGATCAACTGTTGTGGATCTGATTTAAGCATCGGCGATACCCGCATGCCGGAGATGACCGAATCGCCCGACGGTAATAGGGACGAGTTCTCCAGGAAGTCCGCGCGGAAATCGTAGGGAAAATCTGCCATCGACTGAGCATACGAGGCGCTCCAGTTGAGAGAGAAGCCTGCGAGTTTGTTGTCTCCCACCAATGAGCTGCTGAAAGTGTTGATATTCTGGAGCTGGTCCCTAGATGAGTAGGACACACTGGAACCGTTGGTCGCTGTGCTTCCGCTGAAGGAGGGATAGTCTCTCGTTGAAGTAAGGATGTCTCGCTTTGTGCCGCTGTAAACCGTATTTAGCCTGAGGACGCCTTCATCAGGTGTTGCATAGTCGAGCAATACACTGAAGCCGTTTCTCTTTCTGTTCTCGTTGTTGAATTGTAGTGCGAAGTCGTTGATAGCATAGTCTGTTTGATTGCTCAGGCCCTGGTCATAGGCGAGGTTGTAGTTTTCACTGCTTCGAATCCTGTTCTCCAGATTTCCGATAAGTTGAACCCCGAGCAAATCGTTGAAGAATCTCTCTCCGTACCTCAAGGCAAGATTGTATTGACCTGCGGAATTCATGAGGGCGTTAAAATCTCCGCTCGCATCCAGCCTTACCATCCTTTCAGAAGGCGCTCTCTTTGTGACCAGGTTTATCGTACCCGCGATTGCATCTCCATCCATGTCGGAAGTCAGCGACTTGTAGAGCTCGATGCCTGACAGAGAACTCTGGGATATGGTGCTTAGATCAACCGTTCGGTCGGTCGAATCGGTAGAAGGAGTTTGCACGCCGTCAATGGTAATGTCCGTGAATTTCTCGCTCAGACCACGGAGTATGACCTGGTTCGCCTCTCCACCACTCCTTATTATCGAGACACCCGGCAGGCGTCCGATCGCCTCGGCCGCGTTTGCATCGGGGAGCTCCTGGATCTTTTCCGCGGAAACAACATTTACGATTTTGTCGGCGCGAAGCTGCTGGTTGATAGCCGCCAGCTGTCCCTTCATCTGTGCCATGACCACAACTTCTTTCCCCTGGACTGCCCGGGGCGAAAGTGGGACGTTTAGCTCCGTCGCAGTGCGTTCGCGGACAGTCACGTGGAAAACTTTGGGCTGGTATCCGATGTAAGAGGCGCGAACCTCGTAGTCGCCGGCCGGAATGTCATCGATCAGGTAATGACCTTCAACGTCGGTGCTGGCACCGAATGCGGTTCCGACAAGATAGATGCTTGCTCCGACCAGGGGGCTGGCGGTCAGGGAATCCGTTGCGAACCCACGGATGCTACACTGGGCTCGGATGAAGCCGGGGACAAAGACAAAAAGCACGACAGCCACGATCGGTCGAAATAATTTCATTGTTGCCCTCTGACATTTTGTATTATGAGTGAGGTCTTACATCACATGTCATACATGTATTTATAAAAGAGATGATTTCACTTCTTCACTGCTTCCACCGATTCAGACTTCATGGTCAGCATGACGTGTTCCTCTGCTATTTTAAGGTGCACTGTCATGGCACGCCTCGCTCCATCCGCATCGCCCTTTAGGATCGCCGAGAGCACTTTCCCATGTTTATCCAGCGCTGACTTCTTTGAATCCTGGACTGCCTTGTAAACTGAAACTTTGATCGCCGGCATAAGGCGGTGGATGGGCTCGATCATGATTGGAATGATGACGTTGTGAGTTGCTTTCGCGATGTCAAGGTGGAACCGGAGATCCAGCATCGCAAGGGTGGCAAAATCGTCCGCAGGGCAACTCTGCAATTCATCATAATCTTCCTGGAGTTGAACCTCGTCTTCGCCCGTGTGATTCAATGCCGCCACAGAGGCGATCGCCGGCTCGATCACCTGCCGTGCACGAATGACATCGAGGGCATAATCTTTGGGGATTGAAAACTTTAGATAGGAATGGAGCGGTTCGACAACGCTTTCAGCCGAAAAGCCGTTGACGAAAACCCCCTTACCTTTCTTGATGGCAACTATCCCGCGGCCGCTCAACATCCTGAGTGCTTCCCTGACAACGGTCCTGCTCACGTCGAATTGTGCTGCCAAATCCAGTTCGGAGGGGAGCCGGTCACCATTCTTGAACGTCCGAGCATGGATCGCATCTTCAATTCTAGAAGCTACCGTCTTGCTGAGAAGCTCCCGGTTTCCGACTGTTGTGAATGTGGCTCGATCATCCATTGTAAGATGTCTGACATGTTATAATAACATAAAGGGTGCGAGTTGTCAAGTCTTATTATTCAGCAGGACAAAATATGAATCCAACTTCGAATAGAACTTGCGCTGCTTTTTGGACGCAAGTGGAGCAAGGAGCCGGTAGAACCATATTCCCGGCATTTCCCTTTTCAACCTTCTCGATTCCTTCGACACTAGTCTCGACTCAGCCACCTTGCAACCGAACTGCTTGAAGAAGCCCGGTCCCTCTTCCGGTGCGAACTTCATTTGGATATCACCCTCGGCAAATTGTCTGAAGGAATTGTTGAGCAGCCAGCCCAGCAACACAGGGGTTGCGATGTCAACAGTCCACCACCGAAAACTCTCCTGAGCTTTCAAATCCCGTGCAAGCCCGGCAACTTCTTCACGGCCCAGGTAGATGAGCAAGCCCTCCGTTATCACGAATGCGCGTTCTGCATCATGGTTGATTTCACCGAACAATTTCCTGCGTGCGTCGGAATCTCCGAGGTCAATCCTCATGCGTTCTACTTTACAGCGAGGCTTCGCCGCCGCGAGTTTCTCCTCCTTGTAATTGAGAATGTCAGGAAGATCGACTTCGATCCAGCGAAGAGATGATGGGAGGTCGAGCCGGTACGGACGCGTGTCAAGTCCGGCGGCAAGGTTGATGACAGTATCGATGTTGTCCTGTACGATCGTCCTCATTATAAACTCATCGAGAACTGCCGTCCTGACGATCATTGGCCAGGCGCCGTTCTTCCAGCCTTTCGTGTTCTCGACAATCTGCTTCCCACGTTCGCCTGCGAGAAGCTCTGCATACGGATCGTGGAACAGTGCGTCTTTCCGTTTAGACTCCATGGCGCGATAGTAAGCTACCCAGAGCGCGGTGTGTGAGATGTGAGGTATGTCTGAATTATCCGTAATGTTGATATCCATTGTGCTCTTCAGTCAATTGCTTTCAAGCAGGCCGCAGCTTCCACGGCGTTTAAAGTGTAGTGGTCAAGATCTGTTTCTCTTGACCACTACAGTAACCTTGCAAGCGAAAAGGAAAACCGCAGGCGAACAAAAGTGTTCACCGCAACCGGTGATTGCTCATCGACCTCTATTCCCTTTCAACAAATTATCCACTGCATTGGCCAGAAAAACGTAGTTGGAGCAAATATTTATTACGCTTTCATTTTCACCCCAAAGGAACGGCCACTTCTCCTGGTTTTCGGGGAAGTCGGGCTTCAGAACAAGAATGCCGGGTACCACGCCTCCCGCAATAAAGGAGAGATCAGCTCTGTTCCCACCGTAGAAACGTTCCTTCGAGTGAACTCCGACCCCCGATACAAATGATATATTAGAATATGGATGGCAGCCGAACAAATAGTTGAGCCCGCGAATTGTGTACTCGCTTCCGATTATGTTCGGGAATGCTTCGTGGAGATAATAGTTAGCTACAGCCCAACTCACGACATCCTGATTTCCTCCCCATTGCCTCGTCGAAATGGGAACTCCGTAAGGATTCTGTTTGAGAAGCTCATCGTCAAACTTCCTGGCTTTCTCCACATAAGAAACGAGTCTGTCTTTATACTCTTTGCCGAAATATGGAATTGCTTGAACTGCGGTCTGGATGTTCATCTCTGGGAATTTTTTTAGGGCCGGCCAGATAAGCGTGGTAAAAGTATCCGCATATTGGACATCCTTTGAGGAAATATAAAGCTGTATAGCCGCTGCGATTTTCGGTAACTCCTGAACATAGAAGGGTACCTGACTCTTGTTGGCCAGCGCATCCTTTTGCTGTCTGGCCCAGGATTGCTCCGCAACTGTCAGGCACTCGGCAGAGAGAGAATCGTTGAACCCTTTAAGCGCACGACTTGCAGACGCGAGTGCACCGATCGAGAGATAGTTCACCCACGGCATGTCTGGTGTGAATGCCCATCTGTCGTCGGGTGTCCCGCTTGAATCCCCTTCAACCTGGTACGGTTTTAATCTGGGAGTATAGATCTTGTTATCGGTTACGTCCACCGGATCTCCGAGCTGGTCGTACTCATAGAGATGCGCCTCGTTTATTCCGTAGATGGCACGCCCGAATGCTTTTTGCTGTCCCAGTTGCTGGAGGACTCCATGCACGATTTGCTGGAGTATGTCCGGCTTGCCGTCAGGATCATGGATATCTACATACCGTTCTCGTTCGCTGATGTAAGTCTCATCTAATCTCGGTTCAAACGATTCCCAGGTAGCAGCGAAATTTGAAATCGTCTGGCATTGAGAAGGTTCATCGATATCGTAGTCACCGGCGTCGAACCAGCCTCCGACGTTCAACCCGGGAATGTGCTCGCCTGGCTTGTAGCGAGTGTCGGTTGACGGTCCCATGCTGTACCCATCGAAATGTTCCTCGTTGGGCGGCGCCTGTCGCGCATCATCGAGGAACGGTGCACCATGCCAGACTCTGTACGCATCTCTCACCGTTACGTGGTCCATTTGGACGGGGAACCAGACATCGAGAGTTTGATGCCATACATTGTCATACACGTGCGAATCGATTGGAAAGACATTCGACTTTACATTACCATACTCGATGAAGTAGACACCACTGTCACGGACGGAAGAGAAATCGAAAGTAACATAGTTGTACCGCATCCAGGGTCCCCACTCCTTGACAGGTGCCGTAAACGCTTTTTCGAAATCACCCCGCGGAGTCACGCGATACAAGGATGCGGTCTTGAGTGGTGTATCGTTCTTGTCCAGCTCGATGATCGCTCTCTTCTCCTGCATAGGATGGTAACCGACCTGTGAGAACTCAATCACCGGTTTGCGGATCCAATCCTTCGGAACGCTTGCTGTAAGATGCCACTCGACCACCTTTCCGGTTTTGTTTGGGAGGATAAGACTTCTCACGACGAACCATCCATTCTGAGCTACATTTCGTCCATCATAGAAAAGCAATTTTCCTTCGGTGGATTGGATTTCCACACGACGCTGCGGATCTTCAGGAGCCAGGATTAGGTTGGAGCCGGTCGCCATCGGTAGAGGATCCACATAGACATCTCTGCCGTGGCCATCGAACGTTGAATGGCCGGCGTACTGAGGGATCTTCACTGAATCAGGCTTGTCGATAGACGGTCCGGCGGGATATAGCGGAAAGATATGCGGGCTGTCGTCCATCAAATATACTTTGTTAAAATATGCTGTCGGCAGAAACTCTAAATTGAATCCGGCGTGTCCGATCAGCCTTTCTGGCAGCGGCTTGTCGAGATAGACATCGATCCATACTCCATTTTTCCTGGCAGTGACGACAACCTTCGGGTAGAAATCATAATCCTTGTAACCGAGATTCACTTCAATACTTTTCTTCTTCTCATCGACTTTTCTATTGACCACCATCGGGACTGCGTCCCACTGTTCAGGGGTACACCTCAGCCTGACTGCACCGTTTGTGGCCGTTCGCACGCCGCACTGGATCAGCTCTATGCCGGCGTGTTTCTCATCGAAGAAATAGCCGTTGTATTCGTTGCTGAATACAAGAACGTTAAGTCCCTTCGTCTCGAAATACCCGAGGTTATTCAGTTTCAGTTCCTGTCCGAGAACCCTGCTGAAAGTAAGTAATACAAACGCCGCAACAATATTCACTTTTGGCAATGAAGTCATTATTCGCATTTCTTTCTCCTAAATAAATATGAAAAATCTTTCAAACTCTCCGAGGTCGCAACGGCATTACTCGATAGAAATTCGAGACACCATCCTGGATCTTTCCTCCAAAGCCACTTCGCGACTTCACCCAGGTTGGACACGGATCGGCCTTCAACCTGTCGACAAACTGTCTTGACATGACTCTGGTCATTTAAGTTGAAGGCTTTACTTCTCGAAAAGTAACGGTGCAAACTGGTACAGGCACCTTCGCCACGTAAGCCATTCGTGTGCCGTTCCGGGTGAGACATAATAAGTGTTATGGATCCCGGCCTTCGTCAGGTCACCGCTGAGCACTTTCATGCGCGGCCCTTCCTCGGAGCCGATGCCGAGGAAGAAGGCATGGACACTCTTATTGAATGCCGTACTGTCGCTGAACACGCCGTTGTAAGCCGTCTTCAAGTCCGTTGCGGGATTGAACGGAGCGAACCCGCTGAATGCTCCGAGGTATGCAAACTTGTCGAGGTTGCTGAGCCCGATCTTGAACGTCTGGTATCCTCCCCACGACAAGCCGGCCAAGGCACGATGATCCCTGTCGGCATAGACACGAAATGTGCTGTCGACAAGAGGGATTATTTCATGCAGCAATATGGGAGTGAACTTCGCACCAAATTCCGTTCGTGCTTCATCGATGTTTTGACCCGGCCTGGGTTTGAACATTTGGCTGCACTCACCGTTGCTCATTACCATAAGCATCGGCTTGCACCGGCCTGACGCGATCATATTGTCCATGATAATGGTCATCTTACCCTGGTTGACCCAGCCTGTTTCGTCTTCGCCCATCCCGTGCTGAAGAAAGAGTACCGGGAAGCGGGAGTGAAGATTGCTGTCGTAGTTCGGCGGCGTGTACACATAAAACCTATTATAGGTCTTGTCAACATCCGAAAAATAGTAGCACTCTCTCACCTGCCCGTGCGGAACATTCTCCGGTGTGTAGAATGCCTGATCGGGCGCGGGAATCTCGATCCCGCTCATCATCCTGCCAACGCCATAGAATGACTCACTAGCTGGGTCTGCTACTCGATAGCTATCGATCATGAGATAGTAGTAATGGAATCCGGGAGGAAGAGGATTGGTCGTTACCGACCAGATTCCATCCGTACCCTTTACCATATTGTAGACATGCAGCAGATCTATCTGAACATTCTCTGCATTAGGCGCATCGACACGGAAAATCGCTCTCCGCTGAGAATTTACCCGAGGAAACTCCTCGCCCCGGATATCCGTGGTAGCTCTTTTTGAATATTTATACAAGTCGCTGTTCTGTGCGATACCGGTCCCGCTGATTATAAAGAGCAACGTTAGAACTACTAGACCTCTTCGCATTGTC
>JAKASW010000070.1 GCA_021818875.1 Bacteroidota bacterium
CAATGAATTGGACGGCTGGCAAGAGCACAAAACCCTTTAGGGTTTCGCGCTCTTGGGAAGGCGTCGATTTCAATCGATGCCTTTCAGAAGCCACCGGCTTTGCCGGTGGTAATTCACTCCGACTTAGAAGCCCACCGCCTACGGCAGTGGCAATGGGAAGACAGCTTTGGCGGGTCCCGCCATTTAGACACAGATTTGTCCCATGGACTTTGCTGCCCCACAATCTTTCCCAGGACCTGTCAGGTGTCCTGCAAGGCGAAAACTTTTGCCGGAATGGACCGCCATGGTACCGACAATTTTGCACTACGGGGAGACGACCGCACAAATGGACAATCAAAGTCGCGAGACTTCATCTACTAATAGCGCAGAGTGGATCGAAGTCCGGCTCCCCAAAACGACGAAGCCCGCCGTCTTTCGACAGCGGGCCTCGCTTTTCCCCGTGTGGCTTGAAGTTGCAACTCTATTTCATTCGGGTCTCATAATACCTACTTACATTCCCCAGTGTCGGAATTCTTTCCAATCACCGCATCGACCCTGCATGAATGATGCTCGAATGGCTTCCATAATCGTAAGTTGATTCTGGAACGACATGTTCGTCGGGTCGAGTATTGCACCGGTGTTGGGATTGACGAACCATGAACCCAAGTTGAAGTTGAGCGCGATATTCACATTGGATGTCGGACTCGATATTGTGAAATTGCCCTTGACCTTAATTTGAAGATTCTGGTTGTCCTTGAACGTGAACGGCACCCAGGCACTGTCCTTGTAGACAGATCCCCAGACCACTATGCTGTAACTCGATATGGAGGTGTCGCTGTGCGGATTCCCGATGCGCATCCCCATGAAATCCTCGCTGTCTTTGAACGGTTCTCCTGGAGCGAGACGGTGTACCTGCAATTTTATTCCTGTGTAAGTTCCGGCAGGCAACGTGCGGCTCGCAAAGCTTATGGCGGCAGTGTCATTTACGTGGACGACGAACGGACCAGGGAAGGTAATGCTGGAATTGTTGTCGTTGATGTTTATGAACGTTCCACTCGTATCCTGGCTCACCTGGACCGTATCTATATTAGACTCAAATTTTATGTCTGCAAAGACTACAATCGCACTATCAATCCGGATGGAGTCGACGCTCGTAGTGCTGCTGACTGTGAAAGCACCGGACGGAGCGCTGACACTCTTAAAGCCGACGGGGGAATTGGCATTAGTGAATGCCACGGACATGGTGACATTGCCCGTTGATGAGGAAGGAGCTACCGGGCCGTTCGAGTTAGAACACCCGAATACTAGAAATGATAACAGAAGTAAAACCAGACCAGATTTGAATGCCATTTTTGTCTCCTTTCATTGTGATAGTCTCACGTGGTGTGCCGTAATTACCGTAAGGATGCTTCACCAAGAATCGCTTTTCTTGGGTCATTTCTCGATTGATAAGAAAACCCTAGTGCATGGAATGCCATGCACAATGCAGGATTTGCGCTGTCCGAGGAGACTGATTGTGCCCGACCTAGGAATGCAGCCGAAAAGTGTAACTACTAAGTGACCGAGGCACTAAGTGTTGTACAACGACACCAATACCAAACATTCTTCTTTGAGCCTTTGAGTCTTTGTGGTTTCCAGAGGGGTTCTCGGCCTGTCCTCTAGATCACAGGAGAGAAGCAGTGGCGAGCCTGCTTTAGATTAGCAGCACCTCGGCCCTTCGCTATGGTCGGAAAAGACTCCCTTAAAGAAATCTTTCATCGCCTGCCAAAACCGGGCGAGGCGCGAGGCCAAAACTGTGGTTGTCATTTTACATCGACTTTCTCTTTAGAACGACTTTGTCCCATGAACGATTCCATCATATTCGTGAAGTCATCGAACAGATAGTCGCTGTCATGTGGCCCTGGCGATGCTTCCGGATGGTACTGCACGCAAAAAACTGGAAGACTTTTATGACGAAAGCCTTCAAGTATGTTGTCGTTCAAATCGATGTGAGTGACTTCGTATTGGCCCGGTAGAGTATCGGGGTCGACTGCAAACCCGTGGTTGTGAGAAGTCACTTCTACCGTCTCGCTAAGAAGATTCTTCACCGGATGGTTTGCTCCGCGATGTCCGAATTTCATTTTGAAAGTTTTGGCACCGGCGGCGAGTGCGAGTATTTGATGACCGAGGCAAATTCCGAAGATCGGCTTCTTTCCGATGAGCTTCTTTATGTTGGCGATTGCGTAGCTCACGGCCGACGGGTCACCCGGTCCATTGGAGAGGAAAATCCCGTGTGGATTAAGCGCCAAGACTTCTTCGGCAGGATAACTTGCCGGTACAACGGTAACATCACATCCGCGCTCGTGAAGCTTCCTTAAAATGTTTGTCTTTATTCCGTAATCGTAGGCAACCACCTTAAACTTGTAGCCCGATTTTCCGTTCACCGAGAATGAATATGGCGACCTAACAGTGACGACCTTTGCGAGATCAAGTCCCGACATCGAAGGAAACTCTCGTGCCTTTTTTACTAATGAGCCATCGTCAAGATCAGCCGTAGAGATGATGGCATTCATCGCGCCGACTTCTCTTATGATACGGGTGAGTTTGCGAGTGTCAATGCTTTCAATTCCGATTACGTTGTTTCGTTCGAGGTAATCGCCGAGGCTCTCCGTCGCGCGGAAGTTGCTGTAGAATTTGCTGTATTCCCGCACGACGAATCCTGCTACCTGCGGTTTCGAAGATTCGACGTCTTCCGGATTTATTCCGTAGTTGCCTATGTGAGGATATGTCATCGTGACAATCTGACCGCAGTATGATGGGTCTGTAAGTATCTCCTGGTAACCGATCATGCTGGTGTTGAAGACAACCTCTCCGGCAGATTCACCGGTCGCTCCGAAGGATTCACCCGTGAAAACAGTTCCGTTGGCAAGCGCAAGTTTTGCTTTCAAATATTTATTCTTCCTCTCCTGGTTAACAAATTTAACAAGCTGCTCTGCCTTATACAATCTTGCTTCTGTACCCTTTTTGTGGCAATATTATGTCAGATGAGGAACCATTCGAGTAAAGCCTTCACAAAGCCGAGGAGCCAGAAATGAAAAAGATTGAAGCCATTATCCGTCCATTCAAGATCGACGATGTGCGTGAGGCATTGATTGAAATCGGCATCAAGGGAATGACAATTACGGAAGTCAAAGGTTATGGTCGTCAGAAGGGGCACACCGAAATGTATCGCGGGTCGGAGTATCAGATCGATTTTCTGCCAAAGATGAAAATTGAAATCATCGCGCCGGATGACGGTGTTGACAAGATTGTTGAGACAATAATCAAGAGTGCAAAAACCGGGCAGGTGGGTGATGGGAAGATTTTCATTTATCCGGTGGAAGAAGTCATCCGGGTACGAACGGAAGAGAGCGGGGAAGCAGCTTTATAACGCTTAGCATCCAGCGTTCAGATATCAGCAAATAGCCATGAGCTATAAAGCAGGCTATGTCGCACTGGTCGGTGAACCGAACGCAGGGAAGTCGACACTTCTCAATTCAATTCTGGGACAAAAGCTTTCAATCGTCAGTCCGAAACCACAAACTACCCGACACAAGATAGCGGGAATCCTGACAGGCGAGGATTATCAGGCCGTTTTCCTCGACACGCCCGGGCTGATTAATCCCTCTTATGCGCTGCAGGAAATCATGATGAATTCTGCAAGGGAAGCTGTTGGCGACGCGGACATTGTGGTTCTGATTTCAGACGCCAGCCGAAAAGAGACTGTTGAGAGGAGCGCTGTTGCTATCGCGCAGCTTGAAAGCGTATTAGATAAAAAAACGGTCTTCGTTGTCATAAACAAGATAGACCTCATAAAAAAAGGCGGCATCCTTCCTCTCATCGACGCGTTCCAGAGTGCGTATCATTTTGATGAAATAATTCCCGTGTCCGCATTGAGTGGTGAGAATGTGGCCGACTTGAAGGACACAATTCTGAAATATCTCCCCGAAGGTAATGCGTTCTATCCTGAAGATTACATGAGCGACAGAGATGAGAGATTTTTCACGGCGGAATTGATACGTGAGGAGCTTTTCAAGTTTTTCAAACAAGAGATTCCATATTCAACAACAGTGGGGGTTGAGGAATTTAGAGAGAGTGACAATGAGAGAAAAACATTCATTAGAGCAATTATCTATGTGGAGAAAGATTCTCAAAAGGGAATAATCATCGGAAAAGGAGGAACAGCACTCAAGCGAGTCGGACAAAATTCCAGAAGAGCGATCGAAGAAATGATCGGTCACGAAGTGTTCCTGGAATTGTTTGTCAAAGTAGAAAAGGATTGGAGAGACGATAAGGGTAAGATTCGTAAATTGGGATACAAATGAAGGGAGCGAGAAATGGCTGAAGTTCGACCTTTTAAATCGATTCACTATAATACAATACTTATCGATGATCTTTCAGAAGTGGTCGCACCACCTTATGACGTTATTAGTAAAGGCCAGCAAGAGAATTTGTATAAAAGAAGTCCGAACAACATAGTCCGACTTGATTTGAATCATGAGCCGGATCCATACCCCGCAGCAGCGGCAGAGATGCAGCGGATGTTGAAAGAGAAAGCACTGGTACAGGACGAGATCCCGGCGATCTATCCTTACTTCCAGACGTTCAAAGCTCTTGATGGGGGAACAGTCACGCGAAGAGGCTTTATATCATGGATCAGGCTCGAACCGTTCGAAGCCGGTGTGGTCCTTCCTCACGAGCACACTCTTTCCGGACCAAAGATGGACCGGCTGAATCTCATGAAAGCCACGAAGGCATCGTTCAGCCAGATTTTCGGAATATATGGAGATCCAACAAAGACTATCGAAAAAGAATATGACAAACTTGCCGGTCAGAAACCGTTTCTCGAAGCGGACCAGGATGGCGTGAATAACAAAGTTCATCGGATTACTGATGGAAAGTTGGTCGGCGTGTTTCAGAAATTGTTGAGCGGAATCCCTGTTTACATTGCGGATGGGCATCACAGGTATGAAACCGGGCTTGAATACCGGCGCCAGATGCGCGAGAAGAATCCACAGCATACAGGAAACGAGCCGTACAATTTCATAATGATGTACTTCACCAACATGTTCGATTCCGGACTGGTCGTCTACCCGACCCACAGGATGCTCCACAGCGTAGCCGGTTTCGCAGAAGACAAGCTGATGGATGCTGTGAAGAAATATTTTGACATGCTACAAACATCGAATCTCGAGGAACTTGCAGAAATATTGGCAACGTCCGGCCCACACTCCTATGGATTAGTAATGCCGCAAAAGAAATACTATCTGATGAAGTTAAAATCGAGCTCCGATGTTCTTTCGATTGTTAAGGAAGACTTGCCGGCGTCGGTTAAGAAGCTTGACGTAACGCTGCTGCATGATTTCGTACTTCGTCAGACTCTCGGGATTTCAAAAGAGGCTCAGGAAAAGAAGCTCAACATCAATTACACAATCGAGAAAGGCGAAGTGGACGAAGCCGTTCAGTCTGGGAAGGCACAGCTGGGTTTCATAATGAATGCGACGAAGGTGGAACAGGTAAAGGAAGTGGCGGATGCCGGTGCCGTCATGCCTCAGAAGTCAACATACTTCTATCCGAAGCTGCTGTCAGGATTTCTGCTGAGCTCGCTGGAATAGTTTTCGAAACATTGCAAATGTAACGATGTCATATCATGGCAGCCCTCGCAAGATCGCGGCGTCCTCATCTTGCGACCAGGTTAGAACTCTGGGACCGACTTGCCGTGGTGCTGCGGTTCGAGACGATCGTGCATTCATAATCATACCGCAAGGTTGAAATAGTCAACACTGCACAGGGAGCTTGCTTCACATCTCAACTCATGGCCTATTTATCTCCTCTGACTTCGTTATCTTTAAAGGAATGAACTTAGCACCCGACAAACCGGCTGAATTTAGGATTGACGTTCCTCTTGCCGATTTTACAACTATCCACCTTGGTGGTGCCGCCCGGTACTTTGTTGCTTGCCAAAAAATCGATGAGATAATCTCTGCCATAAGTTTCTATCGGACGACAGGTGATCCGATGGTGGTTCTCGGTGGCGGGAGCAATGTGGTGTTCCCCGATCACGGTTTCAATGGCTTGGTTTTGAAGGTGGAGCTAAAAGGTGTAAGCTTTGCCGACGATGGCGATTACATGATTGTCACCGCGCAAGCTGGCGAGTCCTGGGACGATCTAGTCAAAGTGTGCGTCAATAAATGTCTTGCAGGTATTGAATGCCTGTCCGGTATTCCCGGCACAGTCGGCGCGACTCCCATCCAGAACGTCGGTGCATACGGACAGGAAGTGAAAGATACCATCGCCTCGGTCAAGGTAATCGACAGAGGTACTTTAGACATGACGGAGTTCAATTCTTCAGACTGCCGATTCGGTTATCGCAGCAGCAGGTTCAAACGTGAGGACAAAGACAGATACTTGATAGTTGAAGTGGGTTACAGGCTGAAAAAACGCGGCGAACCGATTGTCAGATACCAGGAGTTGAATGACTTCTTGAGAAAAAGGGAGAACGGAGCAGAGAACACCGAAACCAAAGAGACGAACCTTAAAGCGATCAGAGAAGCTGTTCTAACACTCCGAAAGAAAAAATCTATGGTGATAGATCCGCAGGACCCAAATTCCCGGTCAGTGGGGTCATTCTTTGTAAATCCGGTTCTGGGAAATAGCGAGTTTGCAGATTTTCTCTTGCGAGTTAGAAGTCTGTCCCTTGATGAGCCCCCGACGTTTTCCGATGGCCTCGGCACAAAGATCCCGGCTGGCTGGCTGGTTGAAAATGCCGGCTTCCATAAAGGCGATCGCCGCGGAGGAGTCGGTATATCGTCGGGTCATGCTCTATCACTCGTGAACTACTCGGGAACGTCGGAGGAGTTGTTGGTGCTGGCCTCGGAAATAGAGAAGAGCGTTCTCGACAAATTCGGGATCAAGTTGAAACGAGAGGCGGTCATAATTGAATGAACCGATATGCGAGATAGTGTAGTGTGGATGCGCGAGCAAATAACTCAATAAAGTGGTGAAAGTAATTTGATAAGAAATTTGTTAAAGAAATTGTTCGGTCGTCCAGGTGTGGAGGCCGAAGTCAAGAAAGAAGACGCCAGACCGGCTTCTCACACCGAAGAACGGGTGAAGTCGGAGGAAAAGATTGCCGATAGAGAGCAGGCAAAAGGAAGAGACAACCGACATAGTGAAGTGACCGGGCGCGGGGGGACTTTCAGGCAGGAAAGACATCCACGGGGCGACTCAAAACGGCCGACAGAAAAAAAGAAGAGTGTCGATGCCGCCACAAAAGCCTGGAACATTTCAGAGTACATTGTCCCGCCTGGTGAAGGGAAGACCAGGTTTCATGATTTTGAAATACGACCGGAGGTAATGCACGCCATTGCGGATCTCCAATTCCGGTACTGTACCCCGATACAGGCGGCGATACTACCGAAGTTGTTGGAGGGCCTCGACGCTGCAGGACGCGCCCAAACCGGGACGGGCAAGACCGCCGCTTTCCTTGTCGCAATAATCACGAGACTTCTAAACGCTCCCCTAAAGCAGCCGAATCGAAGGGCGCCACGGGTTCTCGTACTCGCCCCGACGAGAGAGCTGGCGCTCCAAATTAAAAAGGATGCCGATGCATTTACTAAGTATACTGACCTGAAAGTTCTCGCGGTGCTTGGTGGAATCGAGTATAAGGAGCAAAAGGAAATTCTCTCGGGTGAGAAAGTGGACATAGTTGTCGCCACGCCCGGAAGGCTGCTGGACTTCAAGAAACAGGGAAGCATTAAACTCGACAAGGTGGAAATATTGGTGATCGACGAAGCGGATCGGATGCTCGACATGGGGTTTATTCCCGATGTTCGAAGGATAATCGAGAGCACTCCGCCAAAAGCAAACAGACAAACGATGCTTTTCAGTGCAACTCTTACACCGGAGGTGAATAGGTTAGCGGCGAGATGGACGAAGGAACCGAGCATTGTCGAGATAGAGCCCGAACAAGTCGTGGTAAAAACGATAAAACAGGTTTTCTATTTGACCACGGATTCGGAGAAATTCAAAGTCCTCTATAACTTGATAACCAAGCGGGGACTCGACCGCGTGATGGTCTTCGCAAACAGAAAAGATATCGCGAGAGATTTGAAGGATCATCTCTCCTCACACGGCATAAACTGCTCGCTCCTGTCAGGAGATGTAGAGCAGCTAAGACGAATCAAACGGCTCGAAAATTTTCGGTCGGGCAACATAAAGGTTCTGGTTGCCACCGACGTTGCTGCTCGCGGTCTGCACGTCGAAGGAATCAGTCATGTCGTCAACTACACCCTGCCTGAGAATCCGGAAGACTATGTACATAGAATTGGGAGAACCGGCAGAGCGGGCGCAACCGGCACTTCAATCAGCTTTGCAACTGAGACCGATTCGTATTTCCTGCCGGCTATCAAGGATTTTCTCGGGGAAGATATTCCCTCGAGCTATCCTGAAGACGATTTGCTCGCTGCATTGCCCGAGCCCAAGTTTCCGCTTCCCCAAAGAACGAATATGAAAAAACGCTTCCGACGGCCGCACTCGCATGACCAACATGGCCAGCGGCATAGGACGGGCGGCGACCACCACAAGAGGTGACCCGATTCGAAATTTACGATCGGGTTTTTATACCTATTCTATCGGCGAATCTGTACTGAATTTCCCGCCGTAGTAGAAATTCTCCCCCCCCATCTGGCGGGAAGGAAATAACAGAGACATGAATGCCTATGAAATTTCCAGAATGATAGTTAAAATGTGTTCGGAGTTGAGTTGCCATGGCACATCCAACTTCATCAAATATCAGCATACCAACCTAATCTTAGGAGTAGAAGATGTCGAGTGATTCCTCAGACAGGGGCTTCCACACCGGGCTAACTAAAAAATGGGTTAACATAGTTGCCGGCTTGTTCGCTGCAATTATGCTGGCTTCAGCGACTGTAATACCGAATGCCGGCTGTGCCCGCAAGTCGAACTCTAACGGTGAGACCGTTCTTCGGGCGACGCTGAAGAACGGTTTGAGAGTCGTGATTGTCAGAAATCCGCTTGCACCGGTCGTTACTACCGAGATAAACTACCTGGTTGGTTCCGACGAAGCGCCGAACGGATTTCCTGGTACGGCCCACGCTCTCGAGCACATGATGTTCAGGGGGAGCCCGGGATTAAGCGCGAATCAGCTTGCCGATATTACGGCCGCGATGGGTGGAGACTTTGATGCGGATACTCAACAGATGGTAACTCAATTCTTCTTCACGATTCCCGCAAGCGATCTGAACGTCGCACTCCATATCGAAGCGATCCGCATGAGGTCCATCCTCTGCACAGACAGCCTCTGGAGCAAGGAACGCGGCGCAATAGAGCAGGAGGTCGCACAGGATCTTTCAAATCCGGAGTATGTACTTTATACAAAGCTCCTTTCGGCAATGTTCGACGGCACACCTTACGCCCATGATGCACTGGGCACGAGACCCTCGTTCAACGACACTCCCGCGAAGATGCTCCGCAATTTTCATAAGGAATGGTATGTCCCGAACAATGCAATACTCGTGGTCGTCGGCGATGTAGAGCCTCAAAAGGCGCTTGCATCAGTGAAGGAATTGTTCAGCGACATCCCTGCTGGAACAACTCCGTCGCGTCCGGGATTCGACTTTGAAAATGTGAAGCCAGATACGATTAACTCTACGACAGACCTCCCGTATGGGTTTATCGTTATAGGATACAGGATGCCGGGCACCAATAGTCCCGATTACGCCGCGAGTGAAGTTTTGTCCGATGTGCTCAGCAACAAGCGTGGAAAATTGTACGGACTCGTTCCAGAAGGCAAAGCACTTTATGCAGGGTTCGAGTATAACGCTTTGCCTAAATCAGGTCTCGGCTTCGCGCTTGCAGCATTTCCAAAAGGATATGATACCGGCAAGCTTGTCAGGGAAGTCGGTAACATCCTTGCGGAAGAAGTCAAGAATGGTGTTTCCTCTGACCTTGTGGAGGCATCCAAGAGACATGAGATATCGGACGAACAGTTTGAGAAGAATTCAGTTTCTGGACTTGCTCAAGCGTGGTCCAACGCAGTAGCGATCGAAGGAAGAAAGTCTCCAGAAGATGATATTCAAATGATTCAAAAGGTCACAACATCGGATGTTGACCGCGTGGCAAGAGAATACTTAAATCCACAGCATGCTATAGTGGCCGTCTTGAAGCCGCAAGCATCCGGCAAGCCTGTATCTTCTCACGGATTCGGTGGAGCAGAATCGTTTACACCGACAGAGACCAAATCAGTTGCACTCCCATCATGGGCAGACGTTGCTGTTGGAAAAATAACGGTGCCTCATTCAACCGTCAAACCAGTGGTATCGGTTTTACCTGATGGTATTAAGCTGATAGTTCAACCCGAATCTATAAGCAATACGATCACCGTGATCGGTGGAATAAAGAACAATCCCCAACTGGAGGAGCCAAAGGGTGAAGATGGAATTGCAAGTGTTCTTGATCAATTGTTCGAGTATGGCTCGACCACACTTGACCGCGTCGCATTCCAGAAAGCGCTTGACGATATCGGTGCCGACGAGTCCGGCGGTTCAAGCTTTTCGCTCCGGGTATTGGGCGACAATTTCCAGAAAGGTGTGAAGCTCCTTGCGGATAATGAGCTCCATCCAGCTCTGCCGGAGGATGCATTCAAGATTATTCAACGCCAGATAGCCGCAACAGTTGCAGGCCAACTCGAGAGTCCTGATTACTTGACATCGAGAGCGATGAATCTGCATCTCCTGCCGAAGGACGACCCTGTGCTGCGTCAGACCACTCCTGAGACGGTCGGCTCACTTACACTTCAGGACGTGAAAGAATATTATTCAAAAGTATTTCGGCCAGACATGACAACTATCGTGGTCATAGGGAATGTTGATCCTGCCGCTGCAAAGAAAGTAATCTGGGAATATTTCAAAGAATGGAAAGCTTCCGGCCCGAAACCGCAGACCGAATTGCCGCCGGTTCCTCTTAACAAACCAGCGACGGCGGAAGTCCCCGATGTGAGCAGGGTACAAGACGATGTCTTTCTATCCGAGGAGCTTGGTCTGACGCGATCGAATCCCGACTATTATGCTCTTCAACTTGGGAACCACGTTCTCGGAGGCGCCTTCTATGCGACCCGGTTTTACCGGGATCTTCGGGAGAACACAGGGTTGGTTTACTACGTTGGCGCCAGCTTTGATGTGAACAAGGCGCGAGGTCGTTACGACATTACTTACGCCTGCGATCCCGACAACGTATCCAAAGCGAGGACCATAATAATCCGGGACTTGAGGCAGATGCGAGAAACGGATGTTGCCCAGAAGGAGCTTACTCAAGCGAAGGCATTGCTACTGCGGGAGATTCCGCTTTCAGAATCCAGTGAGAATAGTATAGCCTATGGATTATTGAGCCGAGCTATACAAGATCTTCCCCTGGACGAGCCCATATTGTCGGCGAAGGAATACGTCAAGTTAAATGCAAACGACGTAAGAAGGGCGTTTGCAAAGTGGATTCGCCCGGAAGATTTCGTGCAGGTGTCGGAAGGACCGACACCAAAGTAGAACGTCATCATCCGGTGCTTTCATCTGGCGCGCCCTAATGTATTACACTGTACCATGATGCCCTGGAGATAGGAATTGAATCCGAGGCGGTAACAGGTTGACCGCCTCGGTGCCGCTCCGATTTGATGGTACCAATTCTTGGATTAAATTGGTTCGGATGAGTTAATCCATCATGTCAACATGGCCTGAAAGGATTGAACTGAAATGTCAGGGAAAAGTTTGAGGCTGGAACACCGGATTGAAAAGAGGATCTTGGTTATCCGCGGACGCAAGGTAATGATTGACGCTGATCTCGCATCTTTGTACGGTGTATCGACGAAGCGGCTCAATGAACAGGTGAAGCGAAACGACGAAAGGTTCCCTCCGGATTTCATGTTCCAATTAACGCCCGAGGAGAAAGCGGAGGTGGTCGCAAATTGCGACCACCTTAGGAATTTTAAGTATTCGTATTATCTCCCGTATGCGTTCACAGAACACGGCGCGATTATGCTTGCCAATGTCCTTAGAAGTCGCCGGGCAATTCATGTGAGCGTCGAAGTGGTACGTGCTTTCATACATTTGCGGGAGGTGACGGTGGTTCACGCCGATCTTTCAAGGCGCATCGATGCTCTGGAAGAAAAGTACGACGGACAATTCAAAGGAGTCTTCGAAGGAATGCGTGAGCTGTTCAAGCGTATTGATAAGCCGAGGAATCCGATGGGGTTCAAAGTCGGGGAAACGAAAATGAAGTATGGCCCGCGCAAGAGATCAAGAGAGTCATTTCTGAAATGAGAGGCGGCGCTGAGGAGCAAACCGCATTCTTCAGCCACTTCAATCATTCGAGTGTGCCATGAAACCTGGATTGATCGCGGCGGACGGGAATGAATAGCTCAATACCGCCTGTTCTGCATCGCACTTACCGTCTCCACTCGTACGAAGTGGATCACAAGGGACGTGCCAGGCCCGACATTCTACTATCATTCATGCTCGACAGCGCATGGGCACATGCGAATAACTCAAGATTCAGTTATGGCGCTCTTCGCCAGGAGGGACAGCTCTGGGTGCTGTCGCGCTTCCTTGCACAATTTAAAAAAATTCCGTTTTGGGACGATGAGGTTGTAATCGAAACATGGGGAAAGGGGACTGACAGATTGTTTGGGTTGAGAGACTTTGCTGTCTATTCCGACTCCGGTGAGAAATTAGTCTCGGCCACATCTGCTTGGCTGGTCATCGACAGGAAGACTTCGCGCATCCAAAGGATCGATTTGTTGCACAGCGATTTCCCGGTTCAACAGAACAAACACGAGATCGACGTGAGACTTGAAAAGATTGATTCTGCTGAAACTGAAAGAACGGGGTTTGAGCATGTTGTCAGATACTCAGACATCGATGTGAACAATCATGTCAGCTCGACACAATATTTGAAGTGGATGTTTGATAGCCTTCCGAAAGGTGTGCCCGAAGATGAAAAACTGCGTTCCTTCGAAATCAATTTCTTAGCCGAGGCGCAGGCCGGGGATAAAGTCTTCGTGGCCTCGGCAGACGCAGGCGATTATCAATATTTCGAAGTGATTCGTGAGAATGATAATGTAGAACTCTGCAGGGCGAAACTGAAGTGGTGACGGCTGAAGGCCTGACGTCCGTGAGCCCTAAAACAGGTTATGGGCTGAGAATCGTGCGCGTCATTGGAAGCTATGAAGATTCCTTTGAGTGCAGCTTTGGTCTCGCGATCCCTGAGAAGACTATGGAGAAGAAAAACACAGAGTTATCCATTATATTAAAACAATTGTAATGGAAATAAGGACTAAGAGAAAAATTGTACTGGTGGGGGATAAAGTCCTGGTCACTCCTGACAAGAACCAGGAGAGGACTGAACATGGACTCTATCTACCTCCGGGTGTCAAAGATAAAGAGAAAGTTCAGGGCGGCATTGTAGTGCAGGCCGGACCCGGATACGCCGTCGCGAATCCAAATTTCATAGACCAGGAGCCGTGGTCGACCGCTCCGCGCGAGCCGGTAAAGTATATACCGCTCCAGGCCGAGCCAGGTGACTACGCACTGTTCCTGCGTGATCAAGCAGTCGAGATTGAATATGAGGGTGAAAAGTACTTCATTCTCAGCCACTCCTCAATCCTGATGCTTATCCGCAACTCTGATTTTCTTGAAACCACTCCCTGATTTTTCCCTGTTGTTGCTCTAGCCTCCTCTTGCTATGCGCGTTCCATGATTCTTTCATGTTAGGATTCGAGTTGTTAATTTGTTCTTGTTATGCGAGAGCTAGTGGTTATAGATGGTGTGGCGATTGAGGGAAGCTTGCTCACCCGAAAGTTCTGTTGTAATCTTCTCAAGTGCAAGGGGGCTTGCTGCAGCTTGCCCGGCGGCAGAGGAGCACCGCTTCAAGATGAAGAGATAGAAGAAATCCGTTCGGCGCTTCCTGAGGTTCTTCCGCTGCTTAGTCTTGAAAAGCGGCGCGCTATCGACACATCGGGTTTCTTCGAAGGTGTACAAGGCGATTATGCGACGACCTGCATCGACGACAAGGATTGCGTTTTTGTTTTCAGGGAAAAAGGCATAGTTAAGTGCGCTCTTGAGAAAGCATTCAACGATGGCAAGACTGAATTCAGGAAACCCATCTCCTGTCACCTTTATCCTGTCCGGGTGAACAGATTCGGTCCGCGGACTGGGACAGGTCGTGCGGATTCGACAAAAGATGATGTCCTGAGATATCATGAAATTTCCGAATGCAGACCCGCTGTAGAAAAGGGTGAGGCGGAGAACATAGGTGTTGTAGAGTTCCTGAAACCTGCTTTGGCAAGGCGATACGGTGAAGTGTGGTACAATAAACTTGAGTCATATTCTAACTTGATGCCCGTGCCGGCTGGGAATGATTCACGGCGGGGATCAGGACGGAGCGATGATAAGTGATGTACGGGATACCGATGGGAGGAGGCGTGTGGTAATATGTTGAAGTTCGGACAGACTCAGCGACTGAGTCAGGAGTTGCGGCTGCAGCCCCAACAAATACTTTATTATGATTTACTCCAGCAGCCGATTTTCGCATTACAGCAGCGACTGAGGACGGAGCTTGATGAAAACCCCGTCCTTGAATTGGAAGAGGCCGAGGAGCTTGTTGAAGAATCAGATACGGAATTAAAAGAGACGGACGAGAAGGCGGACGATCCTATAGACGAGCCGGAATTCAGCGATGTCGATCTGGATGAGTTTCGCAATGATGAAACCGAGACCCGCCTCAAGCGCCGATCCGAAGATGACGAGGAGTTTGAATTTGCGCCTCCTGCCATCGAGAACATGTACGACCACCTTCTGCAGCAGCTGCAGCTTCTTAATTTCAATGAGAATGAGAAAATGCTCGGTGAAGAGATCATCGGGAATATCGATGACGACGGCTATCTCCGCGAGGACCTCCAGAAAATCGTTGAGGATGCCAACCTTGCGTTTCAGATGAATATGACCGTTGAGGATGCGGAGAGAGTTCTCGCCGGAATTCAGACTCTGGATCCTGTCGGCGTCGGCGCCAGGAATCTGCGAGAGTGTCTCCTTGTGCAGCTGAAGGCACGGAAGCAAAACGGATCGAATGACAGGTCGCTGGCGCTTCGCATCATCGAGGACGGTTTTGAAGATTATTCGAATCACCGTTACGACCAGCTTGCGAAGAAGTTGGGTATTACTATGGACGACGTCAGGGTCGCCGACGCTTTGATCAAGAAGCTGAACCCAAAACCCGGTGAGGGATTCCAACTTCCATTGGAAACATCCATGGTGGTCCCGGACTTCGTGGTACACGAGAATGAACAGGGCGAACTGATACTGGCATTGAACGAGCGCGATATGCCTCAGGTGAGAATCAGCCCGCGCTATCTCGACATGATGAAGCGGGCCCGCGGCAACAAGACTGATCCTCAAACAAAAGATTTTCTGAAACGGAAACTCGAATCGGCGAAATGGTTCGTCAATGCGCTCCAGCAGCGGAGACAGACTATGACGGCAGTTATGCAGGCGCTCATAGAAAGACAGCGGGAGTTTTTTACGGAAGGTCCCGACACGATCAGACCGCTTATCTACCGCGACATTGCAGATAGAACGGGATTTGATATTTCCACAATCAGCAGGGTGGTCAGCGCAAAATATGTCCAGACTGATTATGGAGTCTTCAGGCTTCGAGAGCTTTTCAGCGAAGGCCTCAAGACAACCGACGGAGAGGAAGTTGCGACCCGCGAGATCAAGAATAAGATCAAAGCGATGATTGAAGCCGAAGAGAAGACCAACCCGCTCAATGATGAGAAGATTACCGACATTTTGAATCAACAAGGATACAAGGTGGCACGCAGAACCGTCACGAAGTACCGTGAGCAGCTCAGGATCGCGCCAGCACGGATGAGACGTGAATCCTAAGATTCGTTCCACCACCGTTATCGGCGTTATGAGAGATGGGAAGTGTGCCATCGGCAGCGACGGCCAGGTCACGATCGGCCAATCTGTCATGAAGCACAATTCCAAGAAAGTGAGAAAGCTGTACAATGACACTGTGCTCGCCGGTTTTGCAGGCGCCTCCGCTGACGCATTTGCACTGTTTGAAAGATTTGAAGACAAGCTTCAGCAATATCATGGGAATCTCAGTCGTGCTGCCGTTGAGTTGACAAAAGAGTGGCGGCTTGACAAGTACCTGCACATACTCGAGGCACTCCTGGCG
>JAKASW010000071.1 GCA_021818875.1 Bacteroidota bacterium
GATTAATATGAGACTTTACGCTTTGGCATTCGGTGCTCA
Organism: Bacteroidota bacterium; assembly: GCA_021818875.1. Classification (GTDB taxonomy): domain Bacteria; phylum Bacteroidota; class Ignavibacteria; order Kryptoniales; family JAKASW01; genus JAKASW01. Next base: position 40 of record JAKASW010000071.1, read on the forward strand.
CCCGGATGATGTCGAGATGAGCTGCGGCGGCACGCTTTCACTGCTGCACAAACAAGGAAAGAAATTCGGCATAGTTGACTTCACAAAAGGTGAGATGGGAACGCGAGGCAATGCCGCGATAAGGGCAAAGGAAGCAGAAGAGGCAGCCCGGATCTTGGGCGCCGACGTCCGTCGAAATTTAGGTATCCCGGACTCGAACATAGAAACCAACCGGACCAATCTTTTGAAAGTCGTCGAAGTGATCAGGGAATTCCAGCCGGAAATAGTTTTCGCAACCTACCGAAGAGAACGTCATCCCGATCATGTTCATGCTCATCAAATTGTCAGCGATGCTCTTTTCTACTCAGGACTTGTCAAATTGAAAACCGGCACACTGCCGCCATACAGACCGCGACGCGGATTCTATTATATGCAGCACAGACAATTTAGACCCACCCTCTACGTCGATATCTCAAGCGAGTTCGACACGAAGGTGGCTGCCATCAAAGCGCACAAGTCTCAATTCTTCAATCCAGAGAGTAATGATCCGGATACGATTTTGTCGACTCCCGAGTTTATGGAGTATTTGCTCGGCAGGATGAGACATTTTGGAAGGATGGCGGGAGTAAAATATGCAGAGCCATTTTGGACTGAGGAACCTGTTACGGTGACAAACTTCGACGGAATATTGTAATGGTTCTCACACCTCTTCATGAAAACCTCATCTTTCAACGCAAAGGTCACCGAGTAGGGTCACAAAGAGCACCAGGAATAGTTTGAGTCGAATGATCTACTTTTTGATTTTAGTGTCCGAGCCTGTCTGCAAGGAAAGCACCTCGCGGAGTATGTTGTTATGTCCTTCGGCCGCATCTTTGAGCGAGAGGATTCACAGAGGCTCAACAATCGTTGATAAGAACGCGCCCCTTTGTTATCTTGGAAGGAGTTCTACTAGCTAATCTTTGCACGAGCTGAAAATGACCATTCAGGTTTCAGGGTGAGCCTTTCTATTTTCATCAATGCGATTGACGGCGACCACGGCGTTCGATTCATGCCGGCCCGAATGATTTCGGCTCTTTGAAACGGAGGAACTATGAGCGTAATTGCTATTACTGTCGGAGATTACAACGGAATTGGTCCAGAGGTCGCGTTAAAGGCCGCAGCGAGCCGCACCATCCGGGCAAATTCTACTCCACTTCTTATCGGTCCCTTTAAAGCCTTTGAATATTACGCAAACAAATTCTCACTCCGCCGAAAAGTCATGACCGTAAGTTCTCTCGCCGACGCGGTCGGGAGAAGCGAAATCACAATTCTTGATACCTGTCCGGACTTCTCAGAGAAAATACGCCCGGGCAAGATGACGGCTGAAAGCGGCATGTGGGCCGGGAAATCAATTGAAAAAGCTACGCAGCTTTGTGTTGACGGACAAGCCGTTGCTATGGTTACTGCCCCGGTCTCCAAAGAAGCACTCCGCTTGGCCGGACACACCTATCCGGGGCAGACCGAAATGGTGACGAATCTTTCCAAATCCTCCGGTTCCATCATGGTCATGGTCTCCAATTTCGGCAGAATAGCTCTCGCCACGATCCATCTCCCGATTTCTGAAGTCCCAAAGGCCATCACGAAGGAATCGCTGGTCGCCAAATTAACGACCTTCAACGATTCCATAAAGAAAGACTTCGGAGTGAAGACGCCGAGAATAGCTGTCCTCGGATTGAACCCGCACGCAGGGGAGAACGGGCTCATCGGGAAGGAAGAAAACAATGTTATCAAACCGGCTATCATGGATGCAACCTCGAAAAAAATCAACGCAGTCGGTCCATTCCCGGCAGACGCGTTCTTCGGCACTTATCGGGAAGGACTATTTGATGGAATTTTCGCTATGTACCATGACCAGGGCCTCATACCTCTTAAGATGAGATCGTTCAGCTCGGGTGTCAACTTCACCGCTGGGATTAAAATCATTCGCACTTCACCGGATCACGGAACTGCCTTCGACATCGCAGGAAAAGGTATCGCGAATCCTACAAGCACGATCGAAGCGATCAAACTTGCGCTGGAGATTTCCAGGAACAGGAACGCCTGGAGGACCTGAACTTGTTGACCAAAGCAAGACGGTCGCTCGGCTTGAGGAAGATAGATCTGTTTGCCCGCGAAGCCGTCGTTGTCCCGCCTTACACAGTGTCTGCTCTTATTTACGACCAAATGATGAGGGAAGTGGATTATCGGTCATGGAGCAAATATCTACTAAAGCTTATGCGCCTCGCCAGCCCGCAATTTCTACCATCCAGGATGAGAGGAAAAAGAGTCTGCGAATTGGCGTGCGGCACAGGGAATTTGTCCGAAATCTTGTCCGACACCGGTCTGAATATGACCGGTATCGATATGTCTTCCGATATGATTAACGCGGCAACGAGCAAGCAGAAGAAAAACGCCCGACCGGGCCCTCGATACGTCAACGACGACATGACTTCGTACCGGTCTCCTGAACGGTTCGATGGGGCAATCTGCGTTTACGATAGCATAAACTATTTACCGACAAGAAATTCTTTAAAGAAATTCTTCGGCAGCGTATATGCAAACCTGAATTATGGCGGGGTGTTTGTCTTTGATGCAAGCCTCGAATCAAACTCACTCGGTGACGCATCCAATTTCGAGCAGCGCGGAAGGTTCAAAGGGATTGTCTACCAGCGGCAGTCGTCTTACGATCGAGATTCGAAAGTCCACACGACATACGTCCGGGTCGCAATCGACGGTGAGGTCTCGGAGGAAATTCACAGAGAGCACGTTTACTCTATGACGGTTCTCAGAACACTTTTCGGCCAGGCAGGCTTTGTGGAGAGATTTGCTGCGGGCGACTTTACTTTGTCGGAAGCGGACGACAGATCAGACAGGGTGCACTTCGTATTAGTAAGGCCAGGCCATGATTGACTGTTCAAATGTCTCTTTCGCTTTCGATAACCATGTAGTTTTCACCGATGTTAATTTGGGAGTGGCGAAGTCGGAGTTTGTCTACATTGTTGGCGAAACCGGCTGTGGGAAGACAACTCTGTTGCGGCTGTTTTATATGGACCTACTTCCGACCACGGGCGTAGTCAAGGTCGATTCTTTTTCTTCAGCATCTCTGAAAAAAAAGAAGCTCCATCTGCTGCGAAGAAAATTGGGAATCATTTTCCAGGACTTCAAGCTGTTGGAGGACAGGTCTGCATTCGACAACATCACATTTGCTCTCCAAGCAGTGGGCAATAGCGCGAGGGATATGAAAATGCGCGCGACACAGGCGCTAACGCAGGTTGGACTAATACACAGGAAGAATTCGATGCCCGGAGAGATGTCTGGTGGCGAGCAGCAGCGGCTATCGATAGCACGTGCAATTGCAAAAGATCCTGTCGCAATATTGGCAGATGAGCCCACCGGCAACCTGGATCCTGCAACTTCAGCCGACATTGTCGCACTGCTAAGAAGAATCAACCTTGCTGGAACGACTGTCATCGTGGCCACCCACAATTACGAGCTTATCAGGAAATTCCCTGGGCGAACAATTATGATCAAGAATTACAAGTGTGAAGAGCTTGATCCGAAGCTGCTGTAGCAAACTCTCACCCAGCCAGCTCGACCCGCTTCACTTCAGGCACCTTAAGCAACACTGCCCTTTCTACACCTGCTCTTAGCGTCATCGGCTTCAACGGACATTCGGCACATGAGCCGCTGAACCTGACACGCAAAATTCCGTCCGGCTCCAATGCTACAAAGTCAACGCGCCCATTGTCTACAGACAGAAATTTGTTTGCGTCGCTGAGAATTTCTCTTATCCTGTCAATGACAGTGACATCCCCTTTGATCTCCGGCATCTGATTCAAACTGTGATCTGGATCTTCGGCTTTTCAGATTGAGTCATGTCTGCAATGCTGATTCTCGCAGCGAGCCGGCGCGCCGCCGTTTGAATCATTTGCGACTGGTCCGACTCCGGCTCCATCAGAATGATGGGCTTACCGATGTCGCCGCCAACTCGAATTGGAGTGTAGATGGGCACTTCGCCGAGGAACGGTACACCGAATGCCTCTGCAGTCTTCTTTCCACCGCCATGACTGAATATCTCTTCTCTCTGACCGCAGTGGGAACAAACAAAGTAGCTCATGTTCTCGATCACCCCGAGAATCGGGACATTCACTTTCTCGAACATCCTGATACCGCGTCGGACATCTGCAAGGGACACATCCTGAGGAGTGGTCACGATGACCGCGCCTGTCAAAGGAATAGTCTGTACCAACGTGAGTTGCACGTCTCCTGTTCCAGGCGGCATGTCGAAAATCATATAGTCTAAATCTTCCCAGATAACATCCGTTAAGAATTGCTTAAGAGCCCCGCTCGCCATCGGCCCGCGCCAGATCATCGGGGTTTCCGTATCTACGAGAAATCCGATGGACATCATTTTTATTCCATACTTTTCAACCGGATAGATCTTGAACCTTTTCTCGTCGATCCGTTCCGTTTCCGGTTTGTCGGTAACTCCGAGCATCAATGGCAGTGACGGACCATACACGTCTGCATCCACAATGCCGACCTTGGCGCCATCTAATGCCAGCGAGGCTGCGAGGTTGACGGCAATTGTAGACTTACCGACACCTCCCTTTCCGCTCGCGACTGCGATCGTGTTCTTTACACCGGGGAGTATCTGTTCTCTTGTCTGGTTGTTGTGGCTCACAACCTGGCTCGACATTACAATGTTAATATCACCTTTGAACCCCAGCCTTCTAATCTCATTGGCAGCTTGGGTTTTCATTTCGTCTCTGACAGGACAAGCCGGGGTCGTCAGTTGAATGTCTACATCCACTTTGTGATCAGTAATCTCTACTCTCTTCACGAATCCGAGCGATACAATGTCTCTGTGCAGGTCAGGATCTTTAATATTTGCGAGTGCCTTAATTATCTCATCCTTGTTCATCAGTTTCTCCCTTACACTTATACAAACTTAGCCATCCGAAATTGATTTTACAAATCAGACTATTTTATCTGCAATAATCAACCCGAAAGGATCTCAATCACGGAACCTGCCTTACCGGTCAGCGGGCTGTACCACTTTGCGTTCGACAGGTAACTTTATTTTGTACACAGTATTCAAGAACAGCGTGTCGAGTTCGACCGTACCGACATAAGGAGCAAACCCGAACTTCCTGGACTGTATGATGATATCGTCGCGAGTCTTCCCATCATCGGCGGCCGCATAATCGAGCACGAAGATTCGTAGTCTGAATTTCTTTGCATAGGATGTCAGCTCCATCGCCAGACGGGATATTGCCAAATCTCCTCTTATCCGGTAGCTATCGGAATCAAAATCATAGTACCCGATCAATCCCTCCACTGCAACCCCGTCGATCAGGTTACCTACTCTATTTACGATATCCAGGCCGTCATCCAGAATCAACCGGGTGTTCGGGAATCTCTTCCTGATTCGTTCAATCAGGGCTGCAGCACTTTTGTCCATCTGTGGATAATCTTCCAGCAACCCCGAGAGGTCGAGAAATAGTCCACAATAGCCGGATTTTAGAATTCTCGGTATACGTTCGTCGAGAATAAGCTCCTGCCACTTCGCGCTTCCGATGTCCACATAATAACGATCCTGCCAGTCAGGATCGGGAGCAAGTAGAATCGATGTATCAACAAGACTGAAATCGCTACGGTAGGTTTCGGACTCGCCTATATCAACATAGGCAAAGGGCATGCACTTCAGTGACTTCAGCCTGGCGATGGCTTCTGGAGTATAATCAGGCGGATCGAGGACGACGAGATTGAACTTGCCGAGGATGTTCAAAGAATCGTAGCCGAAGTAGACGGCGGCAAAAGTGCTTACATTTCCAATTGAGCCGTTGCAAGTAAATCCACGAGCTGCCGCAGAAGATTGTATGAACCCTGTTGCAAGTAGAACGAGGCAGAACTTAAACACGCAGGAGGTCCCTGGCAATGACCATCTTCTGGATTTCGCTCGTACCTTCGCCGATGGTGAGGAGCTTCACGTCGCGATACAGTTTTTCGACCGGGAAATCCTTGATGAAGCCATATCCACCATGTATCTGGACTGCCTCTTCAGTACATTTCACGGCAGCCTCGCTCGCAAAGTATTTTGCAGTAGCCGCGGCAAGTTTGATAACCTTCCCCGTGTCTTTGAGAAAAGCCGCCTTGTATGTCAAGATTCTCGCCGCCTCGATCTTCGTCGCCATTTCGGAGATCTTCCATTGTATCGCTTCAAACTCCGACAGTCTTTTCCCGAACTGCGATCTTTCCTTTGCGTACCTGACACTTGCATCGAGCGCACCCTGCGCAACTCCCACCGAGAGCGCAGCGATTCCGATTCTTCCAGAATCAAGAATTTCCAGCGCTTGTCTGAAGCCATCGCCCTCGCCGCCGATCAGGTTCTCTGCCGGTACTTTCACATCTTCAAAAACCATCGTCGAGGTATCACTTGCCCGCATCCCAAGTTTGTTTTCTTTTCTTCCCACCGAAAATCCCGGCGTACCACGTTCCGTGATAATTGCGCTGATACCCTTCTTCCTCTTCTCAGGATCGGTTAGCGCCATAACCACTATTGTCTCTCCAACAGAGCCATGGGTTGTGAACTGTTTCGTCCCGTTCAAACGGTAGAAATCACCGTCGCGGGTTGCCGTGGTGCGCAGGGAACCAGAGTCGCTCCCGCTCGCCGGTTCGGTGAGCCCCCACGCACCGATCTTCCTCCCCGACGCAAGGTCGGGAAGATACTTCGACTTTAGTTTTTCGTCGGCAAAAGAGTAAATGTGATTGCTGCAGAGACCGTTATGAGCGGCAACGGACAATCCAACCGAAGGATCGACCCGAGAGATCTCTTCAACCACACTGCAGTAATCGACATAGCTCAACCCTGCTCCCCCATACTTCTCGGGAAAGGTGACCCCCATGAAACCAAGGTCGCCCAGCTTCTTCATAATCTCAAATGGGAATGCCTGTGCTTCGTCATATTTCATTACGACAGGCCGCATCTCCATCTCCGCAAACTCTCGGGCGAGTTCGCGCACTTGCCTGTTCTCGGCAGTCAATGTGTAATCCATCTTGCCTCCATCCTTGTAAGGTGAAGAGGTCGGAGGTTTTCCTCTTTTGGAGAACCTCTTTATTCTTTAATCAGTTTCTCTACGAACTGTAGTGAAGATATCTTGTTCTTGAGAACCAGTTCAAGGCCACCTTCCAACCTGGCACGCCGATCATTTGTCCAGAAGATGGCACGTCGGCGTTCCTCGACCAGCTGCATAATCGATTTGCGGAGTCTCGCCTTGCGCTTCTGCACCAGCCTGTCGGCAGACAACATACTATCTCGATGTTTCTCAACCCCGCCAATCACTTCCTCTATGCCACGATTCTGACTTGCAACCGTTTTCAGAATGATCGGAGACCACAGGTCTTTCGACCTGTCAGACGAGCCCGTCACCCGATTAATTTGCAGGACGTTGAGCAAAGCGCTGTAAGATTGCTCTGCGCCCGGCCTATCTGATTTGTTCAAGACGAACAAGTCGGCGATCTCCATCAGCCCAGCTTTCATCGCCTGGACTGCATCGCCGGATTCTGGAGTAAGCACTACTATAGTTGTGTCAGATGCTTCCGCGACGTCAAGCTCCGCCTGTCCTACGCCTACCGTTTCCAGCAGGATTATCTGATAACCTGCAGCATCGAGCAGATCGGCTGCACGTTGGGTTGTCTTGCTCAAACCGCCCAGACTTCCGCGGGTCGCCATACTGCGGACAAATACACCATCGCGGAGACCGAGTTCCATCATCCTGACTCGATCTCCGAGCAAAGCGCCTCCCGTAAACGGGCTTGTCGGGTCAACGGCTATTATCCCGACCTTCTTGCCTCGTTCATTGAGCATCGATGCGAGCTTGCTTGCAAGCGTACTTTTCCCCGCGCCCGGAGGGCCAGTGATACCGACCCGGTAGGCATTGCCTATTTTCCCGCTGATTTGGTCCGATAGTGTTTCCGCAATCTCATCCTCATTCTCGACTGACGAGATAGCTCTCGCGAGAGCCAGCCTGTCACCAGAAATGAGCCTACGGATGAGATCGCTACCTGCCGCCACCTGATTTTTTCGTCTTAAAGAATTCAACCGTCAGTCTGAGGCCTTTGTCCAGATCGACCTTCGGCTCCCAGTTCAGCACTTTTCTTGCCTTTGAGAAATCGATAACACTCCTCCGCTGCTCGCCGGCTTTTGCCGGACCGCGCTTCGCGCGGATTGAAGAGCCGGAGGCAAGACACAGTTTTTCATAAAGTACATTGACATCGGTTTCCTTTGCGGTGCCGATGTTGAAAATGTCCGAAGAGTCATGATTGAGTGCCAACACATTTGCGCGAACTACATCTCCTACATAGGTGTAATCCCGGGTTTGAGTTCCATCCCCGTTGATCATCGGTTCTTGTCCGACCAGTAGCTTGCTTGTGAAAATCGCAACCACTCCCGCCTCTCCGTGAGGATTCTGACGGGGACCGTACACATTAGCATAGCGGAGGACCACATACTTCATTCCATAGACAGCTTCATAGAAAAAGAGATATTTCTCGACTGCGAGTTTAGCAATTCCATAAGGTGAGAGGGGACGAGTCGGGTGCTTCTCATCGGCAGGGAAATAGTCCTGTTCTCCGTAGATTGCCCCGCCGGTAGAAGAAAAGACAACTTTCTTTACACTAGTTCTGATGCAATTTTGAAGAAGGTTTAGCGTACCCACAATGTTGACGCTTGCATCGAACATCGGATCAGCCACCGAGTGCCTGACATCCATTTGTGCGGCCAGGTGTACCATGACATCAAATTTGTTTTCGTCGAACACTTTACCGATCGCCAAATCCCGGATGTCGCTTTTAATAAACTTCGCATTGGGACTTAAATTGTCAAGAGACCCCGAACTCAAGTCATCGACAACTGTCACGTCATGACCATTCTCAATGAAAGCATCTACAATATTCGACCCGATGAACCCTGCTCCGCCAGTTACGATGATTTTCACTATTGTACTTCCTTTCTTGATTCCAATTCGATTGCTTTCCTTCCTATATCTCTTCGATAGAACATTCCCTCAAACTTCACGTTTCTGAGATAATCATACGCGAGATTCGACGCTCGACCGATGCTTCCCATTCTGTCGATTCCCGTGACGCCGAGGACTCTTCCGCCGGAGGTAACCAGTTTGCCATTTGAGAACTTCGTGCCAGAATGAAGCAATTTGACATTACCCGACATCCTCTCGCTGAATTCAATCGTCTTCCCGGTTTGATATTCATCGGGATATCCTTCCGAAGCTGCGATCACACACACCGCAGCGGATCGGCTCAACGAAAGGCGGTATGAGCTTATACTTCCATCAGCCGAGGCTTCCATCAAATCAAGGACCGATGAGTCAATCAATTGGAGAATAGCTTGTGTTTCAGGATCACCAAACCTTGCGTTGAACTCAACGACTTTCGGACCATCAGGAGTCAACATCAAACCACAGTAAAGACAGCCGGTATAGTGAAAGCCTTCAGCGCGAGTTCCTTCGATCGTTTTTTCAATGATCTCTTTCCTGATCTTTTGCATCGTCGCATCATCGACAAATGGGGTCGGAGCGAATGAACCCATGCCACCCGTATTCTTTCCGGTATCGTTGTCGCCGACGCGCTTATGGTCCTGTGCCGGCGGAAGTACGACGTAATCCTTCCCATCTGTAATCGCAAACACAGAGGCCTCGGTACCCGACATGAATTCTTCAACCACTATGCTCTCTCCGGAGACTCCAAATACCCTCTTCACGAAAAACTTCTCAACCTCATCCTTTGCATCATGGTACGAGTCTACAATAGAGACACCTTTTCCCGCCGCAAGGCCGTCGGCCTTCAGCACAACTGGGTACTTTGCATCCTTCAGGTAGAGGTCCAGCTCGGCCAGGTTTAATTTTGAAAACGTCTTGAACGAAGCGGTGGGGATTTTCCATCGAAGCATGAATTCCTTCGCGAAAATCTTGCTCGTTTCCAACCTGGCAGCGAGGTTTGTGGGGCCGAATATGCGCTTCTTCTTTCCGGCAAATGCGTCCACTATCCCGGAAGCAAGAGCTTGCTCCGGTCCCACCACCGTAAAGTCGATATTTTTCTCTTCAACGAATTTCAGGATATCCTCGACTGCGTTTGCCCTGAGGTCTACTACTTCCGCCTGGCTCGAAATACCGGCATTCCCCGGTGCACAGAAAACCCGAGTTTCTCCGTCTTTTCTGATGGAGTCGACGATCGCGTGCTCGCGTCCGCCTCCGCCTACCACAAGTACATTCAATCGCGAGCTCCCACTTTTACGTATGATCCACGGTAGTCAAGTTGGAACGCAAGCTCCTTAGCCAGTTCGCCGGCTAATTTTATTCGGTTATAATCGTCAGCAAATTCCACAGGTATCTCGGGAAGCTCGTGCTTTTCCCAAAGTCTGTAGTAGTCCTCTATCGCTCTCTTTATCGCCTCGATATCATACGGGTCCACAACTGTACCGGCTGTAGATGCCGCTATCGTGGCACTGGCGATTCCCTCAGGTACCAATCCCAGGATGGGTTTCCTGGCTCCGATGTATTCAAAAAGCTTTCCGGTGGAAACCATGTCCTCTCCTTTGCCTTTTCCGATTGTAAGCCAAAGGACATCGCTCGCCATCAAGTATCCTACTGTTGACTTGTGGTCCAAATAGCCGAACACCTTCACGACATCCTGAAGCTCAAGCGTCTCAATCAAACTCATGTTTTCATTTCGGAATGCTCCGATGAAAGTTGCCTCGATCTTGTTCCGGAGATTCGGTTTCTCTTTGAGCAGCTGAGACAATGCTGTCAGGAAATATTTCGGCGTTCTATTGTGGTAGAAAGTCCCGGCATAGGTAAACTTCATCTTCTTCGAATAAGGAAGTTCCACCGATTCATCCAGCCGAAAATCATCCGGATCGTAGCCCTGTGGTATAATGGCAATGTCGTTGTAGCCCAGGAACCGGTATCTGGTAATCATCAATTCTTTGATTCTTCTGTTAATGGTTACGACCCTGTTCGAAGTTCTTAACACACTCTTTTCAAGACGTTGCTGAAGCAATTTATGAAACGGCGTCAGATAGAAATGCAGCGGGTTATCCACCCAGGCGTCCCGGTAATCGAGGACCAGAGGGACTCTAAACTCCTTCGACAATTCCTGCCCGATAAGATGGCACGTGTACGGTGGTGCAGTGGAAAGTATCACGTCAAACTGTTGTTCGCGAAGGAGCTGCCTCCCTACTTTCAGTGCCTCACGCTTCCATCCGATCTTGTTGTCCGGAATGAAGATTATCTGGCTGAGCTTACTGAGAAGTACTCGAATTCGTTCGTGCGGCATCTTGATCGGTTTTCCTTTTTCAAAGAGGCGCGTGGGGTCGAGCGAATTGGTTCGCACAGTTCTCACGTTGCTTTCCTCGAGTTCTCTCATCATTCCAAAGTCAAGGGCATAATATGCAGTGGGAGTAATCGTGAGAACAGTCGGCTCCCACCCGTGGTCCGGTAGGTACTTCACAAACTTCAGCGTGCGCTGTACCCCACTCATCCCTATCGGGGGGAAGTAATATGCAATTACCAGAACTCTGTTTAGCATTCGCTCAAAATTCCACACACGGGCGAAAGGCGGAGTATCTATGACGATCCTTGGCTGCCATGAGCTGAAGAAAAATAGTCCCTATCTTTTGAAAAATGAGAAAGCTGCTGAAGTCCTCCTCGGGTAACAAGAAAATCATCTTCGATCCGAACGCCGCCTAATCCGGGGACGTAGATCCCGGGCTCGATCGTTATCACGTTTCCTTCCTCCAATACGTCCTCGCTTAAGATCGATACCTTCGGAAGTTCGTGTATCCTGAGTCCAATACCATGTCCGAGACCGTGTCCGAAATATTTTCCGTAGCCTTTTTTTCTAATATAATCTCTAGCTGCCTTGTCAACTTTGTTCGCCTTCACACCTGCGCGCGCCGCATCGATTCCTTTTCTTTGTGCATCGTAAACGATCTGGTAAATCTTCTTAAGCTCCGGCTTGATCCCGTCGCTCGTCTCGAACGTCCTTGTGATGTCCGAGACGTAACCGTCATAAAAGCAACCGAAGTCTAAGGTGACAAACTCCTTTCTTTCGACAGTTTTGTCGGAAGCGACACCATGAGGGAGCGCTCCTCGTTTGCCGCTGGCAACAATTGTATCGAACGACTCCTTCGATCCGCCTACGGTCTTCTGATTAAACTCAAGCGCTGCTGCGAGCTCGATCTCCGTCTTTCCGATCCAATCTTCTTTCGTCAGAACATCGAGTGCGGTCCCACTGATCCAGCATGCCCTCCGAATTCTTTCGACTTCTGCCGACGATTTTACAGCAGCCATCTTCTCGATGACTTGCGAGGTTTTGACGAGCAGGCATTGCGACAGCTTCGCGGCTGCCTCGTCATAAGTATTTACCGGAAGGTTGTCCTCAACACCGACGAACAACTTCCTGCCGTTCGTCCGTTTGAAAAATCTATTTCCAATAAAATCCCAGACATTGGCGGAATAGACCTCGGCATCGCAGCTTACAACTTCGTGCGTCGCTTGAGTCCTGTAGCGGAAATCGGTTACGAAATACGAGCTGTCGGGAAAGACGAGACAAAATCCTGACGTCCCGCTAAAAGTCGTAAGGTACCGGACATTGGAAATATCGGCTGCAAAGAAGGCATCAAGAGAATTTTTTCTCAGATATCTCTGCAACTTCTTAACCGATGCGACAGAAAATTTCTGCAGGTCGCCCGGTTTCATAAATGGTAATTCGGTGCTTCTTTGACAATGTCGACGTCATGCGGATGGCTTTCGCTCAGGCCTGCCGAGGTAATTCGAACGAATTTCCCGCTCTTCTTCAGGTCTGAAATCGTTCCCGCCCCGAGGTATCCCATCGCAGCTCTCAAACCTCCGACCATCTGGTAAACCGTATCGCTGAGCGGACCGCGATATGGTACACGTCCCTCGATTCCTTCCGGCACGAGTTTCTTGATGTCATCCTCGGCATCCTGAAAATATCTGTCACTGCTTCCGGCCTTCATCGCTTCGAGCGAGCCCATACCACGATACGTCTTGTAGGCCCTCCCTTCGAAAAGGACCTTCTCGCCCGGACTCTCCTCCACGCCGGCAAACAAGTTCCCTATCATCACGCTGTCCGCCCCGGCAGCGATCGCTTTCGCAATATCTCCGGTCTGCTTGATGCCGCCGTCTGCAATCACGGGAACATTATACTTTGCGGCTGCCGCTGCGCATTCCATCACTGCGGTGATCTGCGGAATTCCGATACCCGCCACGACTCTTGTAGTGCAGATGCTCCCGGGTCCGATTCCAACCTTCACGGCGTCGACTCCGGCCTTTATCAAGTCGGCGGTTCCTTCTTTTGTCCCCACATTTCCCGCCACAACCTGAAGCTGTGGGAATTTATTTTTCACTTCCTTTATCATCGCGATCACTCCGCGAGAGTGACCATGGGCAGTATCGATAATAACGACATCTGCGCCGGCACTCGCTAATGCTCCAACCCTCTCAATAGTTTCCGACTTCACACCGACTGCTGCTCCGACCCGCAGTCTACCCCGCTCGTCTTTGCACGCGAACGGATACTTTCTCTTCTTTTGAATGTCTTTGAAAGTTATAAGTCCCCGCAGTTTGCCGGCTGCATCGACGACCGGGAGTTTCTCAACTTTGTGTTCCTGGAGGATGGTCTCCGCTGCCTCGAGTGTTGTCCCGAGTTTTGCCGTCACAAGATTATCCTTCGTCATGAACTCCGATACTTTCCGATCCTGATCATCGACGAATCTCAAATCGCGGTTTGTTAGGATGCCGACCAGGACGTCTCCGTTGACTATCGGGATACCGGAGATGTGGTATTTGTTCATCAATACGAAGGCTTCACGCACACTTCCGTCGGGACCGAGCGTGACAGGGTCAGTGATCATTCCACTCTCCGATCTCTTGACCCGATCGACCTCCTCCGCCTGCCTCTCGATTGAGAAGTTCTTATGAATAATTCCGATCCCACCTTCGCGAGCAAGCGCGATGGCGAGTTCACTCTCGGTCACCGTGTCCATCGCGGCACTGACGAGCGGGATGTTGAGATCAATATCCTTTGTGAACCGCGTCCGAACGTTTGTTTCTCTCGGAAGCACGGTCGAATAGTTCGGGATTAGAAGTACATCGTCGAACGTGAGTGCGTCGCCGACAAACTTGTCATTCATCTTCCCATTCGTCTTCATCTGCATCTTCTCCTCTGCGAGGTCATAGACCATCAATTGAATGCCTGTATACCCGTTATATCGCTGCCGATTATCAAAGTGTGAATGTCGTGAGTCCCTTCATAAGTGTACACGCTTTCCAGGTTTGCCATGTGTCGCATGACCGGGTACTCATCAAGGATTCCGTTTGCTCCGAGTATCGTTCGTGCTACTCTGGCTATTTCGAGGGCGAAATGGACATTGTTCCTCTTTGCCATGGAAACCTGAGTGAACTTGTGCTTACCCTGGTCTTTTAACCTTCCAAGTTGAATATTCAGCAGTTGACCTTTGGTAATCTCAGTAACCATGAAGACAAGTTTCTCCTGTGTAATCTGGAATGCAGCAATCGGTTTGTTGAACTGGATCCTGGATTTTGCATAGCCTAAAGCAGCGTCATAAGATGCCATAGCAGAACCGATTGCCCCCCATGCAATTCCATACCTTGCCTGGTCCAAACACATTAGAGGCGATTTGAGACCGCCGGAATTCGGAAGAAGATTTTCTTCAGGGATTTCACAATCCTGGAAAACAAGCTCGCTGGTAACGGAGGCGCGAAGGGAATGTTTCCCTTTCATTTCAGGAGCGGTGAATCCGGGTGTGCCCTTCTCAACGAGAAATCCTCTTATCTGGTCATCAAGCTTCGCCCAAACGACGGCGACGTCGGCAATCGTACCATTCGTAATCCACATCTTGGCACCGTTTAGTACAAACTTGCCGCCCTTCCTGACTGCCCGTGTCGTCATGCCTCCGGGATCCGATCCATGATCCGGCTCAGTCAATCCGAAACATCCGACGGCCTCCCCCTTTGCCAATCGCGGTAGCCAGCAGTCTTTTTGTTCCTGACTTCCGAAAGTAAGTATGGGATACATTACAAGTCCGCTTTGAACAGATGCAAAGCTCCTGATGCTCGAGTCGCCGCGTTCCAGCTCCTGCATGATGAGTCCGTACGCCACGTTGTTCAGTTCAGCACAACCGTATTTTGATGGCAAGGTCGGACCAAGGAACCCGAGATCTCCCATCTTCTTCATAAGATGGCGTGGGAAAGTACCCTCGCGATAATGCTTTTCAATTATTGGAATCACTTCTTCGGAAACGAATTGACGTACTGTGTCCCTGACAAGTTTTTCTTCTGCGGAGAGTAGACTCTCCGTATTGAAATAATCTACGCCGCTAAACTGCTCCATTGTAACCTCAGGATTTGGGAGAGCCGTCTTTCTTTACACGATAGCCCGGACTGCGAATGCCAAAGATCCGCTTGATCCGGGCTTTAATGACTGAAAATTTAGAGAAGGGCGCTCTGAAAATCAAGATCAGGAATATCAGAATGCACGAGGAAGAACAGAAGTTGTACTGGAACTGTGGAAGAGAACAAAATGTATTAGGGACCGTAGGGTCTGCCTCAAAGGGAGGAACGTGATGTATAGTGGAGGTTACTATCGCGATTGCGCTACGAACCAATGGGTAACCCCTTTATACATACTTGTATTGCGACCGATCAGCTTCAGGCTACTTCATCCGGTCTCTGTGATTTCTCCCAGGTCTCTTCTACGAAGCATCGAAAGTTTTCTTCTTAGATACAATATTCCTGACCCCACACCGACGAGACAGATAATTCCCTCCGTGAATATCATCGGTGCAGTGCCGATCCAATCCGCCATGAAACCGGTGAACAGAGCTCCTATCGGCGTGCTTCCTGCAAAGATCGCGACATACAATCCCATGATCCTTCCTCTTAACTCCGGAGGGCTGTTCATCTGAAGTGAGGTATTCGTCGAGGCAATGTATGCAATGCTCGCCACGCCGAGTCCCACTATCAGTATCAGCGTCAACTCGTAAGTCCTCGAAAGGGATATCCCGATATCAATCACGGAGAAGATTGTAGCGTACGTGTAGATAAAACGACGCGTCGGTTTTTGT
>JAKASW010000413.1 GCA_021818875.1 Bacteroidota bacterium
TCCCGACTACTACCGGTTCACCGGGATTAAGTTTACCATCGACAGCGGTGTTTATACCGTCCGAGAGGCCTATCTTAACTCGAACCGGATCGATTTGTTTTCCATGTAATATCCATATCATGAAGTAGCTTCCAGGCGTCAGTTCCCTGTTCTGATAATTCGAGCCGCCGGGTCCTCCAAAACTTACCTGTTGGGCACCAGTGAAACTTGCTCCTCCGTTCTGACTCTTCATTTTCTGAAATCTCTGTTTCAATCGCTCTCTCACGGAATCCGGGATCGCTTTCTGCATTTCGGACAGATACTGACTCGGCGGCATGAAGCGCAATGCCGTGGTTGGTACCTTCAGAACATCCTTTGATTCGGCGATCTGTATCGTCAGGTTCGCAGTCATACCTGGCAGAAGCTTCAAGTCCGGATTTGGCACATCGATAATAACGGTGTACTCGACCACGTTCTGTACAATGGAAGGCTGCAGTCTGATTTGTTCGACTGTTCCGGTAAATACATCGTTGGGATAAGCATCGACAGTAAAAGTCACATGTTCACCAACTTTTACGTTTCCTATATCGCCTTCGTCCACCATAGCTTGGCATTGCATATCGGTTAGATTTCTTGCAATCGTAAATAACGTGGGCGTACTGAAGCTGGCGGCCACTGTCTGGCCGACGTCGACATGTCTTGATAGCACAACGCCATTTATAGGAGATTTGATGGTTGCGTAGCCAAGATTGATATTTGCCTGCTCAAGGGAAGTTTGAAACTCCAGAACATCGGCCGAATCAGACTCGTAGGTGGAGAGTGCTGTATCGTAGTCAGATTGCGAATCAAGATTCTTCGCATATAATTTCTTGACCCGCTCGAACGTGGTCTTTGCGAGATCAGCAGCGACCACTGCTTTTTCGAGGTTGGCTTGGGCTTGTTCGACAGCAGCCCATAGGAATGTTGTATCAAGCAAAGCGATCGTCTGGCCCTTCCTCACTTTGGAGTTCCAATCGGCAAAAAGCTTCGCAATCGTGCCAGAGACTTGAGTGCCGACTTGCACCGTGTCTGTAGCTAATGTTCCCGTTGCGGTGACCACGACATCGACATTGCCACGACTTACCGGCAGAGTAAGCCACTGAGCATCCTGTGATTTACCGTTGTGAGTGAAGAATGCTACCGCTCCACCGACGACCACAACCATGATCAAGCCTGTAATAATCCTTTTCTTTTTCATCTCCCTATTCTTCCTGTTTTTTCCCTTCCACAAAATCGATAACGGACTTCGCCCTCACTCATGTCTTTCTGCATTCCACTTATCTAAAATTATCTTTCACAACTCCAGCAGGCGAACCGAACTCGCTCATGTATTAGAAGATTCCCAATCTACTTTATTATACCCATGTCCCGCTTCAACTGAGCATAGTCGATATTATCATTGTACAACGACTGAACATAAGTAATCCTTGCATTTGCCAGAGCTACCTGTGCATCAGTCACCTGCAGCTCGCTTCCTGTTCCTGAATTATACTCACCGACGGCCAAACGCAGGGCCTCGGCAGCCTGCTGAACCAACTTTGTTGCTGCCTGGATTTGCTGTCCGGCAGCTTCGAGAGCATATACGTCCTGTTGGACAGCGAGGTAAAGTGATTGCAGCGCCAGGCTATTGGACCCTTCCGCTGACTTAAGGCTCGCCCTCGCCTCATCAATTCCCGCACTCAACGCAAATCCATCGAAGATCGGAACCGAAATCGTCAGACCGAGATTCCAACCGCTGTAGAGTGGAGCTATCTCAAATCCTTTCCAATTGTAACCACCCGAAATATTTATACTCGGAAGAACCGACGTCCACGCGGCAATCAATCCCGCTTTCCCTGCTTCAACCTGGGCAATGCTCGAAAGGAGTTCAGGACGATTCTTGATAGCGGTCCCTATTGCATCGTTCATGCTTACCTGAACATGGGGAACACCGAGAACATCCTGGAGCACGAAGTTATCCGGCAGACTTCGGCCCAACACATTTTCTAACTGGACACGCGTAATTTTGATGTTATTGTTGGCCTGAATTAGACTGACCTGAGCATTTGCCACAGTTACCTCAG
The DNA here is from genome assembly GCA_021818875.1 of Bacteroidota bacterium. Classification (GTDB taxonomy): domain Bacteria; phylum Bacteroidota; class Ignavibacteria; order Kryptoniales; family JAKASW01; genus JAKASW01. Next base: position 2,082 of record JAKASW010000413.1, read on the forward strand.
CATCGACCACATCGTACTGGGGAACGGTGCCGGCCTTGTAGAAACCCTGTGCCTGGTGCAAATTCTGTTCGGCTTCAACAACCGTTTCAGTGTCCACTTCCCTGACTCTCTGCGCTGCAAGATAATTGTAATACGCCGTGTATGTGTTCATGATGACGGTCTGTCGGGTTGCTCTCAAATTCTGGCCGGACGCGTGAGCAAGATCGGCAGATTGTTCTATCTTTGAATAGGTATGGCCGAAATCGAAAAGGAGCTCCTGACCGGAAAATCCCGCGCTGTAGGAGTTAAAGGATCTACTGACTACAAAACTACCGAAAAGCGACGTACCACCTGTTCTTGTCACGCCTGCCGAAGCACCAATTTGAGGAAATAGCGCGGCTCTGGTCAACGTGACTTGTGCCCGCGAAGACTCCAGGCTTCCCTGTGAGACGGCGATTTGAGGATTATACTCGAGAGCAATTTGGACGCACTGTGCCAGTGTCAGCGTGTCGCCTATGCCGCTGGGATTGATTCTAAATTCATGAACTTGTGCGAACACAACAGTCGGCAGCAGCGAAATAAATAGCATATACTTCTTCATAATTCCTTTGTTGATCGTGATTATAGACGGCAAAATAGTTGAGAAGTTCTGTTTAGTTAGCGGCAGAAACCCACTGCCTATGGCAGTGGTGATGTGAAGATGGCTTCGCCAGTCGAACTCACCCCTTTCTCCCCTCTCTTTTTCGAAAGAGAGGGGACGGGGGTGAGTTCGGTTGGAG
>JAKASW010000072.1 GCA_021818875.1 Bacteroidota bacterium
GACCCGGCGCGTTTATGAAATCGACCTTAAGCTCCGAGACTTTCGAATGCTTGCTCTGCCTGACTCGACTTTTTTGCATGTGGAAGTTTTTGTATAACAGTATAGTCAACGAAGTGTAGGTTTTCAACCACACCATATCGTGGAATTAAGTTCCAACTAAATTTTGTTATAATAAGTAAAGACAGTGTCGCGCCAAGCGAGCCGCGCAGCGCTTCACGCGGATGCCTTATCTTGATTTTTCTGAGCCGTGAAAATCGGTTGCATCGGTGTTTATCTGCGTTCAAATCTTTTCTTTTTCAAATCTATGAAACGAGACTCTAATGAAATCAAATTCCAATTCGAAAGATGCTTTTCTCTTAGGAGGGCAAATCGAAGTTAATCGCATGGGCTACGGTGCTATGCAGCTCACAGGCAAAGGCGTCTGGGGTGATGCGCCGGACAGAGAATCCGCGAAGCAGGTATTGAAGGCCGCGGTCGATGCAGGCGTCAACTTCATCGACACCGCCGACTCCTACGGCCCGCATACGTGCGAAGTGCTGATACAGGAGGCACTCGGCTCTCGCTACGACAGCATCGTCATCGCGACGAAGGGCGGTCTCACCAGACCCGGGCCCGGTCAGTGGACACCAAACGGTCGGCCCGAATATATCATGGACTGTATCGAAGGAAGCTTGCGGCGATTGAAGAGAGACCGGATCGACCTCTGGCAGCTTCACAGGATCGATCCAAAAGTGCCGGTTGAAGAGACGCTCGGCCCTGTGGTGGACGCGGTCAATGCCGGGAAGATCAGGTTCGTTGGACTGTCTGAAGTGTCCGTCGCGGACATCGAGCGCGCGCAGAAAGTTGTCCCCATCGCATCGGTGCAGAACAAGTACAACCTGACTGACAGGAAGTGGGAGGAAGTGGTCGACTACACGGCGAAGAGGAACATTGCGTTCATTCCATGGTTCCCGCTCGCTTCCGCCCCCGACAAAATGAAAAACATGGTCGAGTCGATCGCAAAGAAGCATGACGCCACGATTGCACAAATCGCACTTGCATGGCTTCTCAAGCGATCGTCTAACATGGTGGTAATTCCCGGGACCGGCTCGCTGCAGCATTTGCGCGAAAACCTTGCCGCGGCTGAGATCGATTTACCCGAAGAAGATTTCGCGGCGCTATCTGCCTCCTGAAGTCACAATGTCGATACCCTGCCGTTAACACGACAGCGCAGTAATCGCTTTGAACGCGTGAACATCTCACATCTCTTGCCCGGCGTAAGAGCCGTCATAGTGAGAACGGGATATGACAAATGGATCGAGATAAACAAACCTCTTTGTTATGATTTGATACCTTATCTGTCGGCCGACGCGAGCTGGTTCCTGGCGAGATTCACGACTCTCAAGGTGGTCGGCCTCGACTCAATAACAATCGATCCACCGGGAAGTCACGCGTCGCATCAGCGGCTCAGGAATAGAATGATCTTGGAGTCGCTGGTCCATTTGGACGAGATTCCGGCGGAGAATCGCTCAGGATTCGACATGCAAACGGCGCCAATAAGAATAGTCGGCGCGACGGGAGGACCTGTGGCCGCGTACGCGTTTATCCAGATGTAGCCAAACGTTTTACTTCTTTTGGTCCTGCTCACCTTGTCTTTTACAGCCATATTGACTAAATACGAAAGCGGAGTATGAGAAATATATGAGTAGTTGCCAGGAAATTTGACAGATGCTACACGATCATAAGGAGAATTAAGATGAAATGTCCCGAATGTGGAATGGAACTAACAAACCAGACTCGCCATGGAATCGGAGTGCAGTCATGTTCGATGGACCATGGCATGTGGTTCACGATGCAGGAGCTCGATGAGCTTGAGAACGAAGCGTTCAATGACGAGGAAGAAAAAGGGTCTCTGATGTTGTCAAGCGAACCTGCTAGCTATAAGTGCCCGGTCTGCGATTCGTTGTTGAGAAAATTTGATTATAGGATGTACGATCTTCAGTTGGAGTACTGCGAGAACAAGCACGGCTTCTGGCTCGATGCCGGAGAGGATGATCGGATCTTGGAGCTCATGAAAGAACGGAAGAGGGACGAGCAACGTAAGTTCAATGCCGAGGCGCACTGGCAGTCGACGGTCAAGCACCTGCAATCGCACTCGTTGTTTCAGAAATTGAAAGACATGATGAGAGGATAGCAACTGAAGAAAGATGCCAGTTTATAAGTTCAAGACTTTTCAGGAAGCCAAGGATGCTCTCCTCGTGAAAAAACCGGACGCGAACTACTATAAGATGCTATCAGATTTCTACGAGACATTTGGAAGACTCTTCACCCGGCGCTTTCCGCACGGAGTGTGGAAATTCAAAACAATTGAGGAAGCTCAGAAGCAAATCGAAGATTGGATACTGGGGCGCTGGCCGTGAGCTGGTATGGCATCAACGCGGCTAGGCCGCCATTCGTTAAAACAAACGGCTGTTTTTACGAAACCGCCGCCGGTGGTTTTGCACCTGCTTGCCGAGGCAGGAATGTAGGCGTCCATTTTAATGAATGCCGATTTCGATAACTGAGCGAATGCCCTGATCTCGCGCATTTCTTTGTAATCGATTCCCTCCGATAGTTATCTTTTTCCATGACGCTTGAATCGGTCGTGCTGCTTGTTGCTGCCGCGCAGGCATTTCTCCTTTCAATTCTGATATTCCAGAAACACCGCGCGGTTTATGCGAACAGGTTTCTCTCCTTGGTGATGTTCGTCGTCGGCATTGCCGTGGTCCACATGCTCCTGCAGGACAACGGGTTCTACGCTAGGTTTCCTCAATTCCCGTATGCAATACCTGCTGTTCTTTTTGTTGTGGCACCGCCTCACAGAAAATGGACAGAGGAGTCCTCGACGGCAACAGTATAAACGCAAACAGGTATCCACCATACAGTTCTCTCAAAGTCCGTTTCGAAAAGCGATTCAACTTCAGCGGATCAGACATGGTGGATTACCTGAGCGTATGGAACGCGTACAACCGGAAGAAAGTCACGCAGTATTTCTGGAACGAGGTGAAGGACGAACAGGGAACGATTTACCAGTGCGGAATACTTCCGGTATTTGGAACAAAGTATGAATTCCGACTCACCATGCAGCTCGCGCGACAGAATCCTCAGGCAACCAATTTCTTGATATCGTCCGGGAGGGTGCTCAAGAATTCTGGATATGACTCGACTATCCTGCTGATATCCGCCAAATCTTTCTGACGCTTGCTCTTCCTTCTGCTCTCATCCGAATAGGCCCACACTTTTCCTTGCAACACGTCTTCTAAAGATGCCACCCTGACTTCATATCCGAGGACTTTTCCCAATATGGCATTCTTCACAAATTGCTGGTAACGTGGATCCCTTTGTATCTGAATTCTCAAATCGGAATCCTGTGCATATAGGTTGATGCTGTAAGGATACTCTTCCATCCTGAAATCTTTCTGAGCCAATTTTCGGATTCTCTCAATCTGGTCCGAAGCGACCACAATATCCAAGTCGAGGCTCACCACCGGCTCTACATACGCATTGACTGCCAGTCCACCGATCAAGCAATAATTGATATTGTTGGATTCGAGCAGCGAAAGTAATTTCTGAATTATGTCCGAAGTGCTGTTTGAAAGTCCGTTTATGAAGGACTTCTCTGTCATGCATCCAATATAACTGAAACGGCGGTCACTTTGCACTTTTTCTGCCGTCCCAGTACACTCCTTTTCCAATCAACTCCTCCGTCACAGCTTGAACCCGCCGTGACCGCTTAGGAGGTTTGGCGCTCTTAGCAGCTCATCAATATCTTTCGCGTCTCCGTCCGTGCCACCGGGTTTTCTGCGATCCATGTTCCGGTCTGTGCGGTTTCTTATTCGAGCGAGCTGCTACCTGCGCATGAACCTGATCGGCAGCCGGTCTGGCGGGAGCCGGTCTCGTCGACCGCTCCGGCACCTCGCCGCTCTCCCTAAGAGTTATCTCGCCTCGATATCTGAAAAGGATCTGCTTAAAGAATTTCTTTTCCTCTGCGGTCGCGACAAGCGAGATCGCTTCGCCTTTTTGTCCCGCGCGTGCCGTTCTTCCAACCCGGTGAGTGTATGAGTCCACGTCCTTCGGGATTTCATAATTGTAAACATGGGAGACATCATCTATATGAAGTCCGCGGGCTGCAACGTCAGTCGCAACGAGGACGGTGAATTTCCCTCTTCGGAAATCCTCCGTGACCTTCTCTCTTTGCGACTGAGACATGTTGCCGTTCAATGCACGCGCCTGAGTTCCCATCGCTGCAAGTTTCTTGGAGACTTTCACGGTAATATGTTTTCGGTTGCAAAACACGATGGCAAGATTACGCTCGCGTCCTAACAGGTCCGCAAGTAGATCCAGCTTGGTTTCAGGAGACGTGTGGTAGTATGTCTGGCGAAGAAAGATCGGCTTCACAGTAGATTCCAGGCGGACGTTCTTCGGGTTATGGAGATACCTCGACGCGAGTCTCTCGATTTCCTCCGATACCGTTGCGCTGAAGAGCATCGTCTGATGCTCCCGCGGAAGTCTTGACGCAATTCGTTCGACGTCCTTGATGAATCCCATGTCGAGCATGCGGTCTGCCTCGTCGCAGACGAAGTACTTGATCGAATCCAGCTTGAGTGCATTCCTGTTCAGCAGATCGATAAGCCGGCCCGGAGTTGCAACGATGATATTTGCCTGACGAAGTTTCGATGCCTGATTGTTGATCGAGACTCCGCCGTAAACCGGAACTATGCCCAGATGTTTTCCGACCGAGTATTTGATGAATTCGCCCGACACCTGGACCGCCAGCTCCCTCGTGGGTACGAGAACGAGAGCCCTTAGACCGTCGCGTCTCTGAAGCTGTTCAATGATTGGGATCGCGAAACTCAATGTCTTCCCCGATCCTGTTTCGGATTGTGCCAGGACGTCCTGACCTTTGGTGATGGCGGGAATAATCTGTTCCTGTACAGGCGTCGCCACCGTGATTCCCTGAGCTTCAAGCAGTTCGACCATTTGATCGCTCAGGATAAAAGATTGTGATTTCATAAAACCTTTATGATAAATGAATGATAATAATGCTGGGAAGTTGAACCGCTATGGAGGAATGTGGGATTTCTACTATCCTGATTATCCTATTGAGAAGACCAAGTCCCGGCTTCTGAACACCGTCGCCCGTTCTTCTATTTTGGAGGGGAGAAGATGTTTCTTTAACTGTTCCAATATAACTAATGGGAGGGAATAGTTCCGAATGTTATTTTCACGGTGTTGCAATCCGTCACTTACTGTTTTCTGGCGACCTAACCCGGCGCCGACCTGATTTCTTTCCCCTTTTCATAGAACAAGAGAGAGTAGAAACGTCTTGTTACAGCCAATCACGGATGAAACTTCTGCAGGTACACTCGTATGCACTTGTCAAAATCTATGAGTTCACTTCATCATTGAGACGAGACAACCGTAATCGGAATTCAGGAGCCGGCTCGGCATCTGAATGGCGCATTCAAATGAAAAGTTGACGGCCATGGTCGAGACCCCGAAATGCGCCGGAGTCTATTTAGATCCCTGCCTTCTTTAATGCCGGATAGGTCTTCCTGTACTTCTCAAATAAGTGAGAATAAAGCTTGAGGTTTTCCCGATCGGGTTTCACTGTCTTTGCTCGCCCGATCATCCCCGCTGCGGCCGACTTGAAAGTTCTGTACCACCCTGCAGCAACGGCGGCGGCCATCGCTGCGCCAAGGGCGGATGCACTCGTGTTTTCCGGAACCATGATCGATTTTCCGGTAACGTCCGCCAATATCGAAATCCAGAGATCATTCGACGCGCCTCCGCCGATTGCGACAAGCTCCTTCACACCGGTGCCGATAACTCTCTCGACTTCGCAGACAGCGAACCGCTGTTCGTAAGCGATACCTTCGAGTATCGACCTGTAGATGTGCCCGCGTGTGTGGGATGACGAAAGGCCGATGAATGCTCCTCTGGCATTGATGTCCCAATATGGATTCATGACGCCGCACAGGTATGGAAGGTGGTACAGCCCATCGCTGCCAGGCGGAACCTCGCGGGCTTCGTCTTCAAGCTCCCTGTAGATTTCAGAATGCTGTGCCGGATCGATATCCAGTATGTTCTTGATCAGCCAGTCAACCGCGAACGTCCCGGCGCGAAGACTGCATTCATAATAATATCCGGTGTCCGAACAACTGCACATTGTGCGGAACGCTTTGCTCGTCTTGTACTTTGTCCCGTAAACACCGGCCACTACCGCCGTGCCGAGGTTAAGATATGCGCGGTGAGGATTGAGCACATTCGATCCTAGTCCTGCAGCCTGTCCGTCTCCTCCGCCAGCCACGACCAAAGTATCTTCAGTCAACCCGGTCCATTTTGTGACACCTCCTGAAGCAGTCCCGAGAACAGTTCCCGGACTAAAACTTTCAGGCACCTGACTTTCGGTTAACCCCAGCACTTTCAAAATCACCGGTGACCATTTTCGACTTTTCATATCGAACAGCCCGAGCGGATCGGCGCTTGCCCAGCTTGTCTTGAACGAGCCGGTCAGCATCCAGGTGATGTAAGTGTGGACGTCGCATATCATCCCGATTTTCCGAAACAGCTCCGGCTCGTGTTTCTTCATCCAGGCGAGACGGTAAACCACCGGCGCATAGTCCACAGGCTTTCCGGTTATCTGGTGTATTCTTTCTTTCCCTACTTTACTTGCGAACGACTCTACCTCATCCTTGCATCGCTCATCCAGCCAGATGATCGCCGGTCTGAGTGGTCTTCCGCTCCTGTCAAGCGCAACGAACGTCTCTCTCTGGTTAGAGACGGCGAGTGCCGCGATTCTTGCCGGACCAGCTTCCCCGGTGATTCTTCTCAACGCATTTCTAGCGGCACGCCACCAGTCCTCGGGATCCTGCTCGTAATGATTCGGCTGAGGCGAGTAAAGCGGAATCGACTCGATCGCGGAGGCGGCTGCCTTCCCGTTCCTGTCGAAGGCAATTGCCTTCACGCTTGTCGTGCTGCAATCCAAACCCACTACCAGATCTGCGTTCATCTCCCGCGCACCTTTTCGACTTCGGTCGGCCTCGTCAGTCGATATGTATCATTGCCTTCATCACGCCTTCCCTGTAATTCGCGACGAGGTCGAACGCCTTGGCGGTCTCTTCGAGCGGGAAGCGGTGCGTCACGAGCGAGTCCACATTTATCTCTCCAGACGCGACGAGATCGATCGCCTTCTGAGTACAGTGGTTTTGCCTTCGCACATTTACGATCGTAATTTCCTTCCTGCGCAACTCGTGTATGAGAAGCGGCACATCATCCACTTCCGGAATTCCGACTATCACAAGAGTCCCGCCCGGCTTAAGCAATTGCACTCCCTGCGAAATCGCTGCCGGATCTCCGCTGCATTCGAAGACAACGTCCATTTGCAAGGGCTCATTACTAGAAATCTCCTTCACGATATCGACGCGTTTCGGATTGCCCGACCACTTCGGTTTCAGTTTATTCGCAGCCGCGAGACGCCCATCGAGTTTGTCGGTGACATATATTTCGCCGATCTCCTTCGTCCGTAGAACAAGGAACACCGACATCCCCACAGGTCCAACTCCGAGGATGGCCACACTCTTCCCCGCGGCAAGCGGCGACCTCTCGACTGCATAGGCCGCAATCGCTAGCGGCTCACAGAGTGCTGCCTGCTCGAACGTCATGCTGTCAACTATCGGGAAGCAGTTTTCTTGCGGCATCACTATGTATTCGCATTGCGCTCCGTCAAGCTGTCCCGGTGCCCCGAGGAAACGGAGGTTGCGACATGTGTTCTCCCTTCCGGCTTTACACTGGTCGCACTCTCCGCATGTTACTGCAGGCTCTATAGCGATCCTCTGTCCGGGCTTCACACGCGTCACGCCGCTTCCGGTCTTCTCCACGATTCCTGCGGCTTCATGTCCGACGATAAACGGGTATTTCACCACCTGCGAGCCGATACGGCCAGTCGTGAAGTAGTGAATATCCGAACCACAAACTCCAATCGTCTTCACCCGGATCACCACATCCGTGTCGTTTTTAATTTGCGGATCAGGAAGCTGCCTAGTTTCGAATTTGCCAGGTGCTGTAAGTAATGCTGCTTTCATCGCTCAGATTTCCTGTTGGCTGACAGTCTCTTTTCTGAATGAATTCATTTTTTCCTCAATCGTGGGTTTAACATGCTAAGCAATTTTGCCAAAGAGTACAACCTGTCTGTCCAGATTTCGGGATCCCGTTCGTCATTAGTTTGGTTGAAGATAATAAACACCGTCGCTGATGGAACCATCGAAGCGACACAAAACATAATCTAAGAAGGAATGAAAGATGAAAGACTATTTGCTGCTATTCAGGGGCGGACTGAATTTTAAGACCGCCTCACCGGACCAACTTCAGAACTCTATGATAAAGTGGCAGAAATGGCTCGGCGAGCTCCAAAAAGAAAACAAGCTCGGAGTCGGGCAGCGCCTCACCGCTGAAGGTAAGCTCCTCACGGGCGCGAAGAAGGGAGTTACCGATGGCCCTTACGCTGAAGGAAAAGAAATCATCGGAGGATTCCAGTTCATCAAGGCAAGCAGCTTCGACGACGCTGTCAGCATCGCTCGCGGCTGCCCAATATTCGACTTCGGTGGAAATGTCGAGATACGCGAACCGATGGTAAGCTGAGGTCAATGATGGATTTTAACCTTGCCTCGATTGAAGCCGCCGACCGGTACAAGCTATTGAACAGCGTCATAATTCCTCGACCGATAGCATGGATCACTTCAGTCGATGAGGCCGGAGTTGTCAATGCTGCGCCATTCAGTTGGTTTAACCTCATGGGTGTTAATCCGCCGATAGTCACGGTAGGACCGCAATATCGGCACAACTTCAAGGAAGGCCTCAAAGACACGCCTCGAAACATCCGAAGTGGAGGCGCATTCGTGATTAACATCGCCAACGAAGAGCTCGCCGAGAAGATGGATCGCACCTCGGATTTTTACCCGGCTGGAATAAGTGAAGCAGACGACCAAAACCTCGGGCTGGCCCCTTCGGCGATGATCGGCGTCCCGCGGATAGCTGCCGCGCCTGCTTCCATCGAATGTCGCGAGCGTACCACTATGCTCATTGGAAACACGTGGGTCATCATTGCCGACGTATTGCATCTGTGGATAAAGGACGAACTTATCGATCCGAAAAGATTTCATGTGGACATGGACCTGATGGAGGTGATTGGGCGCGGCGGGGCCGGCAGATACATCCGTACCACTGATTTTTTTGGGATCGACGACAAAAATAGAACGGCTGGTCTTTTAAAGGCTAAGAACAAAGGTTTATAGGTAACGTTATGGCTACGCAACTATCCTACACAAATGTCGGCAACGTCGTCTCAGTGAAGAAGATTGACCCTGACAGTACATTCTTACCACCGGTAGAAAAGCCGAAGACACTCTTGATGAAATTTGTTTACTATTTCATGAAGAAGCAGTTTGGCAAAGTAATGTCTCCCCTTGCGGTTCATTCGGCAAGACTGCCAAATGCGTTCGGCCTCTTTTATACAAAGGTCGGCAGATTTGACAAGAAACTGACGCTGCCGGAAGAGACTGCTTTGCTTATCCGCCAGCAAGTGGCGCGGATCAATGTCTGTGAGTTCTGCATTGACTCGCAACGATATTACATCATTCACAAATCGATGAGCATTGGGAAGTTCGATGCGCTCGACGAATATAAGACGAGTCCGCTCTTTTCGGATGGAGAACGAGCCGCCTTAGATTACGTGACGAAGCTGACGAAGGAGAAGAAAGCCGATCCTGAACTTTTCGCCGACATGGCAAAATATTTTTCAGACCGGGAGATATGCGAGATAATCTGGCTGGTCGCAAGCGAGCATCTTTATAACATGACCAACGTCGGATTGAATATACATTCAGACATGCTGTGCGACATTACGAAAAAGAAGAAGGCACAGCAAGATAGATGAAGGAGAAAGAAAATGGCAGACTCACCAACGAAAGAGGTCATTACAAAGTACTTCGATGCAATCGAAAAGAAGGCCGACTGGCAATCGTTGATCTCGGACGAAATGGAATTCACGATGCCGGCCCAGACTACCCGAGGCAAATCATCATACGTTGAAATTACCGGAAGATTCCTCCGCGCCGTTACAGGCATAAGGGTGAAGGAGCTGATCGTCGAAAGGGACAAGGCGTGTGCCATCGCGGCGTACGATCTGCGCTCCCCCAGGGGGAACACCTCGACGAAGGAGGTTGTTGAGATTCTATCGGTAAGGGGCGACAAGCTCGCCTCGTCGTCCATATATTTCGATACCGAGGATTTCAAAGCTTTCATGGCTTAATAGAGGTGGATAGAGCATGACATACGATGTGGAACTAGCTAACCGTATCAGAGGAGAGTTGGTCAATTACAGGAAAGTCGAAGAGAAGAAGATGTTCGGTTTTCTTGTGTTCATGGTGAACGGAAGGATGTGCCTTGGAGTTCGCGGCGGCGAGATGATGCTTCGGCTCTCTCCTGACCTTGCTGCGGAAGCGGTCCAACGAGATGGATGCAGTCCGCTGATCATGAAAGGGAGAGCATCAAAAAGAATGGTCATGATCGACGAATCAGTAATGACTTCGCGGAAAGATTTCGAAAACTGGATAGTGCTTGCATTAAACTTCATCAAACCTACCGGTCCAGCAAAACCAGGTAACACCGCGAGTCAGCAGCGGAACAAATCTGCGAGTAGAATATGAAAGAGTATCTCTTGCTTTTCCGGGGCGGATATGACAGGATCACCGCGCGACCCGAGCAGGATTTCCTGAGCCACATGGACAAATGGAAAAAGTGGATGGACGATCTGCAGATGCAAAAGGTCTTTATCGCGGCACAGCCGCTCGGCCCCACCGGGAAACAGGTCGTCGGAAAGAGTAAGGCGGTAACGGATGGACCGTTTGTAGAAGGAAAGGAAATAGTCGGCGGCTATCTGATTTGCAAGGCCCCGTCCTACGAAGAAGCAATAACGATAGCAGAGGGTTGTCCCGTCTTGGAAGCCGGCGGCATGGTTGAGGTCAGAGAAATCACCGAGATGGACGACATAACCGAATCATACCTTAAAGGGAGAAAAGCAGAATGAAAGATTTTATGCTCCTGTTCAGATTTCCGGTCGGAAACAAATTCTACAATAATTCAGCTTCGCCGGAGGAATTCCAGACGGAAGCGCTGAAGTGGCAGAAGTGGATGGAAGGTCTTGTGAAAGACGGAAGGATTACGCCCGGTCAGCAGCTCTCAACGTCTGTCGCCAAAGTTATATCGGGATCGAAGAAGGTGGTACAGGATGGACCTTTTGCCGAAGGGAAAGAAATCGTGGGGAGTCACTGTACCATCAAAGCACGCGACTTGAGCGAGGCACTCGAAATTGCAAAAAGCTGTCCTGTCCTCGATCAGGATGGAAGTGTCGAAGTAAGAGGGATGACGACATTTTAGTAAATCGCGAAATCCATATGCCAAATTTCAAACAGGCTCCAATATTCAAAATCGCAAAGCCAAAGAGGGACCTCTTGAACAAACGAGGGAGGAGATAGTATCCATGCCCCACCCAGACTGGAACGGGCATTACGCGGAAGGGTTCTTGCCATGGGACACCGGCAGGCCCGATCCGCTCCTGGCAGAGTTCGTCGAGTCCAGGCGCATCAAACCCGGTCGGGCGCTCGAAGTCGGGTGCGGAACCGGGACCAACTCATTATGGCTGGCACAACGCGGTTTCGACGTACTTGGCATCGACATTGCACCGCTGGCAGTGGAGAAGGCTCGCGCCAAGCAGGCGGGGGTGAAGGGCTGCCGGTTCGAAAACGTGGACTTTCTCAATGCGCCACCTCCAGGTCCTTTCGATTTCATTTTCGACCGCGGCTGCTTCCACATCTTCGACGAACCCAGGCAGCGTGAATGCTTTGCCGCGCAGGTCGCCGGCCTCCTGGGGCCAGATGGACAGTGGCTAAGTCTCATCGGGAGCACCGAGGGTCCGGCCCGCGAAGTGGGCCCGCCCCGACGGAGTGCACGCGATGTACTGGCGGCAATCGAGCCGGTGCTGGAGATCATCGACCTGCGGTCTGTCGTCTTCGATGTGCAAGATGAATCTCCCATGGCGTGGTTTTGCCTCTCACGCCGCCGCAAAGCGCCTGCACAGCCGTCGACCGGTCACGGATGAAGAGCAAATCAGACTTGACTTATTATCAAATCTGTTCTATGATATTCGATCTTTGACCAATCACAAAAAGGAGATTGTCATGAACCAGGGCAAGAGCACCACCTCAAGCAGAAAGAAGTCGCAGCAATTCACCGCTGATGAAAAAGCTGCGATGAGGGCCCGCGCCAAAGAATTGAAGGCGGAAGCAGGCAAGGCAGCAGAGGAGAAGGCCGCGCTCGAAGCAATCGCCAAGATGAAGGAGCCGGACCGTAGCATGGCCAAGCGGCTGCACGCAATCATCAAAGCCAGCGGCCTGTCTGCGAAAACATGGTACGGGATGCCTGCGTACGCCAACGAGGAGGGCAGTGTCATCTGTTACTTCCGTGACCGACTGAAGTTCAAAGAGAGGTACGCGATGTTCGGATTCAATGACTCCGCGAAGCTCGATGACGGTGCTATGTGGCCCGTGGCCTATGCACTGCCCGAGTTGACTCCCGCCGAAGAGGCGAAGATCGCCGCGCTCGTGCAGAAAGCGGTGAGAGAAAACGCATGAACATTTTGCTATGGATTCTTCAAGTCCTGTTGGCATTGTGGGAAGCGGTAGGCGGAGTCTATGTGGTAAACAATTACGATAAAATCGCTAATGGGTGGGCACTGAACGCTTTGCCGAAGTCTTTTTGGATAGCCATCGGCGTGCTACAGGTTTTGTTCGCATTAGGTTTGATTCTGCCCGGCGCGAAGTTCCGAAAACAAAATTCCATCGCGGCGGTCGGCCTGGCATTACTGTCGTTGTTGGGTATTGCGCTGTACTTTCAGTATTCCGGTTTTCCGGGCATCCTGTGGGGCTTGATACCTGCGATCCTGGCCGTGTTCGTGGCGTACAAGAGGTGGCCAAGACTATCGCCTTTGACAAAAGAAGGAGCTTTGCTATCGTGAGAAGCTGCCTCGCCTCAGGGCTGATTACCACCGCTGGCACCGTCCCGGTGTATCGTGTCAGCAAAAGAGGTGATATGTGACCAAGCGACTACAAATTCTTCTTTACGTTATTGCCGGTTACCTTGCAGTCTTCGGGATAATGTTTTTGCTCTTTCCCGGTCTCGCCGAGAAGTTCACAGAAAGTAACCATGATCCCTCGCTCGATATGCTGTATGGGCTATACGCGCTGGTTTTTGCATTTGTCTCGTTCCTCGCTGCAAAGGAAAAACGGGCTGCGAGCAGGTTGTCTCTGATCATATTGGTACTCATGACAGGGCATGTGCTGGTATTTGGATATCAGCTCGTTACAAGCATGAAGGCATTTGCTCAGTCCGGTCCACCGTTCATTGTGAACGCGATCCTGGCTGTTGTTTTGTTTTGGTTCAGGAAGGAAGGTAAGCAAACAACTTAGTGCTGCTGAGAGGATTAGGGAATTGTCAATGATCCATTTTGAAACAAGACTGTTTAACATCGGATCATGGACCATCCTAAGATTACCTGAGGAGGCGAGTGCAAGACTTCCGTCACGAGGCCAGACGATGGTCGAAGGTACCATTAACGGTTTCCCTTTCCAAACGTCGCTCGAACCGGACGGTAAGTGGAGCCATTGGTTCAGAGTGGACGACTCGCTTCTTGGTAGTGCCCATGCCGGTACAGGCGACAAGGTGACACTGGCGATTGGACCGATGAAGGAATGGCCGGAACCAGATGTGCCGGCGGATTTGAACCGTGCCCTCTCAGTCTCGCCACAAGCGCGCGCTCTACAAGTCCGTTACGCCGATGGCGCGCTGGGAATGGATTCGCTGGATACGCGCAACCAGTTCAGATGAGACTCGTAAACGACGAATCGAAGTGGCGATCTCGAAACTTGAAAGGGGAGAGCGAAGACCATGCTGCTGGAATCGTAACCTATGCACCGAACCGTCAGTTTCAAAGAACGGAGTGCTGCTCGATCCCACGCAAGGCGCTCCTGGTGGAAGAAAGAAAGTTGCAACAAGGACGATGAGCCGAGTATGAAAACAAGTACCAATCCATCCACGAATGAGAAGTCCGCATCCCAACAGATAGATGACATCATCAAAGAGCCGGGTGACTGGCGGGGGAAGAAATTGGCACAGCTGCGAGCCATTATTAAGAAGGCCGATCCGAATTTGGTCGAAGAGGTGAAGTGGAAGAAGCCATCAAAGCCATCCGGAGTCCCCGTTTGGTCTCACAATGGAATTGTCTGCGTGGCAGACACACTCAAAAACGCCGTGAGGCTGACATTCCCGAAGGGCGCTCAGGTGAAAGATCCGAAAAAACTGTTCAACACGCGATTAGACAGCAAGACTGTTCGTGCCATCGACTTCTTTGAAGATGATATTGTGGACGAGGCAGCGCTGAAGGCACTCATCATCAATGCGGTGAAGTTGAACAAAAGAAAATTGCCCGAGTGATAAGATGAATCTCACCGCAAACCTGCCTGCCGGCAGGCAGGGACGCAACGACGCAAAGACTATAATTATTTAGCTCAGGGTCTCGGCGTCTCAAGGGTATTCTTTATTATGAACCAGGATAACGTCGATAAACTTGTCGATCATCTTTTCCGCCACGAAGCCGGTAAGATGGTCTCCGTTTTGACCAGGACATTCGGAGCGGAGAACCTCGCGCTCGTTGAGGACGTGGTACAGGACACTCTCCTGCAAGCCGTGCAGGTCTGGCCCGTCAAAGGAATACCGGATAATCCGTCTGCGTGGTTTTACAGGGCCGCAAGGAACAAAGCAATCGATGTCCTCAGGCGCAACTCGCACTCGGTGCGTATCAGTCCCGACGGCGAAGAGGAGTCGTTGCCGGACACGGGGCCTCCCGTCCAGGACTTACTCGACGACGACTGGCAGGAAGACAGCATCAAAGATGACATGCTGCGGATGATGTTCGTTTGCTGCCATCCGGGAATCCCGGAGGAAGGCCAGGTCACTCTGATACTAAAGACTCTTTGCGGCTTCAGCACTTCAGAAATCGCGCGGGCGTTCCTGACCTCCGAAGACACGATCTCAAAGCGCCTGTACAGGACAAAGGAATTCTTCCGACAGAACAAGATTCCTTTTGTCGTTCCACCGCATGAGGATCTCAAATCGAGAACCGAAGCAGTCCTCAATTCCATCTATCTTCTCTTCAACGAAGGTTACAGTTCAACAGACTCCGAGAAATTGATCAGAGAAGACCTCATGAGTGAAGCGATGCTTCTCTGTAAGATGTTGACGGAGGACCCGAACACTCAGCGACCGGAGACTTTCGCATTGATGGCGCTCATGTGTTTTCATTCATCCAGAAATGAAAGCCGGCTTACGCCGGCCGGAGAAATAATTCTTCTACCTCTCCAGGATAGGAGCAAGTGGAATCAGGATCTGATTGTGCTCGGCAACGAGTATATGGATAAGGCCGCATTCGGAGAATCTGTAAGCAAGTATCACCTGGAAGCAGCGATCGCATTCGAGCACTGTGCCGCTAAGACTTACGAGACCACAAACTGGAAAAGAATCCTCGAGCTTTATGAATGGCTGTGCAGGATTTCTCCGTCACCGGTAACGGAGCTGAACCGGGTGGTAGCAGTGATGCGGGTACACGGACCTCATGAGGCGTTGAAAGCTGTCGAATCTATCTCAGGTAAAAAGAGAATCGAAAACTACTACCTGTACCATAGCCTTATTGGACAAATCTACCTGCGGCTCAATCGGGCGACCGAAGCTAAGGCAGAATTCGAAACGGCAATAAAGCTTACAAAATCGGCGACAGAGAAAAAGCTTCTAGAAAAGAGGATTGCTGAGCTGGCGGTGGGGGTCAGTTGAGAAGATGTTGCCAAAGCATTGGCCAGCGGGGTACTCTGATATCTTACGCGCCGATTTCTGCGAATGACGTAAAATGACAACGAGTAAGTGAACTACCACCGGCAAAGCCGGTGGCTTCTGAAAAGGATATATGTCCAACAGATCTTGTCATTCAAGAAATTCAGCATCTCCAACCGAACTCACCCCCGTCCCCTCTCTTTCGAAAAAGAGAGGGGAGAAAGGGGTGAGTTCGACTGGC
>JAKASW010000414.1 GCA_021818875.1 Bacteroidota bacterium
GAGAACCTCTCCGACGTCAAGGTTGATCGCGTCTACATCGGTTCATGCACCGGCGGAAAGTTGACAGATTTCAGAGCGGCTGCGCGAATCCTCAACGGAAAGAAGACCGTTGTGGATACGTTCATCGTACCTGCAACCACAGACGTGGCAAGAGGCTTAAAAGAATACAAGATGGATGGAAAATCGCTTCTTCAAGTCTTTGAAGATGCCGGATGCAGGATTGGAAACGCAAGTTGCGGTGCTTGTCTCGGTGGACCGGACGACACGTTCGGAAGGTTGAACGGCCAGGAAGTCTGCGTCTCTACAACCAATCGAAATTTTCCCGGAAGAATGGGATCGAAGAAGGCACAGGTTTATCTCGCATCTCCGCTTACTGCAGCAGCAACTGCTGTCACAGGGAGGATAACCGATCCAAGGAAATTTCTTGCTTGAAGGGATAGTTTCACAAATAAGTACGAAGCACACACGGAGTCCTTACTTTGTGAAACTATGTGAAACCTTTATGCGACTTTGCGTGAATGAAAGGGGCATTAACAGAGTTAGAAAATCGAAGATACCAGGAGATTGATAGAAAATGCCAGAAAAGAAAATTGTCGGAAAAGTATATGTTGTTGGTGACAACGTCGACACGGACCAGATCATACCGGCCAAGCATCTCGTTTACGATACCCACTCACCGGAAGAGAGGAAGCTGTTTGGTAAGTACGCTATGAGCGGAGTGCCCGATGAAGAGTCAGGTCTGCCGCAAGGGAAGATTAAGTTTGTCAAGGATGGTGAATACTGCTCGGAGTTCACAATCATAGTCGGTGGAAAAAACTTCGGGTGCGGTTCATCCAGAGAACACGCTCCTCTTGCGCTCCAGATCGCAGGTATACAGGCAGTCGTGGCACAGACCTACGCACGAATATTCTATCGTAATTCGGTTGACGGCGGATTTGTCATACCTCTTGAGTCCGTTGACAATATTCACAAATCGTTTTCAACAGGCGACCGGGTAGAGATAGACCTCGTGGCGAACAAATTCACAAACGCAACAACGGGCAAATCATTTGCGCTTCGTTCACTGGGAGATGCTGCAGACATAATCAATGCAGGTGGACTCTTTGACTACGCAAGGAAGATCGGGATGATTAAGAGGGCTGGTGCCGATGTTTAAGATAGCAGTCATTCCTGGAGATGGAATCGGAACGGAGGTAACCTCACAGGCTGTAAGGATTCTCAAGAAATCTTCACAAATATTGAATGAGAAATTTGAGTTTGTTGAACTGAAAGCCGGGGGGATTGCGATCGATTCTTTCGGCAAGCCTCTGCCGGACGAGACTTTGTCAGCGGCTCTGTCATGCGACATCGTTCTCCTCGGTGCCGTGGGCGGCCCGAAATGGGACAACCTCCCTTACGAGTCGAAACCCGAACAGGCGCTCCTTGGATTACGAAAGTCGCTCGAACTTTATGCCAACATCAGACCGGCTGTAATGTTTGATGCCCTTGTTGAATCCTCAGCACTTAAGCAGGACATTGTCAAAGGAATCGATATCGTGGTTGTCCGTGAATTGACGGGAGGAATCTATTTCGGGAAGCCTGCCACGATAACAAAGGAAGATGGTATTCGGCGCGGCGTAAATACCATGACATACACCGAACTTGAAATTGAACGCATTGCACATACCGCTTTCAGGCTCGCAAAGTCGAGAAACAAACATGTCACTTCCGTCGACAAGGCAAACATTCTCCACACTTCCATGTTATGGCGTGAAGTAGTGAGCGGGATTGCAAAGGTAAATTATCCGGATGTCCGTCTCGATCACATGTATGTTGACAATGCATCGATGCAGCTAATAAGGAACCCGAAGCAATTCGACGTCATACTTACCGAGAATATGTTCGGTGACATACTTAGCGACGAAGCATCGATGCTGACCGGATCAATCGGGATGCTACCTTCCGCCAGCATCGGGACCAAGCATGCACTCTACGAACCGGTTCACGGTAGCGCGCCCGATATAGCGGGCAAGGGTTTAGCCAATCCGGTTGCCAGCATACTCTCTGCCGCGATGCTGCTTGAGTATTCATTGAAGCAAGAAGAACTTGCGAGGAAGATATTCAGAGCAGTCGAGATCGTTCTGAACGAAGGCTACAGGACTGCAGATATCGTCTCAAAAGGAACCACTACCCTGACTACTGAGCAGATGGGTCAAAGGATAGAAGCAGCAATCTGATCTCGAGTCTCAGACTTGACCTTTTCACCTCCATGCTTTATAATAATATCGATTACTATTATCATAACCAAATTAAGCAGGAGGAAGACATGGCAAAGCCATTGAAAGGAACCAAGACTTACAGCTGTCTCAAGGAAGGATTCGCCGGCGAATCGCAAGCGAACCGACGCTACCTCTATTTCGCCAGACAAGCCGACATCGAAGGCTACCCTGATGTAGCCGGCGTGTTCCGCGATACAGCAGAAGGCGAGACAGGCCACGCATTTGGTCACTTCGATTTTCTGAAAGAAGTCGGAGATCCCGTTACGAACGTTGAGGTCGGCGACACTAAGAAGAATCTCGGCTCAGCGGTTACCGGTGAAACTTACGAGTACACGGAGATGTATCCCGGATTTGCCAAGACTGCGAGGGAAGAAGGATTCGCGGAGATTGCAACCTGGTTCGAGACTCTCGCCCGCGCTGAGAAATCCCACGCCGGCAGGTTCCAGAAAGCCCTTGACACACTAGGAAAGTAGCAATGTCATTGCGAGACACCAATCCTGGAGGGGCCAGGATTAATCATTGAAATGAACCGTCGAGGGGAATGATATTGCGGAGCGACGATCGAGCAGTGTAACAG
>JAKASW010000415.1 GCA_021818875.1 Bacteroidota bacterium
AACTTATCCATCAGCGTAGCCGATTGTATCTCGACCTCCTTTTCCGGCTCTATCACGATGTTCGAGCTGCGGCTCGATGACGTTGTAGGCGAGGTCATAGAAAGCACGCTGACCCATGTTGCTGCTGAGTACGACAGTACAGACCGGAATATTTGAGATATCGAATTGCAGGGCAATCGGCTGTGAAACGCCAGGCGGCAGAAGCTCGAGTTCTCTGTTTGTCTTCTGAATAATGTCAAGTGAATTACCACCAGCAAAGCCGGTGGCTTCTAAAAGGCATCGATTGAAATCGACGCCTTCCCAAGAGCGCGAAACCCTAAAGGGTTTTGTGCTCTTGCCAGCCGTCCAATTCATTGGATGGCTGGCTATGACTTTGACTCTCCGAGCGAGTCGCCTGCCAAAGGCAGTGGGTTTCTAAGTCGTACTAAACCCACGTAGGTGTTTGTCCCCCAATTGAAGTAGACAAAAATTTGGGATACTCCTTCGCGGGTTCGCGACTGCACGGAGCTGATGTCGTTCCTGCTGCTGACTGCCCGCTCAAGAGGAACAGTGACGGACTGTTCCATGTCTTCGGGCGTCGCTCCATCATAGAATGTAATTTACGATTAACTCCCCGCCCTGCAATGTCCACGACCCTGGCGCGAATTCTATTCCCACTACTGCGGCAATCTTCGATTTATGGTTCAACGCTTCCTCTTCCTTTCTTGCCTGCGCGAGCGCAAGCCGATTGGAGCCCGCCTTGATATTTGCATCCTTAAGGTCAACTAGTCAAAGGTTTATCTCGTCTTAACATATTTTTGAACAATATTTGATGTTTTCAGGTTCTTTACAATTCCACCCCTGTTTACCTCTTTCTTGAATTGCTCTTCGATGATTGTATGAAGTGCCGGCAAGAATATTAGCGCTTTTCTTCCGTTTTTGAGATTTAATTTCTCCCCCTGGAAACGCAATTATTCATTTATCCAGGTGCAAATAACTTTCTTTGAAGAACCGATCTATTTCTCTGGATAATCGTAGTATTTACTAAAGATGGATTCCTCCTATTCAGAGTTGGAAGAACAGGATTGCTGTACCATCATGTTAGGTTGAGGACAGTCATAGAAAAGACCGGATGTGAACGCGGACGACACCCCCCGGGAACATCAGTCCTCCGGGGGGATGACACGGACAGTTTACGCTAGGAAGCTAGTCTTCTTCCGGCTTGAGATCTCTTCTGAATTTTTCCTCAAAAACTGTGTACAGAGTGGGGACGAAAATAAGGGTCAGAAATGTCGACACCGTCAGTCCGCCGATAACTGCGATTGCCAGCGGCGCCTGTGACTTATCGCCGCCCATTCCGATTGCCATCGGGATTAGACCAACTACGGTAGCGAGCGAAGTCATCAGAATCGGACGAAGCCTTGTCCGGCCGCCGAGTATTACCGCTTCATGAAGCTCCATGCCTCTTTTTCTCAGACGATTTATGTAGTCAACGAGGAGAATCCCATTCGACACTACGATTCCTACCATCACGATCACTCCTTCAAAGGATGTAACCGACAGAGAAGTATTCGTCAGGAACAGTGCCCACACTACTCCTACAAGTCCAAGGGGGACTGAGAACATAATGATGAATGGATCCGCGAGTGATTGGAACTGTGATGCCATGACCATATAGACCAGTATAATTGCGAGGAGGAGGGCGATAGAGAGAGAGCTGAACGTGCTCTGCTCCTGCTGAACGTTCCCGGCCTGCTGTATTTGAAATCCGCTCGGCACTTTAATTTTGTCAAGCCTTTGTTGAATGTCCGAAGCAATATTACCGAGACTCCTTCCGGCGACGTTGGCAGTAACATCGATTATTCTTTGCTGGTATTCCCTGTCGATTTCTACCGGAGTCGTTTTCATCACTATATTGGCGACGGTTCGCAATTGCACAAGCGAATCGTTTGTGCTAGGTACCATCAAGTCGCCCAAATCACTTATGTCGTTGCGGTCTTTTTTCTCGAGACGCACCAGGATGTTGTACTGATCGCCGCTCTGAGGATCGGTGTATTGCGAAGCAACGGTGCCGTCCATTGCGGTCGTGACGGTATTTGCAACATTCGCAACACTAACACCCAAAGCGCCAGCCTTCTTCCGATTAACCTTCACTTCCAGCTCTGGCATATCGGGGTCCATACTTATCTGGACGTCGGTCGCGCCCGGAGTCGTACGCACGATATCGTCAACCTGTCTCGCGAGCTTCATTCCTGTATTAAGATCGTATCCAACGATTTGGATGTCGATAGGGGCGTTGGAACCGAAGTTCAGAAGGAAATGAAGGAAGCCTCCGGGTGCAAGATACATTTTCGCTCCCGGCATTGCCATGAGCCTGGGTCTCAACGCGTCCATTATCTGTTCTTCCGAGCGTTTCCTGTGGCTAGGAGAGACCAGCTCGACATCGAGATTCGCTGCATACTCACCGGCATTCTGGCTGAAAAGGTTTCCGCTCTTCTCCGACGGAACGCCGATATCGGAAATGATGGTTTTCAATTCCGGAACAGACTTACGGATCACGGCTTCAACCTTCTTTACATAGTCCACAGTCTGCTCCACTCTCGCACCGACAGGCAACTTTAGGCTGACAGTAAATTGACTTTCGTCAGTCGCAGGAAAGAATTCTGTTCCGACAAACTTGAATAAAATAAAAGACAGTAAGGCGAATCCAAGAACGCCAAATATAATCGGCTTTCTATGGACCAGAGATGTTGATATGATTTTCTGATAACCGTTATCGACGCCGTCGAAGAAATTCTTCAAACTGGCTTTCAGCCTGCCCATATATTTTTCGGGATCGGTCCC
>JAKASW010000073.1 GCA_021818875.1 Bacteroidota bacterium
AATAGTCTATAAGAAATGAAACTTAACCTGCGAACATCGGATGCGCTCGCCATGTGTGAATTTGAACAGGCTTGAATTGAAAGTCAAGCGTCAATTCTCCAAATGTGCTTCTTATCACTCTGGCAAACTGGAAGGGATTCCTCGAACCAACGCCCAAGCCAGGCAACTTTTATAAATGTGAAATAAGCCTTACCTTATGCTGGTACTGAAATGTTAAAAGGCACATGGCTTACCTACTCGAGTTTACTTCAAGTTGTGGTTGCATGTTCCCTAGCATTCCATGGCGCATCGCTTGCGGAAGGTAATCCTCTACAATCACGGGAACTGAATTCCGGTGCCCTCTCTCGTGACGGCCATCCAATATTGAAGATGCAGTTTCACCCTGTCGGGATTCCGGAACCTGGCGAGAAAACTGTCCTTCAAGCTGTCGCGAGCGTGGACGGACTAAAGTTGTTTGCGGCAGGCTCATATTTTCATAAAGGTGTACATCCATTAGTCGAGCGGCTTGCCGGAAACAAGTTTGATGTCATGCCCATAAAGATGCCGACTAATCCTTCATCCTGGGCCAGTTTTTTCGGCATATCAGCCGACAGAGAGGGCGATGCATGGGCCGTGGGGAGTTACCAACCCGGCTGGACTTCAGGTGTCTGGAAAGTTCTGATTATGCACTACGACGGCCGACAGTTTAAGTTCATTCCGGCTCCCTCGCCGGGTAAGGCGGCAGCGCTGTTTTCGGTCGTCGCCATAAATCCTGACAACGCCTGGGCAGTGGGAGGCTATTTTCAGCACGGTGTCGGGTATATGACCCTTCAGTTTGAAAGCACGAACCATCTTCTCATCGAACACTGGAACGGATCCAATTGGAAAGTAGTAAATGTAAGTAATCCGGGCCATGGCCAATGGAATGGTGGTACAAATGTTCTGGCCTTCGTATCGGCAAGCTCACCAAGTGATGTGTGGGCGGTCGGTCATTACTTTAACGATCTCGTCTCAAGAAATCTTTGTCTAAGGTTTGATGGGCTTTCATGGAAAGAAGTTAAAACCCCGAATATTGGTAATGGAATAAACGCTCTTTTCGGAGTCGCGGCAACCGGAAAGAAGAATATCTGGACCGTCGGGACATATACTCGTCGAAGGCTTAGGAAGTCGCTCGTTTTACATTTCAACGGATTGAAGTGGGCTAAGGTAATTACCGTGGATATACCTCACGTGAATAATTTGCTGTTCGGGATAAACGGTGATTTGCGCCGCGGCGTATGGGCAGTTGGTACATACTTCAATAGAAACCATACAGGAGGTGGTCCATTAATCGAGCGGCTGATGGGTCGTAGGTTCGAAAGTATGCCCGTCCGGAAAGTCGGCTCAAGCGATTACCGAGACGTCCTCTATGAAATGACCACATGCCAACAGAACTATTTTGCCGTCGGAGAGTTCTACAACAAAGTGGCACATCGGGCAATGATTGAGAGAAGCTCGTTGAAGAGAGGCTCGCCGAATCAATATTAGCTTGTCCAAAGTCTGATGACCTCTACAACCTCAGGATTATCTTCCCCTTGGCTTGCCTCCCATTGCGCGGGTCTTCGCGGCCACTTGCAACTCTCCGGCAATTATCTGAGCAATAAAAGTTTGCTTGTACCGTGGTTCAGACCAGCTTCAAGTCTGTAAGAATACTCCGCTTGGTAAATTGTTTGCGGTGAATGTCACGGAATGGCTACCTGCCCTCTGGCGCTCGCTTAGCAATGTTTCAACTTCTCTCCCAAGCATGTCAAATACTCTCAATGTCACAAGCGTACTGGCAGGGAGTCGGTAGCTAATAAGTGTTGACAGACTGAAGGGGCCTGGATAAAGGCAAGGGCATCTACAAAAATGTCAAGTATCCGCTCCGCTAAAAATGGTAATGTCCGTAACTTAGTGTAAAAATTAGGAGGTGCCGCTCCAGTCCCGCCAAAGAAATTTATACGACGGGATCCCGCAAAGCGGTTGATCGGTTAAAATTGTAATTGAGAAAGAAGAAAATAACCGACAAAAGAAAGGAGACAGCACCTATGGAAAAGAAGATAAAAGCATCAGAAGAGAAGGACAAATTGTTCGAGGAGATACTTCGAAGTAGCGACCCGGGAGCGTTCCGGGAGTTTGTGGGACGAGGAGTTGAAAAGGTGTTGCAGGAAAGCCTGGAAGAAGAGGTGAGAGAGTTTTTGGGGCCGGGTTGGTACGAACATCGGGAGAAGGTGAGATCGGAGGAGAAAGAACCGATTATGTTCGGACGGTCACAAGGAGATATTGCATGCGATGGCAGTAAGCAGTGAGAGCGAGGAATCGTGGGATACCATTTCCCGGGATATGCTGGATCGTGGACTACGGCAGCCGTTACTTGTGATAACTGACGGGAACAAGGGAGTCCACAATGCAATTGCCAAATGCTTTCCGCGGGCGGAGCATCTATACGATTGGAAAGAAAGATTAGCATCGATTGTATAGCAGAAATGACTATTCAGTCAATCGGGGCGCTTGAGCAGGTTTCTCCCGATTTGACTTTTGAATTTTTGATCGACCTCTGATATTTTGGACTAAGTGAAAGTTCTCCAGTTGGCTCCTCGAATACCATATCCTCTCACCGAAGGTGGTAACATTGGTATTTTCTACATCACACGTGAATTAAGTCGACACGGCGCGGAAATTCATTTCGCTGGCATCTCTGGGAGCAAGGTTGCTGATACGCCGCCGGAATTGTCTAATTTGTGCGAAGACCTTTTGATTATACCCTCCCCACATCGATATGGGATTTCGTCAGCGTTTAGGAATTTCTTCTCTGATGTGCCGATCAACATTGAAAAATACCATTCAAGAGATGTCCTTAAGAAAATTATCAAATTCGTCGAAGGTAAGAAGATCGACCTCATTCATGTAGACCATCTTCATATGGCTTACTACGGGCTTGCTCTCAGAGACATCCTCAAAGTGCCGGTAGTTCTCCGGGAGCACAATCTGGAACTCAAGATCATGGATCGGTTTTCACAAAGCTCAAGCAATCCTTTGTACCGGGGATACGCCGCAATCCAGTTGAGGAAATTTCTAAAGTATGAGCCTGGCGTCTGTGCCGAGGTTGACAAGTGTATTATGATTACCGATCAGGACCGCGAGAGACTTTTGTCGTTACGGAGAGATACAGATTCCACCGTAATACCTGCTGGTGTGGACGTCGACTACTTTAAGCCCAATGGATCGGACGGGGAAGAGGATACGATCGCTTACATCGGAAGTTTGGATTGGCTTCCCAACATTGATGGTCTCAAGTGGTTCGTGAAAGAGATTCTCCCCACAATCCTCAGGTCAAGACCGACGGTCACATTTTTCATATACGGCAAGAATCCCTCGCGGGATGTCGGCAAGCTTCATGACGGAACACATGTGATTGTTAAAGGATTTGTTGAAGATGTGCGTGAGGTATTTCGGCGTGCCCGTGTCGTGGTTGTTCCCCTGCTAGCGGGAAGCGGCATGAGGATAAAGATACTGGAAGCAATGGCGGCCGGGAAAGCAATTGTAACAACCTCGATTGGAAAAGAGGGGATACATTGTGGAGATGGAGGCCAGATAATGGTCGGCGATACACCGGACAAACTCGCGGAGAAAGTGCTGATGCTGCTGGAGAACAAGGAACTTTGTCTGAAGCTAGGAGTCGCCGCTGCTCGCTTGGTCCAGAAGGAATACTCTTGGACGAGCGTGGG
The DNA here is from genome assembly GCA_021818875.1 of Bacteroidota bacterium. GTDB lineage: Bacteria > Bacteroidota > Ignavibacteria > Kryptoniales > JAKASW01 > JAKASW01. The sequence goes on from JAKASW010000073.1 coordinate 3,726, forward strand.
CGAGAGGTTCTGGGATACCTATCTGGAGATAATAGAGAAAAGCAAGATGAAGGGCAAATGACTTAGACTGGCCTGGTTCTATGCATGACCATCCGGAGCCGAATAAGAGCTTGAGCGATTGAAGCTGCTTTGCGGTTCAGCCGCGTTATGTAAGAACTGAAAACACAAGTTGATGGCCCCTAAAATTCTACCTTGTCGTACACCTCATTCAAGCTCAGCCAACATTGAATTGCCGGCAGCTCGATTGACTTCTTCAAATCACTTTCTTCAAACAGTTCCCATCCTTCATTGCGGAGCCTCTGTATCGCCATTGCCCATGAAACATCTGTAGATGAGATGTCGATTTCCGACTGCTTCAGGAAGTTTTCGATTTCATAATGGTCTTGAGAAACGAGCACATATTCTTGATGAGAAGAAATCTTTCGGTAATGCCCGAACTTCTTTCCACGATCATAGGCCTCAGTTGATTCGGATAGAACCTCGACTATCAAGATTGGGTTAAGGAGTGTGTCGTTAACTCCATCTTCGAATTGAGGTTCGCCACATACCACGCTTAAGTCCGGATATGCGTAGAGTCCGGTAGCGGGAACTCTCACCCGAATGTCACCGAGATAAACCTTGCATGGGCGCACCTTTAGTCCTTTGCGCGATTCGCTGCCGGCGTTTAACATAATCAGGTTGTGATTTTCTTTGGCTCCATTTCCGTTATCCCAATAATGCGACAGATAAATAGAAGTCCCGATACTGAGATACAGCGAAATTGATATCATTTTTGTCAAATTCACTCACTTGCTATTATGGCGGCGCTTGGATATATTTTTATTGTAATTTTAAGATGCCAAAATCAAGAGACGAGCTAACGGCGAAGAAATTTTTGAATATTGATTCGCAACGTGGTGAGAAAATATGAAGTGTTCCGAAAAGGCCGGAACACTTTTTTTTTGCAAATTTTGCCGCGGCTCTGTCAATGCTTTGATAGATGACAATTCGAGAAGCAGTTAATATTATTGCTGCCAGATTTCCAGTTGAGCTTGTGACGGACCACGACAATGTTGGTTTGATCGTCGGCAATTATGATGATGAATGTAAAAAGATTAGCATGGCGTATGAACTGAATGAAAATGTCGTCAACGAAGCTGTCAAACGTCAGGTGGATCTCCTGATCACTTATCATACCCCCCTTTTCCGGCCAGCTAAATCATTCACCACTTCAACTTCCCATCCAAACCCTCTTGTCGAAGCAGCCCGTTCTCGTTTGAATATCTTCGCTATCCATACCGCGCTCGATGTAGTTCGGGATGGATTGAACTTTGATCTGGCTGCTCGACTTGGGATGAAGCACCTTCGTTTTCTCTCTCCATTAAAAGACACTTTGTACAAACTTGTTGTGTTTGCTCCGGAAACTCACGCGGATCAGGTGAGACATGCGATGGCGCAGGCGGGGGCAGGGAAAATTGGCAACTACTTGGAGTGTTCATTCAGTGTCAATGGCGTCGGTACATTTGTGCCGAACGATTCGGCTTCTCCTTTTGTGGGTGAGTCCGGGAAACTCGACCATGTCGAGGAGACAAAGATTGAAATGGTGGTTGAGAAGCACCGTCTCAGGGGAGTGCTGAATGCCATGTCTGCCGTTCATCCCTACGAGGAGGTCGCTTACGATCTTTATCCCTTGAAGAATGAAGCCGTGAATCTGGGATTCGGAGTGATGGGCGATCTTGAACCACCCCTGGCAACCAAAGATTTTCTGAGTCATCTTAAGGAGACTCTCGAACTGGAGTTTCTAAAAGTCTCGAATATCTCTGATCGGGACGTACGCAAAGTTGCGCTCTGCGCAGGTTCCGGCTACACGTTTTACAATGACGCAATCAGGTCGGGAGCCGACATATTTATTACCGGGGACGTTAAGCATCATGATTTCAGGGAGGCTAAATCGTGTCCCACGGTCCTTGTGGACGCGACACATCAGGGAACAGAAAGATTTGTGACGGAGCTGATGTACAGGCTCATCGAAAAATTATTCAAAGGAAAAGTCGAAGTTGAATCTATTGGACAACGACTTGAGAACGCATTGGTTTTTTAACAACGACTAGGAGAAGACGGTGGTTGTAAAGGATAAACTCAAAACTTTGTACCAGCTTCAGCAGGTCGATTTGAAATTAGACGGCTTGCTTGAGGAACGCGGTGACTTGCCTGCTGAAGTCAACGACCTTGAGATCAAAATATCGGCACTCAAAGAGCAAATCAAAGAGAATGAAGACTACTTAAAAAAAGCCGTGGTGCGCAAGAAAGAGATCGACAAGGAGCTCGATGATGTCAGGAAACGGATTGACAAATATACTGAGATGCGGATCAAGGTAAAGACGAATCGGGAATACGATGCCTTGAGCAAGCAAATCGACAATGCGAAAGAAAAGCTGCAGGAGCTTCACAAGGAACTGGAGGGAATCCAGGCGAAGGAATCCGTCTCAGCGAAAGAAGTGGAAAGACTTCGCCAGGATTACGATCAGGAAAGTGAGGTATATTCTTCAAAGAAAGTCGAACTTGAAGAACTGGTCTCCTTGACACATGACGAGGAGAAGCGATACGTCAAGGACCGGGAAAAGTCTGCGCAGAAGATAGACAAGCAGACTCTTTCACGTTATGAGATAATCAGGAAGGCCACGAAAGGGAAGGCGATAGTACCGGTTGTGCGCCGGAACGCGTGCGGAGGATGTTACAATGTGCTTCCGCCGCAAAGATTACTTGACCTCCGTCAGATGGAAAAAATCTTCACGTGCGATCACTGCGGGAGAATTCTGGTACCGAACGAGATCGTCGAAGAAACTGCCCACGAAGACTGAGCCTTTGATATTAGGTCCATTCGTTTCGTTTGAATACTGTTATACGGATCTCGCCTCTCCTTTTGTCCCGGGACTTAAGCTGCACCGGTCTTCTGCTGGCATTCGTGTTTTGGCAAACGGTCAGATGCTATTCGTGTTCGAGGTTCCCGAATACTGATGGCATCCGAATTTGGAGAAGTAGGAGTTTTTTGCGAATTTGATACGTGGTGTGTGGATGGACAGTTTCTCGATGAGCGTCGACGGGCAATCGGTTTGGAGTGAGCCAGGCAGCCGTTCCCAACTACATATTCGTGTGGGTGGGAGAGGAAAGTCCGAACTCCACATGGCAGCAGGCTCCGGCATCGTTTAGGATGACGGAGGCGGGGCGACCCGACGGAAAGTGCCACAGAAAATAAACCGCCTCGTGAGATAAAACTGTATGGTCGAAGATACAAGTCTTGAATTTGAGTTATCTCACGAGGTAAGGGTGAAAAGGCGGGGCAAGAGCCCACCGGTCCGGATGGCGACAACCGGATGCTTGGTAAACCCCCTGCGGAGCAAGACCAAATAGGGGAGGATCTCGATCAACTCGCGAGGGCTGTTCGGGAACGAGCCTGCCAGGCTCGTCAGAGATCCGGTCTGGTGAGTCTACGACTCACCAGAGATGGTTCAACTCCCGGGTAGGTCGCTTAGATAAATGGCTGCCTCTTCGCCTCTGGCGAAAAGACAGAATTCGGCTTATCGGCTCACTCCATTTTTGTTCGTCGATCAGGCTGTTATGAGTGAAATTTGTTCGGCTGAGTGATAAACATTTTCGACATGAAGGCGCGGAGTTCAGAGAGAAAAGTAGTTTGATAAAGCTTGCGTACTTCCCAGTGCCTCCTGCGCCAAAGGCGCATGAGCCTCTGATGCAGAACTTAAACTTTAGTTCCGGCTTTGCCGAGTAAGGAATAATGAATTACAATTGGTTACCAACTGAAGTGCCTGACGAGCGAGCCGTCATACATCTGGCAGGCCAGCTCAGTGTTCTGCCGGTGGTCGCCCGTCTTCTCGTAGAGCGCGGACTTGATTCGCCCGAAAGAGCAAAACAATTTTTCTATTCCACTCTTCAAGATCAGCATGATCCGTTCCTGATGAGTGACATGGGAAAAGCGGTCGAGCGCATCGTCATGGCATTGGAGAGAAACGAGAGAACCTTAGTCTACGGGGATTACGACGTAGATGGCACCACAGGCGCTGCTCTTCTTTACATGTTCTTCAGAAAGTTGGGCGCCGATGTCGAGTACTACATCCCTGACAGACTCAAGGAAGGCTACGGTATCAGCACGATCGGAGTCGATTTTGCTTGTGCAGGAAAATACTCGCTGATGATAAGCGTGGATTGCGGAGTCGCTGCCAGTAAAGAAATCGCGTATGCTTCTTCGAAGGGAATCGACACCGTTATTTGCGATCACCATGAAGTTGATGTATGCCCTGATGCGGTAGCTGTACTCGATCCGATAAAACCCGGGTGCAATTATCCGTTCAAGTACCTTTCAGGCTGTGGAGTTGCATACAAGTTTGCGAAGGCCGTTTCGATAAAGCTTGGCAAAGGGAACTTACCGGATGAATACGTTGACCTTGTGGCAATCGCAGCAGCCGCAGACGTCGTCCCGCTCGTCGGAGAAAATCGGATATTTGTTCAGGAGGGATTCAAAGCGATAGCGCAGCATCCGCGCGCCGGTGTAAATGCACTTCTGCGCAGTTCGCACGTTGACCACACTCGCCTTACCACAGGACAGGTTTCGTTCAATATTGCACCTCGGATAAACTCTGTCGGCAGACTCGGTGATGCCAAGCGAGCTGTGGAGCTGCTGATAACCGACAACGAGGATGTCGCAGCTGAGTTTGCTCAGGTACTCGAGAGTGAGAACACCCACCGCCGTGTGCTGGATGAGAGAACTTTCAACGAAGCGAAGGATCTGGCAGATTCGTTGATGGCAGGCGGCCAACGCAATTCACTTGTCCTGCATAGTGATTCGTGGCACCCGGGAGTCATCGGCATTGTCGCTTCGCGTATTGTGGAGACTTTTTACAAACCCACTATCATGCTTGCGACGGTTGACGGAATAACCAGGGGTAGCGCAAGGAGCGTCGTCGGTTACGACATTTTCAACGCCATAAAAGATTGTTCGGATCTCCTAATACAATTCGGGGGACACAAAGTAGCTGCGGGACTTGCACTTCAACCCGAGAACCTCGATCGGTTCATGGCGAAGTTTGAAGAGGTTGTGACCAGGACTATCACCGAGGAGATGAAAACGCCTGTCATTTCCATCGATGCAGATCTCGATTTAAGAGACGTGAGTCGCGATTTTGTGAAGACACTCAAAATGTTCGAGCCTTTCGGACCTCACAATTCCAAGCCGGTATTTCGTTCGTCAAATGTCCTTCTGACGGAATCGCGAATCGTCGGCAACTCTCATCTGAAAATGAAGCTCAGGATGAACGGAGTCACATTCGATGCGATAAAATTTAGAAACGGCGAAAAGACTGTCAAACCGGGCACGATGCTCGACATCGTGTACTCGGTAGATGAAAATCACTATGCAGGTAATGTATATTATCAGTTGCAGTTAAAAGATTTTAGAAACTCTTCTCCGAACAATCGTCCTCATTGAGGAGATTTCGGAGAGGTAACTTTGGGAGATTGAAGAATGTCTGGTCATAACAAATGGGCAAAGATTAAACACAAGAAAGCCGGGACTGATGCACAGCGCGGCAAGCTTTTCAGTCGGCTTATCAAGGAAATAACTATCGCCGCAAGAAACGGGGGCGGTGATCCGAACGGTAATCCCAGGCTTAGACTTGCGGTTCAGACCGCAAAAGGTGCAAACATGCCCGCCGACAATATCAAGCGTGCCATCCAGAGAGGGACAGGAGAATTGCCGGGTGCCGTATACGAAGAGCTCACTTACGAAGGATACGGACCGGGTGGTGTAGCACTGATGTTTGAGCTTGTGACGGACAACAAGAACCGAACCGTTGCGGAGATACGTCACCTCCTGGATCGCAACAACGGGAAGCTTGCTGAGTCCGGCTCCGTTGCTTGGATGTTCCAGAAGAAAGGGTCGATAGAAGTTCCGAAGGCCGGCGTCAAGGAGGATGACTTGCTCGCAATCATCCTGGATGCGGGTGCCGACGATATGCGGGCCGAGGATGATTACTATGATGTGACCACGTCGGCGGAATCGTTTGAGGTCGTCAAGAAGGCGATCGAGGATAAAGGCATTGCCATTACGAATGCGTCACTACAGCTCCTTCCTCAGAACACCGTTCGCGTGGAAGGGAAGGAAGCGGAACAGGTGCTGCGGCTGATGGAGGCGCTCGAAGACCATGACGACGTGCAGAATGTGTATGCCAATTTCGATATTGACGACAGTGTCCTTACCTCGCTGAATCAATAGTTCTCCATGATCGTTCTGGGAATCGATCCGGGTTCGAGGAAAACAGGGTACGCAGTGATCAGGGTGGAACGATTCAACAGGACAATACTCGATTATGGTACCATTGTCTTGACGGATCTGAATGCGATGCCGGAAAAGCTTGTTCGCATTTTTGAAAGGGTCCGTGCCGTTATGGGAAAATTCGTTGTGGACTCTGTTGCGGTAGAGGCCGGATTCTACGGGAAGAATGCGCAGAGCGCTTACAAGTTAGGATATGCGCGGAGTGCAGCGGTGCTGGGTGCGGCATTGGAGAATGTCGAGGTCATAGAATACTCCCCTCGGAAAGTGAAGCAGTCGGTTACCGGCAACGGCAACGCATCCAAGTCGCAGGTGAAATACATGGTACGAAACATCCTACGCATGAGTGACAGCCAATCTCTGAGGGAAGATGAAGCCGATGCATGCGCGGTCGCACTTTGCCATGCACAGAACTCGGGCCACACGGGTTCTTCGTACAAAAGCTGGAAAGATTTCGTAGAGCGAAACAGGCATCGTGTTGTCAGGAGTCGTCCGCAGGTTTTTTTACCGCAAAGGCGCCAAGACACGAAGGGATGAAATGATTGGAATATCCCTGCGTCTCTGCGGTGTATCTTTCTGGTCTCATCTCTGCCGAGTTGGGATAAAATGATTTACGCTCTCAAAGGTCGTTTAGCCGAAAAGAGTCCCGCTTGTCTCGTGATTGAAGTGAACGGTGTGTCTTACGAAGTAAGTGTCCCACTCTCCACTTATGACACGATCGGCCCGATGGATGGGGAGGTATCTCTCTTCACGGTTCTAGTCGTCAGGGAAGACGATATGCAGTTATACGGATTTTCTACCCGTGACGAGCGAAGGCTTTTCAAGCTGCTTACCAGCGTAAGCGGGATCGGCCCCAAGACTGCTATCGGAATCCTGTCGGCGGCAACTGTGAAAGACATTTACGACTTCATAGCCAACGGTAATTCACACGCGCTCATGTCAATGCCGGGTATCGGACGAAAGACTGCCGAGAGAGTTGTCCTTGAGCTTCGTGACAAGATAGAGAAAGTCGGGATCACGGCGGCGAGTGGAATCCTTGAAGGGAAGGAAGATATCAGGTCAGGCGCGGTCGATGCGCTAATGGCTCTCGGCTATTCGCGGCTGCAAAGTGAGCGTGCCATCAGGGAGGTACTCAAGGGCGACGCGGAGGCGGCGAAATCGGTAGAGGATCTGGTCAGATCTGCGCTGAGGGAAGTCAAGCGAATGGGTTGAAAGGGCTGTTGAGGGTTCACTGTGATAATCCGACTGAAGGTCAAGCCGAAGACTCGGATGAGCATTCAAATGCAGACTCAACTATCAAGAAGTCTTCGTTTGAAAAATATCGCTGTATCCGTATATTTTTCTAAATGAGAACCAGTCGCGCGGAAATTGATTTAGCCGCCATCCAGCAAAACATAAGAAAAGTTGCTGCCAAAGTCGGACCAGCGGTTCGAGTACTCGGCGTCGTGAAAGCCAATGCCTACGGTCATGGGCTGGTGCAGGTTGCCAGGGCAGTGACTGAGGCCGGCGCCACCTATCTTGGTGTGGCAATCGCCGAAGAAGGTGTCGCTTTGCGGCAGCACACGAATATTCCTATCCTGGTTTTCTCTCCACCAACCGAAGAGAACTTAGAAGACTATGTCCGATTTGATCTTGACGCGACAATTACCTCAATGGAAACCGCTTATGCGTTGGACGCAATCGCGGGCAGTGCCGGAAAGAGAGTTCGTGTCCAGATTAAAGTAGATACCGGAATGGGTCGGCTTGGTTTTTTCCCGAAGAATGCGGTAGAGGCGTTCAGGACAATAAGCAACCTTGAGTCTCTTTCTCTGGTGGGAGTATATTCGCATCTCGCTACGTCGGACGAGGTCAACAAAGAGTTTGCAAAGCGCCAGCTTATTTCTTTCAAGAATGTCGTTACGGCGATCACGGATGTCCTGGCGTCGTCTGCTCGAAGCAATCTCCCAAGTAAGAGTCCCAAAACCATTTTCCACATTGCGAACAGCGGGGCGATCCTTGATTTGCCTGGCTCCTTTTTTGACATGGTCCGGCCGGGCATCATGGCTTACGGATACTATCCGTCTTTCGAGACCACACAATCGGTGGATATCAGACCCGCGTTGACGTTGAGGTCCAGCTTGGTGCAAGTAAAAACCTTCCAGCCCGGGATGAGCATAAGTTACGGTCGGAAATACTTTACAAGAAAATCAGAACGGGTCGGTGTGGTTCCGATAGGTTACGGAGACGGTTTCACGAGGCTCTTGACGGGAAAGGCTTCAGTCCTGATCAATGGGAAAAAGTATCCGATAGTCGGGACTATCACGATGGATCACATCATGGTCGGCCTCGGAGACGATTATGAAGTCCAAAAAGGGGATGAGGTGGTACTCATCGGGAAGTGTGGGGATGCCGAAATCTCCGCCTGGGATTTGGCATCGGAACTGGGCACCATTCCGTACGAGATACTTTGCATGATCAATAACCGCGTTCCAAGAATATATTTAAATTCAAATACTCCATTGACAGATTAGGTACAACGATGCGAGTCTACGCCGTAATAATGGCCGGTGGCGTCGGGTCACGCTTCTGGCCGAAGAGCAGAGAAACGATGCCGAAGCAGTTCCAATCACTCTTCGGCGACAAGTCACTTTACCGCCGCACGTACGAAAGGATTTCGAATATTGTCGCTGCGGAAAATGTTCTAGTTGTCACGAACGAAGTTCAGCGGGACATTGCGGTTGAGCAACTTCCGGATTTTCCAGAAAAGAATGTAATTGCCGAGCCCTTCGGCCGCAACACCGCTCCATGCATTGCGGTGGCTGCATCTGCAGTCTCGTCGATGAGCGAAGACGGGGTTATGGTCGTTCTTCCGTCGGACCATCTGATTTCGGAGGAGGAACATTATATTTCGCAGCTCAAAGATGCGATCAGGCTCGCCGACAAAGAGCATGCTCTCGTGACACTCGGAATCAAACCCACACATCCCGAGAGGGGATTTGGATATATTCATTACGACGTGAATACCGACAATCAAGATATTAAGATGCATGGCGGGAGAAAAGTTCTGGAGTTCAAGGAGAAACCGGATCAGGCGACCGCAGCTCAGTATCTGCAAAAGGGAGATTATCTGTGGAACAGTGGGATGTTCATCTGGCGGATCGATGTTATCCTCGACGAGCTGAGGAAAAACCTGACTCATTTTGGCGACTTCTGGCAGCCGCTCAGGGATTCCTTTGGGAGTAAAGATTTCGCAACAGTCTTGAAGGAATTCTATTTGCGCGTGGAATCTATATCTGTCGACTATGCTGTCATGGAACGGGCTAAGAACGTTCTTACCATTCCGAGCAACTTTACATGGAGCGATGTCGGATCATGGGACGAAGCGTACAGACTCAACGACAGAGACGGTGCTGGCAATTCGTACAAAGGCAATATAGTCGGTATTCAAAGCAAGAATAATTATGTGTGGGCACAAGATAGACTGTTTGCGCTTGTCGGCGTCGAGGATCTGATAGTAGTGGAGGCTAAGGACGCTGTGCTGATCTGCAAGCGAGGGAAGTCACAGCAGGTGAAAGAGATCGTCGGTATCCTCCGAAAGGATGGACGACAGGAACTCATTTGAGCACAAAGGTCCAGAGTTGGACAGTCACAGTCACCGCTCGATTTTCGTCGCCTTTGCACTACCTGCAGTCGCGTTGGGATTTGCAGTGTTTCTTGCCGGTTGTGCGTCGGCCGTCCGGTTCACCTTCCCCGGTCCAGGCACAGTCGCCCCTCAGCCGACTATGCCAAATGCGTCAAACGTACCACCCCTTCTCACAATCGATGGCATCGCTTCATACTATTCAACGGGTTTTAATGGAAAGCGAACAGCCAGCGGGGAAATTTTCAATAAGAATGCCCTCACTGCAGCTAATCGCGAATTCCCATTCGGTACCCTTCTTCGAGTCACGAACCTGGGCAATGGGGAGAGTGTGGAAGTCACTGTGAATGATCGTGGCCCATTCGACATGTCGAGGATAATTGATTTGTCTGAAGCGGCAGCACGGGATATCGGGATGATACAGGCTGGTACGGCGCGAGTCAGGATCCAGGTGCTGAAGTGGGGGACCACCGACACGACCGGTGACGGAAGCTGAAGCTCAATATTTGCCGACCCGGGCTAATCCATTGACCGAGTAATTGAGTGGAGTTCTCTAGAAGATCTTACCTTGAATAACAGACTGCGCGGGTATCTCAGTATTTTTGTTGCGGCATTTTTCTGGGGCTCTTCTGCCACTGTAGCCAAATCTCTGTTCCAGCATAATGTCGTTCCTCTCCTTCTGATCGAATCAAGAGTAATTATTGCCGCACTGGTTCTGCTTGTCTTCTCCCTTGTGGCAAGGAGAGATATTCTGAAAATCAGCTTTGTCGATGTGGCTGGCTTCGCAATTTTGGGCATCGTCGGAGTAGCCGGGGCAAACTATACCTACTATATGGCAATTCAGAAAATGAATGTTCCTCTTGCAATCCTGATGCAATACACGGCTCCTGTCTTCGTGGCAGTTTACATGCTGCTGACGAAGAGAGAAAGCATAAGCCTTCCTAAGACCACCGCGATAGTCCTTGCACTTGCAGGCTGTACCATTATGCTCGGACTACTCAATCCGAATGTCCACATTGGGGTCGTGGGTGCTGTTCTTGGGTTGTCCTCTGCTCTGACTTTCGCTTTTTTCAATGTATACACGAAAACGGCATTCAAGAATTATCCGCTCTGGACCGGAATAACGTATACTCTGCTTGCGGGCAGTGCATTTTGGTTGTTACTGGATCTTTTTGTGCGCCCGAGCATAGGACCGTTCAGTCAGAGCGTCATCTGGTCCCTTATCACCTTTTCTATGATTTCAGTTCTCATCCCCTACTTTTTTTATTTCACTGGACTTCGATACCTTCTTCCTTCAACAGCCGTAATCATCTCCACCATGGAGCCGGTGGTTGCAATTGCAACGGCGTTTCTATTCCTGGGAGAAAGGCTGGGAATGTTCCAGGCAGCGGGCGGTATACTTATCGTATCGGCGGTTGTACTGCTGGAGGTCAAGCGGGAATGAAATCGGAGCGACGGACGGGGAGGATCAAACGAGTAGTTCAATCCACGCAGGTTGATTTGACGGTGATCCTGGAGAATATTCACGATCCGCACAATGTGAGTGCAGTGCTCCGAAGTTGCGACGCGGTAGGTGTAAGGAAAGTAGGTCTGGTCTACACCTCTGAGTCGTTCCCGAAAATCGGGCGGCAGAGTTCCGCAAGCGCGGGTAAGTGGGTCGAAAGAACGAAGTTCCGGTCTGTTGAGGAATGTTATGACTCATTGCGCAAGGACGGATTCCTTATCGCAGCCAGCGTTCTCGCAGAGGAATCTGTTCCACTTTATGATCTGGATCTGACGAGGAAAATTGCTCTGGTCTTTGGAAATGAGCATCGCGGAGTATCTGCCGATGCTTCGGACCACGCGGATGTGAAGTTCAGGATACCCATGAACGGAATGATTCAGAGTCTGAATGTGTCGGTGGCCTGCGCGGTATCGCTGTACGAAGCGTTGCGGCAAAGGATGGCAAAAGGGAGTCTCTCGTCTCATGGACCAGGTGAAACAGAGATCGCAAAAATGATAGATGCATGGCTGAGGAAATAAGCGTAGTTTGACTTTCTCCGAGCTATACACTAAACTTTCTTCGGTCGGAGGATGCAATGGCTGAAACCTTAACTCTCAAAAGCCTCTTACAGGAGCACGCACTCGAGGGCGAACTATACTCCAAAATGGACAACGACTGGGTGCTTTGCTATGCCTGTGGACATAGATGCAAAATAAAACCGGGCCGTGAGGGCATCTGCAAAGTAAGGTTCAACAGAGACGGCAGACTGTTTGTCCCACACGGATATGCTGCAGGGATACAACTTGATCCGATTGAGAAGAAGCCATTCTTCCATGCCCTCCCC
>JAKASW010000074.1 GCA_021818875.1 Bacteroidota bacterium
AACCTGACAGCATTTCCGGCAATGGCTCTTCCAAACCACGCACCAACGCCCACGCGTATCATTCATGCCGTACACTAGTAGGAACCAAGCTCTGTCGTAGCTCCAGATCCGTATGCGGTGAGTTCGCTTGAGTACAGGTTCTTGCCGTTCGACCCGACCATCTCGTATTTCACGACGCCTCCGGGAACACCGGCGGTTCTCCACATTCGCAATGTGAATCCCTGCGCGAGTCCGAACTCCAATTGGTCGCAGGTAAACGTTCCGGCGGGGACGGTAAGACTAACACCTTTCTTCACGACCGCACCCTCAATCGATTCCGGTGTGAGTTGCATGGGCGACGTATACCAGCCCTCAGTAACAGGCACTTCTTTTGGAGACTCGTTTCCGAACTTCGCCCGCATTCTCCTTATCGACTGCTTTTGCTGGCTGAAGAGAACTTCCATCAACATCGAATCTTTGTTTGCAACAAAGCTTGCCTGCCACCATTGCTCGCCATTGGACAGTTTGGTCAGATATGCTTTACGCGTTGTCATCTGGTCTTTGCCATCGACAGTGATCTGCCACTCGGTATATTCACCGGGGTTATATTTCGCCAGCTCGACGCTGTAACCGTATGCGCTGAAGACGTACTGGAACAACATCGGATAGAGTCTCGCACCCATCATACCGAAATAGTTCGCACCGGCACCGACGTTTTCACCAGCCGATGCATTACCCGGCACGTAGTTCGCGGTCAGCGTTTTCCCCCCGTCGGACGGCATTGAAATGTTATAAGATGCAACCAGGTTGTCCTGGTACCGGACGCTGATGTAGTATGGACCGACGTCGGAGAAACTGAGCTTCGCAATACCGGTCGAATCGAGAGTGACCGTCTCGCCGTTGCTGCAACTGACGACTGCGCCCGTAAGTGCCGAATTGCTCGGGCCCAAGACTTTCACGTTGATCGAGAAAAGATGCAGGCCAAGTGCATTGTAAGCTCCGAAGCAACCACTTAGAGCGAACGCAACTGCCGCCGAAGAGATGAGAATCAGAAAGTAATTCTGCGCGCGACCTATTTTGAGAATGTTCTTCATTCAAATTTCTCCTTCTTCAAACTCACATTTTTTCGTTCGAGACAATTCGCTATTGATGGCATCATAGATATCCATAAGAGTTCGAGCAACTGGACATTTGTACAGTTTTGACGGGATCATCTTCTTATTCCTACTTCCTGGCTTCTCCCGCTCTGCACGTCTTTCGTATTAACGGAAGTCAGAAAGTAAAAATACAACTGTCCCTTCTCGGTGTGCGTGTCGAGATCACGAAGAGTTCGACTCGGCCTCACGGTCGCAATTTGGACCGGTGCATGCCCACGCTGGTATCTGTAAAGACGATAATCGAGCAGGTCAGGCTGCTGGGACTGATCCCATTGGAGTAAAATTCCGGCCCTTGTGGATGTCGCGGTGAGTCCTGCCGGTGGAATTGGAGCGACTGCCGGAATCCCCGCTTGTGCCGTGGCACTCAGTGCACTTTGTCCGCGAAAGGCATCTATGGCACGCACTGCGTATTTGTATGAAACGCCAACCTGAGCGGTCGTGTCCGTGAAATGATTCTGGCTCGCCGGTAGGGAGGTAAGCGTCAGTCTCTCGAATTTCTCCGACAACGCTTTCATCGATGCAACCTTGCGGTAAACGACATACCCGCTCAGCACGTTGTCAAAGGCCTGCATGTCATCCCAGTAAAGCTGTATCGCATTTCCTTCACGCATCGCGGCCAGACCCATCGGAGTCGGCGGACGCGTAGAGATGATCGGCCGAGCATAAACCGTGTCTGAGAACCCGCTGAGGAGGTGGCTTCCGTTTTCCGCCCTCACCGCGTACGCGTAGATAAGACTTCCCGAGAGCTCGCCGCTCGTGTCGTCGAAGACAGTGATGGAATCTCGCTTCGGTACCAGGCCGGATATAAGCCGGAGTTGTCGATGAAAGCCGTCGTTTCGATAGACGTGAAAGAAGGCAACACGGTTGTCTGTCGCCGTTATCGTCAACCGAACGCCGCCTTTAAATCCTACCGCACGTGTCACGGTCGGAGGAAGAGGCGACAAATCGCTGACGTAAAGCCCGAACACTGTCGCGCTCCTAGGAGATGACTCACCCAGAAGTCCTCTCATGACGAGATAGTAAAAGTACATCGTCATCGGCTTTGCGGTTTGATCCTGATAGTACGAAGCTTGCGGCGAGACATCTGCCAGCTTGACAAAGCCGCTGTGGCGAGTGAGGCTCCTATAAATTTCCAAATACCGGAGCGGCAATGGATTTTTGAGTCTCCAGCTGACTCGAAGTCCGTCACCGGAATCCATTTTCGCGACCCCCATAGAATCCGGTGGAGGAGTCTCCATAAATGTATATGCGCCTGCGAGCACCGTATCAGATGGAGCACCTGGATTTCCATAATAGTCCTGCGGCACCAAGTAGTATTTGTAAAGCTGGTATGGCTGTACCAGTGTATCATCTATTACATGAAAGACCGAATCCTTTTGCCAGGTGAGATACCTTTTCGGTTTTATTTCTACATAAGCTCCGGTGAGTCCGGTCTGGCGGAATACATTGAAGGAGGAGGAAACGGTGGATCTCCAGAAGATTGCCACATATTTCCGACTCGTGATCTTTCTGGCAAAGTGTAGCTTGGGCAATGAAACGGACTGCGGGTACGAAGCAACGTTCGACATCATGACAAAAGTGGGCTGTCGCGAGCTCTTGATCATCGTGACACGATACTGGTAGTATTTCTTCTTAGTTGCAGTTGTGTCGAGATAGATGGTTCCCGCAGCAAGTTTCACTTCCAGAATTGCTCCCCAGATCTTCAGCGAATCCTGTTCGCCGTAGCGTTCTATCGATTGCCAAAGCGTGTCGACAGGTATTGACTTCAATTGAATCGGCTCTGGAACCTCCGACATACTCAATTCGAGTCTGGAACGAAACTCCGAAAGAGTCGTCGGGCCGCTCACCGTTGCTATCTTTTGCCAGACCTGTTGGCCGGAGACACGCCTATCGATAGTGTATGCCATGGCACCATCTACGGGATGCGCCGTGCTCAAGATTGCACCGCCGAGCGTAACATAAATTCCTGCCGGTCCTCCCGCCGCGATGGTGTTCCCCGTTTGCTGAGCAAGGATTACTTGCGGCACTAAAAGGCACAGAGTAATTAGCGCGAAGTGTAATGTCGTCGTTTTCAATATGGGCTCGCTCCAAAATAAAAATTCACCGATTTATAGTCTGTACCATAATGGCCCTCGACGCCGAAACCTAAGGTGGCAGACTGGCTCACTATCGTGCATCCTCCTCCTCCCGAACAAGTGTTATTGCAGCTGGGCCCAATTCCGGCCGATGCACTCCCCCTGAGCTCCAATCCTGTCTTGCCGTCAACATACCAGTCGCTGCTATTATGGTACATTCCTGAGAGGTCCACGTAAGCGAGCAATTCTGCACTGACAGAGGCACAGACGACATGGAACTCAAGACTGACCACTGCCTGCACTTCTGCAAAAACAATTACTCCTGCGGCGTAAGTATTTCCCGTGTCAGAATTGAAAGTCATCGCCAGGGTTAGATCGCCTCCCATCAGGGCCGCGAGAGTAACTTGAACAGGACCGAAAGATAAACTCGCTTGCGGAATGCCGGGAATAGGCATTGTCGCAGAACCTTCGAAGAAGAAACCGGATATAGCACTCGGCAAATCGGGCGGCAGGCTGTCAAAGTTCTCGTAATACCAGGAATAATCCTGCAGCACAGATTTAACGTTGTCGTCCACGGCACCAACGCCAAGAATGAAACCAACGGTGATAGTTATCTTGGGACTTTGCCAGTCCAACTCTCCCCCTACCGTGAAGAGCCACTGGTTGTTGCTTGAAATCGACATAGTGGCCGACCCCTTCAGCATGTTCCCTCCGGTGAGATCGATGTCGATGTTCACCGAACCATAAATCTGGTTTGTCTTAGGGTCGTATCCCATGGTGATATCGCCGATGGGAGAGCTTAGGTTTTTTATAGTGATTTTTCCACCGGTGCCGATCAAATCCCCGTAAGCGACCATGACGACGGAACCATTAGCATTGTTCACGCCCGTCAGATTTCCGCTGAAAGTGAACGGCGTCCAGGAGCCCTGCTGATCTTCCATCCAGCCATTGACATCGGCAAGGTATGTCTTACCATCCGCCGACACTTTGAAAGTCTGACCAGGCAGCGCCCAGATTGATGTCGAGTCTGTAGTTCTGTATAACCTGACGTTGAAACTGAACAGTCCATTTTCTGATACAGTACCGGTAGCGTGGAAGCCTGAAGAGTCCAGCGCCCAAAGATTTGATGAGTCGGTGGGAAAAGAGACGTTCACCACAGTGTCAACACCAAAAGTGATCGGGAACTTGCTGTATTGAAACACAAGCGCACCGTTCGATTTCGAATAATCCAGAACGCATGTTTGACCCGGTACCAGCGGGAGATGAAGGTCCATACTGCCCGTCACCTCGACTTTACCGGGCATAACATTTAGTTGCGAAGGTGTATACGACGCAACCTGGTACAGAGTCAACGGTCTTGCATTGTTCGATGGAGTGAATTCTTCTTTGCCGTCGCTCGTTACGCTGAAGTTGTCGATGGATATCTGGTCACTGGTGCCCGGAAGTCCGTTTATGTACGCCGCACCATAGTTGGCTCCAAGATGAGGTGCGACAGAGAGCGCCCAGTGACCGCTCGAACTGTCGATGCCGAAATCCCACTGGACAAAACTGTTAACGGCAAGTGGAAGCACTCCACCAAGTAAAATAGTCTGCGACTGGAAGGTCGGATACTTGAGTTGATTTGAATCCACCTCCATGTTCGCGAACGAGATATTTCCTAATTGAGTTTGAACAAATCCACTATCGATGATCATGCCTCCGCCTGCAAAGGACCACTTCAAACCGTCTATGACCCAATTGTCAATATCGATCTTCACACCTCCTCTACCCGAAACTGCGTTTACACTATTCTTGTGCAGTACCACATCGCCGACATTCAGATCGATGTCGTTGTACGGACTTTTTATACCTCCAAGATCCGTGTGTATTGTCGTCGCAAGTATCAAGCTGTCTCCATTCACCTTAGAAACGCTCGAATCGGCGACAGCCACTAGGGAGTTCAGGATATACCTCAAGGAGTGGCCGCTCGAGTCCGAAACGTAGTAACCTCCGCTACTGAAGGGAGGAGCCTTGCCGGATGACGTAATTGTTGGTATCGAGAGTCTGCCTGCCCCGCCGGTGGCGCTCGACAACTCTAGATAAATATTCGGAAGACCTACAGACGAAAGCGAAAAGTTAACTGGGCTAATGTAGGTCGGGTCAACAACCTCACCGCCACTGTCGAAAGCATCTATCGCGAGACCTTTTGCATTATTCTTCTGAACAGCATCGAGGCTTCCGTACAACTTCAGTTGAATAGAGTTTAGATCGGTGACAAGCGGCAATCTTTCAGGGACCGCGTAAGGCAGGCCGAGGCTGTCCTTCTGACTTCCTGAATCAATTGCGACATTTGTGAAGCTTATCAGCAACTGCGAATCCGACGGAGCGAGTGCGAAAGTATTGTTCGAAGGCACTCTGGTAATATTTCCGCTGATAGTGACAATGGATCCGTTCTCGGTCAACGAAGTTACTTCCATCGGAAAGCCCAATAATTGGGTTATGTCCATCCCCTCGAAGATTCTGAGATGTAGGTTTACGTTGCTGATGGATGCCTTATAACTAGTTCCACCTTTACCTTTATTCAAACCGATCCGAGCAATCGAAAGCGCCGTGTCCGCCCCTACAAGATCGGATTGAGACTTTGCGGCGTCGATCCTCACCCGGCCAAACGGTACGTCATGAAGGGTAAAATATC
The DNA here is from genome assembly GCA_021818875.1 of Bacteroidota bacterium. Lineage (GTDB taxonomy): Bacteria > Bacteroidota > Ignavibacteria > Kryptoniales > JAKASW01 > JAKASW01. Next base: position 5,886 of record JAKASW010000074.1, read on the forward strand.
CTCTCCTGTTCGTTTTGGTTCTGACCTGGAGAAGACTCGATGAAAGTGACTGCGCAAGAAACACATCGGCACCGGGAACCGGGACGCTGCCTGTTCCAGCATATACCCTGCCATAGATATGAGTGGCAGCCTGAAGCCTGAAGCGGAGCACTGTCCAATCCTTCGTTTCCGGTACTAAACAACTGCGCGACTGTGCCACGAAATCTTTTCCGTCCGGTGCGGTCACGGTGATGTCGTATGAAGATCCCGAGCTGTAGAACGCCGTGTCGGCCACCCCCGCCGAGTTAGTGAGCAAATCCCCGACGTTCTGTATGTTGACGTGCGCAGAGTCGAGCGGCATTCCATTTAGTCCTGATTTGACAACAACTTTGATTCTCCGATATTTCTTGATCAGCGTGAATGTTCCGATCGGCACTGGATTGTTACCAAGCCATGGCTCCGGGCTTATGTTTACGGTTTCAGTGTCGGGAAAAAGAGTGTTGTCATAGGGCGTGGGGTCAATTATGATTTGTTGCTGTCCCGGAACGGCAGGAGTTATGAACAATGAAATAGTTGGAGGAGTCTGAGTACTGGAATTCTTCGTATTGTTGTTTTGACTTTTCCCATTTCCTCCATTGTGATTTTGGTTGTAGTTATTTTGACCCTGGCCGTTTCCTCCTGTAGATTGCCCACCTACCTCCGGTGAAGGACCTCCTACCTGGTACAATGGCGCTCCATTCTTCCCGGCAGATCCACCTGTCTGAGGTTCTCCACCCACCATGGGCCACTCTGCAGGAGTGGCGACGGCATAATTGCCACCGTTGAGCATCACATTCGCTTCGATGGGATTTCCCTTCTCATCCACCACTTTTCCGAACACCATCAAGCCAGGCTGCAGGCGGATGGTGCCGAGGTTGGCTATCTGACCGCTATCAAGGAGTCCACCGCCGTTGACATTCACAAGCGTGCTGTCGTACCCGTAATCGGTCACTGCAAGTTTGTAAATAAGTCCTGACGTTACCGGTATTACGAACGAACCATCGCTCAGCGTGTGGAATCCGTAGAATCCGGCATACTTGATTATTTTGCCGGGAGGATCACTCATCGGCAGCGTGGTCAATGTCGCGCCTGAGACTCCTTGATTTTGATTGTCGGAACGAACGACGCGGCCTTCTATTTCTGTCTGACCCAGCGTCATGGCCTGAGTTATTGAGACAGTCGGTGACGTGTATTCGCTGTTGAAAACGGCCTGGTCGCGCCATCCGGCAGGTGTTACCTGGTAGTTTGGGTACTGCGTAGGAGCCTCATCGTTGCCGAACTGAAACGCGGTGTAGTTAACGAAGAAATTCCAGCTCGAATTAGGACCTGGAATAGCGCAAACGAAATACTGGTCGTTCGGACCCATGTTTTCCATCAGGTCGGAAAATGTAGCCTGACCATTCTGATCAGCAGTAGCCTCCGCGACAACTTGCATGTTTTGGACACCCGGCAAGTTTTCATTGATGAACGAATTGGACGCAGAGTCCGATACACTCGGTGCCGTGTATCCTTCGTTGTTTGGAACTCCTATAGGACGAGATTGTCGTAGAAGAACGACATACAATCCGCTCAATTGTTGAGGCGATATCCCGATGGCTGGCGGAGAAAGTGTCACATTCAGAGAGTATGATCTGGCAAGTGCGTAGAGCGACCCAACATTGTCGGTTTGTCCTGATTGAACAGCGATATCGTTGTCCGGACTGCAGTAGTACGGATCCTGAACAGTTATTCTATACATCTCCACCAATGTGCCTGTGAGTTCCCGGCCGTCTGGAGAGGTTTCTTGATAATCGGTCGACAGAGTATCAGGACTCGGCTGAGTCTGAGCAAAATTGAATGCGAAGTTACCATTGGCGTCTGTCGTCGTTGATGCGACAGGTACTCCCATGTTTTCGTATCCTGATGCGATGCTTTCCTGAAGTGTTCTCGTGGATGGATTGTACGGCTGGATAAAGACGAATTCATCGCGAAGTATCAAAGTAGCGTCAGCCAGTGGCGTCGGCTGAGGGCCCGGCTGACCGCCCGAGTTACCTGAACCGAAATTGCCGTATTGCGGTTTGTGGTATCCCATTCCCTGGTAGCCCTGGTACGATTTCTGTGGCAGTGAAAATGTGCCGTACATTGTCCCGGAGATTGTCGTGGTTGTGAAAATCGGCTTATTGGCCGGCGGAGGCGGAGGTGACGGCGGCGGAAGATGCTTCGGGTGGTAAATGAAAGCCGGCAGTGACTGCTGATACTTGAATGTCCAGATCTGGCTCTTACCATTATTTGTCGCTGGAGGAAAACCATTCTGGTCCAGCACCTGAACCTGCCACACGTAAGTGTTACCGGCAACGAGCGGCAGCGCGCTCAACGGATACTGCAGCGTGGTAGTCATTAGATCATTGTTCGTATACTGTGGTACGTCTGCCGAGAGTGCCTGAAGCGGCGTTTGCCCCTGAAGCATCTGCACCATGGTGAGGACATAATGAACCTGATATTGAACCGGCACCTGGACTGGCGTCCACTGGAGTACCGGATAAGTCGTCGTCACTGAATCCCCATCAAAGGGATAAACAAGCTGCGGAGGGTTAGGATATATGATCGTGAAATTGGAACACTCATTCGAGACTAACGGAACTCCATCCGCACCCGTGATGCTGACACAAGCTGTGTACATACCTTCAGGAATTCTTCCGGTCTGGACGATTTGTGACTTTGTCCCGGAATTATAGTATGTCAGGTTCCCGCTAAGTATATCGGTATTGTTAAGAACCGTGGTTGCCCCGGTAGGTAGAAGTATGACGGAGCTTGTCCCCGAAATTACCTTTGCCCCTGCGCTTGTCGAGACTACGAGGGTCACGAAGACCTGCTCGGGATTACCTGTGCCGTTATGAATCGTTAACGTGCCAATCGAGGGACTTGTCTGCCAGTCGCTGACGTACGGACTGGGGAAGGGTTGGATGAAAAGTTGGGCGGTAATACCTGAAATCGTCTGCGCTTCCACATCCTGGATCGAAGACAAGGACAAAATCAGGATTGTTATCGCAAATCCCAACAGCCATATCTTTGTTCTCATTCTCTTTCTCCGCGTTCATTCAAGCACATGTTTCAAAACCTGTGCGAAATATTCAGTCCGATAGTGTGCTCGCTGAAATTTCCCGTACCATGATAGAAAGACTGGGTTGCACTGAAGGTTATGGCGTCAGCCGCAGTCAATCCGTATGTCGATGCAACGGCTAACTGGACGGAGTTCGAGGTTTGAACAGTTGACATCCCCACTGATAAAGAAGTAGCCAACCTGTTCTGGAATGCCCTATCCTGCGCAGATATCATATAAGACTGCGTGGACGTCGATCCGGCGACGCCTATTTTCGAAGCATTAAGACTATATGCTGGCATAATGCTTACGTTTTTCGACAGGGCAAAGACCAAACTCAGGTTGGCCGAATTGGATGTCATACCGTCCCCTTGTCTCATCGGATTTCCGTCGGCAGAAGTCTGGAAGACATAACTCAGAGACGCAGTCTGGAGGAGACTGTTGACCCCAAAAAATAAAGTGTGCGTCATTCCGATCATCATAGTCGAGTATGCTACTCTGAATGTATCGCTCGATGCGTTGTTGGTCATGTCGAGATAGCTCGACATCAGCGTTGCCGTCCAGTGTCGGGAGAAAGGTACGCTAATATTCCCCGCCAACTGGTTTCGGTTTGTTGTGTAGCTCTTTTGTCCGAGCAGGTTGTCGTTCTGATGTGCGCCGTTAACGCTGATTGCTACGCGCGAAATTCTGAACATTGTCGCCAGCGTGATCTGTCGCTGATCCGGGAGCAGCGAAGCAACGCCAAGAGAGGTGTACCCCGGCCCAATATACTCGTAGCCAAGCTGGGCATTGAAGAATTGCAGGTTTACACCGAGCTGCGCGTTGTAAGCATAGTCGGCATTTGAACTCGATCGTGGAGTGTAAATTCCCGTTAGCACCTTTGGCAGCCCGATGCTATCTACCGGCGCCGCGTTCATATCTCGTGTATATGCGCTGCCGTCTATCTCGCCTCCGAAAGTAAGAGCGTTGCCAAAGAACGAAAGCTTCGTATCGGCACCAACGACCAGGTTCTCTTGCGGCGTCACGGCAAATGCGTTCATTAGTATCCCCGGTGAAATCCCTTGCACCTCGGCTATACCGGCACCGATCGTGAACGGATACTGGCTGATGCTGTACACGGAGTCCTGCAGACTTGTTATTCGGATGAGTGCCTGAGTCGTCGGCGGCCCTGTGACTATCCACGTTTGAGTTCCTGTATTGGCAACGCTGTCAAAGAGGACCTGGTAAGTCGCGCCCCCATCCCTTGAAATCTCAATTCTAATATTTCCGAAAATTCCGGAGGATGCCCACGTAATGTTTTCGATGTTCCCGATCGGCAAAGCATCACCACCATTCGGCGCGACAACAACTATCGTCGGTTTCGGAGAGGGCAACGAATGTGGATTGTCACGTGTCCTGAGAAACGACAAGTCGAAGTAGGAACTTTGTTGCTCCCCTACTCCGATCCTGGCACCGTACATGTATCTTGAATAGGCTCCGTTAGACGCCCCGCCGTTGACCGCATTCTGAGTAAAACCATCGATAGCAGAGAAGCGAAAAATTCCCGGATGAAGATTTACACCGGCGCCCCTGACGAGGACACCATCGAAAGTCAACGGCGTGAACATGCTGCTGAAGTCACCGAGGTATGCGCTTCCCCATCCCCAGGATGGACTCACTCCAAGCTGGTTTATGTTCTGTCGCGCCGAGTTGCCTTCAGTGGAGAGAAGGAAGTCGAACGACATCGACAGCGAATTGAATAGAGTTACTGTCGGTTGGAAGTAAAGCCGGGCAAGGCTTGGCGGGAGCCTGCCCGGGATACCGGAGACACCGTAAAGTTGGCCGTAGACTCCTGCCACACCGCTGATGGAGATGTTCTTTTCGATAAACGTCTTTGACGAATCCTGTGCCCAGGCCGTCTGCACCACTGCCGATTCACAAATTGCCACCAGCAGGAGCGCGAATAGAACGCACTCCGGCATCCTCATAATGGTTCTCTCCTCCTCGACTCCATGTTCGCTTTGAAGTCATCCGAATGAATTGGCAGGATCCATCCGGAATGACTTCACTTTTACTTCAGAGCAACAGCTCTTCGTCACGGTTAGGATGGTACACTGGAAACCGTAAGGCAATCACGGTTATCAAGACCAGCTTCCTGAGTTTGACTCGGCACCGGTTGAGGGATCATAAGCGACCCATGTTCCGGATCCATTCGAGTTCCACTTTACGTCCCAGGTCTGCACATTGTCGGTGTATATTACCAGTTCGCCGCTCTTGTCGACGTTGTCCGTAAATACCCATTTGGCTGTCAGAGTGCCGGATGTATCATATTCTAAGATAGTGCCGGTGATGTTGCCGCTGCCGTCGGTGCTCCAGCTCGCGGCGGCTTCAGGCGTAGTGGAGTTAGGATAATAGAAAGTCCAATTACCGCTCTTTCCGTCGGCGCTTTCGGTGCCACTGAGAAGTGTGGAATTATTGTAAGTGGTACCGCCTGATGTGCCGTTAAAGACAAGACTCCAGTTGTATCCGTTTGACGACGTAGTCGCGGTCCAAGTTGCAACGAGCCCGTTGTCACTATATGTCCACGTCCACGAATTCCCCGCGTGTGTACCGCTCCCGACGTAGTATGCCATGAAGCCGGAAGACAATGCGTTGAATTCTGCTGCAGCGGCCAAGGCCATTTGCGCACCCGCGCTGGTATCGGCACTTGCCGAAGTCGAGCTGGGTCCACTGAATTGAGGTGCTTTCAACTGGGGCGCAGTCGAGCCAGGTCCGGTGGTGCTGCTCTTCGACGAGCACCCGGCAATAAGAAACCCGGTCACCAGAACCAGGATCAAACTCTTTCTGTTTCTTAACATCTTGTATTTCTCCTTTGTGAATGAAGATTTTGTCGCGAGCATTAGAATCATACCGGTTGCACAGTTCAAACTGGCTCCGGTACGGGATTCAGAAACTATAATCCACTCCGAGCGCCAGGATGTAGAACCCGAATCCGACACGTGCTTCGGCTGCCCAATTGCTGTTGAAAAAGTAACGGATGCCCGCAGTTCCGCCGAGCGTGAAACCGCCAGCACTGGGTGACGAGTAAAAATTGTTGTATCCATTGTTCCACTTCCATGATGCGACTTCATAGCCAAGGACTAAACCTAGAAAAGGATCCCATTTCTTGTCACTCAGCACAAAGTGGTAGCTGCCTGACACACCGAAATCAATGTATGTCCACGAGCCATAAAGCCCTGCATCGCCATACGAGTAGTAGTCGAAGAGGCCACCTATCCCGATGATGCCTGGACCAGCCTGACCTACGGTTGTAATGCCATGCTCATAATCAAGACCGAGAGTAAATGCACTCCCGACGCCGCTAAGTCCGATGTGCGGGCCAAAATAATTCCCCTGGTACGCAAATTGAGCGTGCGCCTTGGGAGCAAGGAATGAGAGAGCTATCAAGCTAAGGCAGGTAATAAAAATGTTCCGTACCATGTTATCCTCCTTTGGTACTTGTTGTGGTTGTTGGTGAGTTAAGATTTGCGTTTTGTCATCGTTTCCTATTTTATCAAGATGAGCTTCTTTGTTGCCGTGTAGCTTCCTGCGACAAGCCGGTAAAAATAGACTCCACTCGCGAGCCGACTTCCATCAAAAGTCACCGAGTAACCCCCGGCAATTTCCTTCTGATTAACCAGCGTAGCCACCTCTCTGCCAAGTATGTCGTAGACTTTCAAAGTCACGGGGCTGTTGGCGGATAGCTGATAGCTAATAGTTGTCGTCGGGTTAAAGGGGTTCGGATAGTTCTGGTACAGCGCGAAACTCTTCGGTACGGAAGCTGTCTCTTTTATCGCAGTCACGTTTGACGGAAGAAATCGTGCCACTGCAAAGACTTCGCCTCCAGCGTTGCCGGTTGAATATCCGACAGCCACGATCTTGTCGTCCGACTGTATCGCGACTGAATTCGCTACATCCTCCGCGTCGTCAGTTCCGAAAGAATCTGCAAGAGCAATTCCGTCCGCCCCAAATGTTTGGTCCACCGTACCGTTGGAATCGAATCGGGCCACAGCAAAAGCCGGACCGAAATAACCGCCCCGACCGGCGACCACGATCTTCCCATCGGATTGAATGGCAACTGAGTAGCCGGCGGTATATGAGCTGTCCGGACCGGTTGGGGTTATCCTCGCCGTTCCGTTCGTGCCGAAAGTTGGATCAAACGTTCCGTCCGGATTGAAACGTGCGACAGCAATGGATGTGATTCCCGCATTTGAGGGAAGCTCACCGCCAGACAAACCAGCAACCACAATTTTCCCGTCGGACTCAACGGCAACTGAGTAGCCTACATCCTCAGTGCTGTCGCCGCCGGCGATGAAAGTGGATGCCACTCCGGAAGAACCAAACGTGTTGTCGATTGTCCCGTTGGAGTCCAGCCTAACTACTGCGAAGGCCGTTTGGCCGGTCGATTCGTTCACAATCGAGCCGCTTGCACAAACGATTTTGCCATCCGGTTGAACTGCAACCGAATAAGCAAGGTCATAAAATGGAACTCCGATCTGAGCGACCTCAATCGACCCGTTCATGCCAAAAGTCCTGTCCGGTGTGCCGTTCGAATTGAACCTTGCTACTCCCAGAGCAGGGCCGACGGCCCCCAAAACACCGGCCACGGAGAAAGTCGGGTACGATACTCCGGCCACAATGATTCTGCCGTCTGGAAGAAGGGCGATGGATTCACCTACGTCAGTGAGGCCTCCACCACTGATACTGTCTATCACAGTCCCGCCCGCACCGAACGTATTGTCGAGAGTCCCATTAGAATTGAACCGTGCGAGTGCAAAACGGCTATGCGTCTGGCTATTTGAGGTGTCTTCGGATTGGCCCGCTACTAAAATTTTACCGTCCTGCTGGATTGCCACTGCGTATGCTCTATCGCTCGAGCTGTCGCCGCCGGCTATGTTTGCCAGTGCAGTGCCGCCGACTCCGAAAGTATTATCCAGACTGCCGTCGGGGTTGAAGCGGACGACGTCGAAGTCTACGTGGTTTGACGTGTCATTGCTCGAATATCCCGCAACAACAATCTTCCCGTCACTTTGAATCGCGACAGCATGGCCCTCTTCGTAGGGACCATTGCTGGTTGATCTCCCGTTAGTGCCAAAGGTCGGATCCAGGAACGACGACTGTGCAAATAGCGGTATTGATAATCCGAGGATCATCATGTATGCAAAGGCAATGTGTACCATCTTAGTCATGACTTCATACGTCCTTTCAAATTCATTTCATTAAAACAAGTTTCTTGGTTGCCGAGTAATTGTCCGCAACGAGCCGGTAGAAGTAGATTCCACTCGCGAGTCGACTTCCGTCAAACGTGATCGAATAACTTCCCGGGTTTTGTTTTTCATCTACCAGGGTCTCCACTTCTCGTCCGAGGATATCATATACTTTCAAAGTGACAAGACCGTTCGTCGGTAATTGGTAATTGATCGTCGTCGTCGGATTGAACGGGTTTGGATAATTCTGGTACAGTGCAAAACTCATCGGTACGGGATTGACCTTCGTTATTGCAGTCACGTTTGATGGAAGAAACCGCGCTACTGCAAAGGCCCCGCCCACAATGTAACCGGATGAATTTCCTGCCGCCACGATCTTTCCATCGGATTGTATTGCCACAGCGTTCGCCACGTCCTCCACGTCCTCAGTGGTGAAGGAATCTGCTAATGCGATCCCTCCAGAACCGAAAGTTCGGTCCACTGTACCGTCTGAATCGAATCGGACAACTGCAAAAGACACCGGGGTGAAATATCCGGCTTGACCAGCGACAATAATCTTGCCATCCGATTGAATCGCGACAGAATGAGCGGCCGCATAAGTACTGTCCGGACCGGTCGGCGAAAAGCTCACTGTCCCATTTGTTCCGAAAGTTTTGTCCGGCGTCCCGTCCGGATTGAACCGGACGACGGCGATTGAAGTGTTTCCCGTAGGTGAAGGAATAGTGCCACCTGATAAACCGGCAACAACAATTCTTCCGTCAGTCTCCAAAGCAACGGAGTAACCCATATTCACAGTGCTGTCGCCACCCGCGATGAATGTGTAAGCCATCCCTGAAGACCCAAACGTGTTGTCGATTGTCCCGTTGGAGTCGAGCCTTGCAACTGAGAAGGCAACCGGGACGGCATTCTGATTGACGAGCGCTGTACCTGCACAAACGATTTTCCCATCCGGCTGAACTGCGATTGAACACCTCGACGATGTTACAAACTGAGGCACCTGAATCGAGCCGTCTGAGCCAAACGTCCTGTCTGTACTGCCGTTGGAGTTAAACCGGGCAACCGCCAAAACAGGAGGACCTAAGCCAAAAGAGGTATTTTGAATTGAGTAACCAGCAACGATGATTTTGCCGTCGGGAAGGAGAGCAATAGCTCTACCTACGTCAGTGTTCCCTCCACCCGTAACGGAATCCCTCACCGTCCCACCTGTGCCGAATGTGTTGTCGAGTGTTCCGTTCGAGTTAAGGCGTGCAAGCGCAAAGCGACGAAACGTCTCGTTATTTGAAGTGTCTTCCGACTCGCCTGCGACGACAATTTTCCCGTCAGGCTGAATCGCAACAGCATATCCCTTGTCATCTGCGCTATCGCTGCCGGCTATGTAAGCCCTTGCAGTGCCGCCGATTCCGAAAGCATCATCGAGACTGCCGTCAGGATTGAAGCGGGCGACAGCGAAAGCGCTGTATGACGATCCACCACTCGAAGATCCCGCAACTACGATCTTTCCATCAATTTGAATTGCCATAGCACTGCCAACATCTCCATCGCTATCGCCACCGGCAATGTTCGCCAAAGCTCTCCCGTCCATGCCGAACGT
>JAKASW010000075.1 GCA_021818875.1 Bacteroidota bacterium
AATATCAATTATCCGGTCGGGAACCAGATCGGCGGCCAACTTAACCAGTATTCTTATGCTGCCACCCTTTTGTTTGATCTCGGAAACATCCAGTTGAAAACTTCAGGATCATATTCCAATACATTTTCCCAGCAGCCGGGCAGTATCAGCGATGTCTTTGATTATGCACGACTCCCTCAGAACTATTATCAAAACGGGTTTGCCAACATTAAGCTGACGCAGTTTTTTGATGCGAAGACTTACTACGAGCTCAATCTCAACTACATGAGAACTTTTCGCAAGACGGGATTTGACCCTCTTCTCCAGGGAAACTTTGTCGCTTACAGTGACACCAACCAGGGGGCCTCAAATCCATCTCTTGCAAACGGATCCACAACTCTGGCGAATGCACCATGGTACTTTTATGGTGGTGCTCCTCTTGGCGTAACAGTTTATCAAGCCGGCACATTGCTGTCGGGTGTAGAATACGGAGGCCCGGCGATTCACTCGGAAGCTTCGTTGGGCGGGCGTCTGGACTTCTCTACTGAAATCAAGAATAATGCTATAAGGGTCGGCGGTGAATACAATTACTACACGATCCGTCATTTTGCTCCTGCAAGATTGACCTCACTCTACAACACGATGAAAGATCCGAACCTGACATTACAGCAGCAGGAAAACGTCCTCAGAGCAGGCGGATACAATAACTACGGCTACGATATCCTTGGTAACGTCATTAATAACAATGTGATGATCGGTAATGTTATAACTGATTTTGGACCTCCGCATCCGGTTAACGCTGCAATCTATGCCCAGGATAAAATTGAGCTTTCGGACATAAATCTTAACGTCGGTTTGAGATATGACTACATCAATCCCGACAGTTGGGCGTTCACAGACCCTCGCTCTATTACATTTGTGGATACACTCGGCGTCATAGCTCCTTTATCGCTGACGAAGACGCCAATAAGCCAGCAGGTGAGTCCCCGCCTTGGGGTGTCGTTCCCTGTAACCGATCAAACTGTGTTTCACGCTCAATACGGGAAATTCATTCAGGAATCTCAGTTAGTTGATTCCTACGCCGGGATGGGACTCATGTACGTGATCGTCAACGGCGGAAACTACTATCAGACTCCTAACGGCTACGGCTTGAAGCCGGAGCGCACCACTCAGTACGAACTCGGGTTTTCACAGCAAGTCGGGGAGAACGCCTCGTTTGACATTACTGCATTTTACAAAGACATCAGGGATCAGATCCAAATGCGTCTATTGACTCCTTCTGCGGGTGCCACAAGCAGAAACTATTATACACTTGTTAATGGCGACTTTTCGACGAGCAAAGGTCTTGAGCTTCAAGTTACACTCCGTCGCGTGGACAGAATCCAGGCTCAATTCAACTACACCTTTGCAAGTGCTGAGGGGACAGGTTCGTCGTCCAATAGCTCAGCGGGAAGCGCATCCGATATGCATGGCTACACCGCGAACATTCCGTTCCCCGCGGCATACAGCCAGCAGAATACGGGAAGTCTTAATATCGATTATCGCTTTGCAAAAGATGACGGCGGTCCAATCCTACAACGTGCAGGCGTCAATCTCCTCTTCACTTTCGGGAGCGGTTATCCGTTTACACTCGAGTCAATCAACTATAACAACCCCGGTGATGCTCGTTTCCAGGTTCCCTTGGAACCTATCGGATATTCAACGACTCCATGGAGTTTCTCGGTTGACCTACGCATAGACAAGACCGTCACGATAGCATCTTCAGTTGATGCAATGTTCTACATCTATGTACAGAACCTCCTGGATGCTCACAATGCTTACAACGTATTCATCGGGTCCGGCAGTCCTTATAACGACGGTTGGCTCGGCACGAGTGCAGGTCAGGCGTACGCAGCGACTCAGAGTGACCCCGCTCTTTACCAATCCCTCTACAATTCCGCGTATCTTGGGAACAATGCCAACAATTTCTTGTCGCCGAGACAAATAAGATTCGGAGTGAAACTTGACTACTAAAAAGAAAACGAAAGCGTGGGAGGAAAGCTCTATGTTTCGTAAAGAATTTCTCATAGGGGTTACGATGGCACTTCTCCTGGTTGCATGTGTCATGGTGTGGCCGGTGCAAGCGAAGGGACCTGTGAACAAAGGGGATGGCAAGCAAAACGTTAAGAAGGTGATGACAAATGACCTGTACAGGCCAATGGACATCAACAACATCTTCAACTATTATTCGAACAATGGAGACGGATCCTTCAATAAATTCAAGACTGACAACGAAGGATTCGAATTCCCAATTGGGTCATACGTAAGCACGTGTATCTTCGAAGATGGACTTGTATGGACCGCTTTCAAGAACGACACACTGTACTGCGGCGGGTCCACTTATCAACATGGTCTGCAGGCGGGCAGGATACTCCAGAATGGGACTGCCAGCAGTTTACCGGTGCCCGGTGATCCTGGGAATTCCGAGTACCGGGTCTACCGCGTTCGTCCCGACATCAAACCGACAACTGATCCTTCGGTACAAAGTGCTGAGCTCGTCGCACTCCAGAATAGTGAAGTCAGCTACATAAGCCGTTTTGAAACCTATTCAAATACCGACCTTCAGAATCAGTACTGGACTGATTGGAATAACTGGCCGGCGGCTGAGGGTGCACCATTCACCGATGCGAACGGAGTTGCGCACGTCAACGGCGGTCCCGGTTACGACCCCGCGACTTGTACTCCCGGATTCCCGGGCGCCGATCAGACCGAGTGGATGGTCATGAATGATGTCAATCCAATCAGAACAAGAAACTTGTACGGCTCGAATCCGATAGGCATCGAAGTGCAGCGGACCATCTGGGCATACAATCGACCGGGTGCGTTGGGAAATACGATCTTCGTCAGTTACACCTTCATTAACAAGAGTGGTGTTCCGCTGGATTCAATGTACGTGTCACAATGGGCTGATCCGGATCTGGGCGCTGCAACCGACGATGCGGTTGGCTGCGATACTACGAGAAGCCTTGGCTATGTTTACAATGGTGAAGCCCAGGATGCGAACTTCGCAAGCTTAGGTTTGCCTCCGCCCGCAGTCGGCTTTGACTTCTTCCAGGGTCCTATGGTGCCGGGATCGGCGACCGACTCCGCAATATTCAATATGCACAAGATGGGAGGATATGCTAACCTCCCGATGACCGCATTTTCTTTCTTCCTGAATATTCCGGGAAGCCCGTTCACTGACCCCGATTTAAACAACCCCGATGGCACACCGCAATGGTACAACCTCATGACCGGCAGGGTGGCACACACAGGTGCTCGTTTCGACACATCTGTCACAGGTGGTAGCAAGTTCTGCTATCCTGGCGACCCCGTCACGGGCATTGGTCCGACGTTTATTGGGCCGGCGGCAGTTAGTACTCCAACCGACGTCAGAATGTGCCTGATCTCAGGTCCTTTCACTATGCAGCCGGGGGATACACAGCAAGTTGTCGTGGCCGCTTTGGCGGGGTTGGGTTCGGATTATCTGTCAAGCATAACCGCCTTGAGGGCGAATGATGATATCGCTCAATCCGCTTACAACGCGCTCTTCCAACTTGCAGTCCCGCCTCCGCAGCCGACGGTAAGTGTCGCTACTCTTAGTAATCAGATAGTTCTCTCGTGGGGCGACCCCGTTAAGTCTGCGCAGGTTGAGAATTTCGTTTCCCAAGGATACACGTTTGAAGGATATAACGTTTACCAGTACCAACGGAACTCTCCGACGGGCGGTAAACTCCTGGCCACTTTTGATCGCATCGACCAGATCAAGACGATCCAGGATACAACTTTCAGCATTCCTCTCGGCACAGACATTGTGACGCCGACAGAGTACGGTACAGACAACGGGATACAGCATTCCCTCACGATTAACCAGGATGCTTTTACCGGTAATCCTATCATCAACGATCGTGACTATTATTTTGCCGTAACGGCATACAGCTACAATCCTACGGCCGGACTTGTTCCTCATGCGCTGGAGAGCGCACCGGCAATCCTGGACGTGCGGGCACAGTCGCCTGCACCCGGAGTTACCGTCCCTACTAAGGCCGGGGCATTTTCAAACATTACTCACACCGGAGTATCCGACGGATCTGTTGCCGTTAACGTCATCGATCCAACTATTGTTACGGGGGATCAATACCAGGTAGTGTTCCATAATGAAACCTACTCCCTCGGATCCGATGGAGTCTGGACTGATATAACGGCAGCAAGCAAGGCAAAGAGGAAATCTGTTCAAGACCTGACTGGTTCATCTGTAGCATCTACCGCAAGCTGGAGCGAGACAAAAGGCGCCATCGACATCCACACGATAGTTGATGTGCAGTCGTCTAACTACGACTACTGCGACGGAGTCAAGTTGCAGTTCCCAGCCGGCATTACTGTTGACAAGATCACGGAGCCGATTAGCAATAACACCAGCAGTCCTATTCCGTACTATTTCGATCAGGCTGCAAACACGATTTTCTTCGGCGATACCACTATCATCTTTTCTCCTGACACTAACCTGAGAACGGGGAACGGTGTGTTCGCGGGAGGTGAGGATATAGCGGTTACAGTTCATCCCTCCACGTTGCCGATGCTCATCAGCTACACGATGTATGACGACAATTTCGGTGCGACCTACGTCGATTCAGCCCAGGGCTTCCCATTTGGGAAACTCGTGGATGTATCGAGCGTCGACACGCTTGCAGGTCCTATAGCCAACAAGATCATCGTTCAGAAACAGTGGGATGTAAAGGATCTGTCGAAGAACACCATCGCTTTGAAAAACCAGACTATAGTGGGCGGACAGGACATCTATGCTCCAACGTCATACTTCGCTGCAAATTCTATCAACGGTCCTGGAGGATCATCCGGAAGTTCCATCCCCGATGTAGGTCCGGGCGCTAATGTAGTGTTCAACGGTATCCAGGTTGTGGTCGACGGCAGCTATGATGCCCCTACTACGATTGCCAAAATCGTTAAGCATGTAGCAAGCACGTCGAGCTACGATATTAGAGACTTCACTGCATTCTCGGGATTCACAGATGGTACTGCCGCATCTTCCTTGCCTTCATACGGTCTTAGCGGAGGCGTACCTCTAACCGACATTACCGATTTACAGCAGGGCTATGAACTGAGATGGACAGGCGTGCTCGGTGACACGACCATCAACGGAAAAACCGTAGTCATTACGAAGTCGGGTGGATCGATTGCTACTTTGTTTGGTGCCAGCAATTACTCTATTGCAAACCATCCG
Organism: Bacteroidota bacterium; assembly: GCA_021818875.1. Lineage (GTDB taxonomy): Bacteria > Bacteroidota > Ignavibacteria > Kryptoniales > JAKASW01 > JAKASW01. The sequence goes on from JAKASW010000075.1 coordinate 5,237, forward strand.
CTGAATCCCAATCCCGGTGTAAAGGCTCCTTTCGCCATCAGGATTCCATTTGAGATCTGGAACATAGATAAGAATGAACAGGTGAATTTGCTCGTCTATGATCGGAACGTCAATGCGATTGATCCGACGAAAGTGGACACGTTCTCGGTCTGGCGCGAAGACGATAGAATGTACGCGTGGGTAGTAAACACCGCGTATGCCCCGACTGTTCTTGACACGAAGGGTTCAGCTGTCGTTGACAGCTCTACATGGAGCTTAGTCTTTATGACATCTCAATTCGCAACTGGTGACATCATAGACATACTCTATAACAAGCCAATTCAGATTGGGAAGGACTCATTCACTTTCACTGTTCCCGGTCCCGTGTATTCAACGAAAGCATCTGGACAAGACATCAGTAAGATCAACGTCTTCCCGAATCCATATTTCGGATTCAACAGCCTCGAGGCTGATAAATACACAAGATGGGTTCGGTTCACTCATCTTCCACAGAAGGCAACGATCCGCATTTTCAACCTCGCAGGTATTCTCGTCCGCACTATCGTGAAGAACGATAATACGCAATTTGCTGACTGGGATCTGATGAACGAACATCAGCTTCCGATTGCTGCCGGGATGTACATCGCTTACATAGACTGCGGTTCGCTTGGGACAAGAACACTCAAGCTCGCGGTCATCCCAGAGCAACAGTACCTGGATCACTATTAAGAGCCGGGAGGACATGAAAATGGAAACGCTGCTTTTTGAGAGTCTTAAGAATGGTCCCGAAGGGACGACCCTCCGGGAGAGAACTCCCAATGGGATAAAAAGGAGATATTCTCCAAAGGAGTCTACGACTATGAACATAATGATGAGGTCGGCGACACGGTTCGTTGTGCGTTTGACAGTCGCCATTGTGCTGCTCGGCCTGGCCTTCGCTCCGGCGTTTGTGCCGCAAGCACAAGCCGGAAACACAAACCGCACCGGCACTGCCGGCGCCCAGGAGCTTTTGATACCTGTCGGTGGACGCGGCGTGGCTCTTGGTAGTAGTAACATTGCATTCTCCACTGGCGTCGATGCTATCTACTGGAACCCCGCAGGCGTTGCACGATCTACCTTCGGCACCGAAGCTTACTTCTCGCATATGTCATATTTTGCGGGTATCGGAGTCGATTACGGAGCCCTTTCAGTCGGTTTCTCCGGAGTCGGGACGTTTGCTGCGTCATTCAAATCCATCTCGTTCGGCAATATAGATGTCACTACGGAAGCCAACCCGGACGGAACGGGTGTGACTTATTCACCGACGTATATCGTCGCGGGCCTGACTTATTCGAGGCAGTTGACCGACCGGATATCCGTGGGCGCAAACTTCAATTACATCAGCGAGACGATTGTGAATACTTCTGCTGGCGGTTTCGCTTTCGATGCCGGCGTCCAGTACAACGGACTACTGGTGCCTGAGTTGAAGCTAGGAGTCGTCCTGAAGAATCTCGGTCCTAACATGACGTACAGCGGTCCTAATCTTCTCCGGCAGGGAACCACCGTCGGCGACATTCGTGGTACACAATGGTACTCCGTGAATGCGGCATCCTTCGAGCTTCCGTCACAGCTGGAGATCGGTCTCGCATACGACAGGAAGATCAACGACATGAACGATGTAACAATTTTTGGCGCCTTCCAGAATAATAACTACAGCTCCGATCTGTATAATGTCGGACTGGAGTACGGATTCGACAACATTCTCTTTGTGCGTGGTGGATACAACTTTGCCCCGCAGGCGCCGAAGGATCAGTTGGGACAGTCGGAGAATATCTACGACTTCACGCTCGGTGCGGGAATCAACTATAATTTAGGCGCGTTCAATTTCACGTTCGACTACGCGTACCAGCATGCAGTAATTCTCACCTCGAACAATGTCTTCACGGTAAAACTTGGCTTTTGAGGGATAATTAAGCCTGTCTCGGGAAAGGTCGCCTATGTCGTGCGGGCGACCTTTTTCGTTTAACTGAGAGATGCAGAAGGTGAGGGGATCATGGGTACCGCATCAAGATTCGGCATTCGTTAACACGAACGCTCCCATTCCACCTTACCTGCAGGCAGGGCAGGCAAGCACGAGACTGCCTCGGAGGGTTGCGCGGGCGTGATTCTAACATTGAAATTATAAGGGAACTAAAGACAATACTCTAATGGATGATTTTGAGAAGTGTCAGTGACATCGTGTCACATCATCTCGCGCGAACCATCGGAGATCTACGACTCCTCGACGAGTCGACCTATCCACGATTCTACCGAATCGTAGATTCATAGAACGGTCTCGTACAGAGTCATCGACTAACGGGTCTTCGACCCGCGTGGGTCGTAGACGACTGGTCGAGCAGTTTCTTTGAGCGTAACCGTTTGTCTCAACAGATGGGTCATAGAGGATTAACCCGGTCACACCATTACTATTCGCTGAGAACCATCGATTGGCAGGAGGCAAAGAAAACTGAAAGTCCACAATTGATTCTACGATGATAAAGCCGCTGATCGTGAGCGCCCTTTTTGCCGTTCTGATTTTTTCTTTGCGGGCAAATGGGCAGTCAGTATCATGGTCGCCTGTGAAAGGGCCTTACGGAGGGCAGGTGCAGCTTCTCACGGTCGATCAAACGGGAGACGTGCTTGCCACTATTTTCGCGGGCAAAGTGGAAGTTTATCGCTCTCTGGATGGTGGTCTAAACTGGCAAAGGGTATTGAGCGTGCTGAGTTATGGATACGAATCCGCTCTCGCAGCCGACTCTTCCGGTGACGTTTTCTACGGCGATATGGACGCAGGGCTGTTTGAGTCGACAGATCGCGGGACGTCATGGTTCAAAACAAATCTTTCCGGCGGGGTGTCGGCAATATCTGTCATTTCGGGCAACAGGATCTGTGTGCGAGGAAAGCAGAAGTTCTCTGTCTCTAGTGATTGTGGGAAGACGTGGACAACTTCAAAAGTGAGAACCGACCCCGTTGATGTCGCTTCTATGGCTTAAGATGACTCGGGGAATATTTATGCGGGTTTCCGGTCTATTCCCCCTGGAAAGACCAGCCCTGGATATATCGGAGGAGTGTACATTTCCCCTGATAGTGGACTGATCTGGAAATATTATGGGATGTCGACGACGGTTTCGTCGCTGGCATACGACAGAGAAGCCGGGAAAATCTTCCTTTCGCTGAATTCCTCGGGCATTTACTCCTCAGTTCCAGGTACCGGGAAGTGGGTCCAAGATGCCTCCGGGATTCCGTATTGGGTGAGCAGCATCGACCAATTGTTTGTGGATAGCAACGGGAAGGTTGGCGCCGTCACGAACGCGGAAATCTACCTGTACAATGACGCGATTTCCACGTGGGAAACCGTAGCTCCTGCCATTTCCTCCGACTCGATTACTACTGCGGTTTTTGATCCAAATGGGAGAACTTATGCTGGCACAGGCTCCGACGGTTTGTACTTCCTTGACAACTCGGCGCTGTCCTGGATCCAATGCGGTATTACCCCCGCGCCGATCATCTCGCTCGCAATTGACCAAACATACAATCTGTATGCTGGTACAGACGTAGGAGTCCTTGAAAAGGGAAAAGGTTCCGCTCGCTGGTCAAACATAAGTAATGGGTTAACCGAGGCCAATGTCTATCAGATTCGTTGGTCAAATAGTAAGAAAATACTTTATGCTGCAACTGATGACGGATTCTATTACTTGCCTGCAACCGGCAACTACCAGATACCGCTCGTCAAGCAATGGACCTACGATTTTGCGGAAACTCCGACTTATGTGTATATAGGTACTCCAGGTGGAATTTTCGAGTCGTATGGTGGACAGGATATGTGGCTGCCGTTGCAATCTGTCGGCCTTCCATTGACCAGCATATATTGTCTGACTCTTGACGCATCAGGAGATTTATTTGCCGGAACAATGTACGATGGGGTTTTCGAGAGCACAGATGGTGGTACACTGTGGACGGAAATGGGGGTGACCTCTCCGATCATTTTCAACTCCGTGAAAGCTTTGAAGATCGGCTACAATGGAAGGATGTTTGCCGGTACCGACACTTCCGGCGCTTATTTTTCTGACGATTTGGGTACAACCTGGACCAAAATTCCGTCGATAGCTGGAAACAGTGTTACATGTTTCAACGTTGATTTTTATTCCCGATATTTTGCCGGGACCCTGGATCGTGGAATCTTCATGTCAACCGACCAGGGCCTGACCTGGGAACAGGCGAATGCCGGTTTGACTGATTCAAATGTCACAGCGCTTCTTCTTGACCAGGAGGGCTATCTGTATGCCGCAACCGACAGCGGTCTTTTCAGAAGCAATTCTATCGTGACTGCAATCCATCAAACAGAGCCGGTGATAAAATCGTACTATCTGTCGCAGAATTATCCGAATCCGTTCAATCCGACGACGGTGATCAGCTATCGGCTTTCGGCTATCAGCCACGTCTCACTGAAAGTGCACGATGTGCTTGGCAGAGAAGTGAAGACATTGGTGAATGGAGTTCAAATGCCTGGAAACTATGAAGTGAGATTTGATGGGAGCAGGTTCGCGAGTGGCGTGTACTCCTACGTTTTGAGGGCAGGCAGCTTCGTCTCCACCAGGAAGATGGTCCTCTGCAAATGAATTTGAGGCGCTTACATTGCAATCTCTGCCCCATCATTGGATCCTCTCGTATGCACATCCATCTGCTTTTCTTTTACGCCTTTCTGTTTATCCCTTTCGTTTTCCTCAGCTGCAACAAATCCTTTCAACCGGAAGTTAGGTATGTGCCCAAGCTAAACGTCTATGCTGTCTTATTTGCAAACGCCCATGGCGTATATGTAAGGGTGACACCTATCGTGGAATCTCCCTCCGACGTTTCACGACCTCTTCGTGGAGCAACAGTGACATTGACCTCTCCAGTTGGCTCGACGACGATGGTTGATTCAGTTGCCGTGATAAATGGCGACACTGCTTCGTTCTATTACACTCGAGTGCATGTTGTCCCGGGATGGCTCTACACGGTTTCCGTTGCGAAGGAGGTTTATCCCCCGGTCACCGCGAGCGCGGTCGTTCCGTATGGTTTTGCCACAGTACCCGAGCAAAGTACCCACGGAGATTTTCGTGATCCGGAGGAAGCAACTTCAGACCTCAACATAGTCGCAAGTCTTTCGCGCCTTGCTGCTGCTACATTTGTTCAGCTCGATGTCGAGTACAGGGGAATCGACAGTACAGGGAATTTTCACGGCGGCTCATTCAATGTCGTGCCTGTAGATTCGCTGAACCCTTTCACAGAAATCGGCGCAGCTCAACTTCCGGTCACGGTAAGCATTTCTCGATACAGGGATGCTTTCGCACTTGCCAAACAAGCTGGAGCGAAATTGAGAGTTTCCCATTTGTACGTCGACATCATCGTGACTCAAATTGACGATAACCTGTACAGGTTTTTCGTGACTTCCGCGCGCATGCTCGATCCGCTTTCGATGAGAACCGACAAGATCATTTTTACAAACGTTTTCAACCATGGGGGCACAGGGATCGTCTCCGGTGCTTCTATTGATACGACACGGATCTTTCTGTTCTAAATCGCAATGGCCATCGCGAAATACAAGGGGATGCTGATGAGGAAAACCGAACAATCGGTTTGTGGTCTTGGAGGATCTGGCTATCCCGGAATGAACCCTGGTACTACGATGAATCGTGTTGCTGCAATAAATGGTGGTACTACGATAGTCCTTGTTGCTATTAGGAATCGTGGTGCTAAGACTTTTCATCTCCTGCTGTATGGACTTTTACTAATGTCATCATCTCTCTTTGCTCAGGTGCGAACTATGACCATAACAGGTTCAGTCGCCGACAGCGCAAGCGGGGAGCGAATCCCTTACGGGTCGGTGATGGTTGTCGGCACCTCAATTGGCACGGTCGCAGACATCAACGGCTATTTCATACTGCCGAACCTGGAATTACAGCGACTCACAGTTCGCGCTTCCGCAGTTGGCTATACTCCGAAGGAGGTGAGCGTGGAGTACCGCGGAAGGCAAACCGCCAATGTCAATTTTGTGCTTGCCGGGTCGCCGAGAACAATGCCCAACGTTGAAATCTTCGGTAGAGCTTTGAAGGGAGCCGCAGGCATGGCGGGGACTACTGTAATAGCTTCCACTCAGTTGAAGAACAGTGTAGGTATCTTCAGAAACGACGTCGTCCAGTATGTGACGCAGCTTCCTGGAGTAGTCACGGTCAGCGGCGTCTCAAGCCAGTATTACGTCCGGGGCGGTGGACCGGATGAGAACCTTGTCCTGGTAGATGGGATGCCGATCTATAACTTGTCCCACGCGTTCGGGCTATTCAGCTTTGTCGACCCGATGATCGTGGAGATTGCCACTTTCAGCGTGGGCGGCTTTCAGGCGGAATATGGCGGTAGGTTGTCGTCCGTGCTTGATATTCAAACCATCGACGGCGACAAGAATAAATATAAGGCTAAGGGTACCGTGGACTTGCTGTCCTCCGACATACTCCTGACCGGGCCACTTTTCTCGAAGGCGACAAGCAGCTTCGTTGCGTTCTATCGTCGTCCCCTCTTTCAAAATGCGCTTCAGAAATTCTACTCCCTCGGGTTACCGTTCGATTATTATGATGGCTTCGGTAAGGCCACGATGGATTTTCCCGGCGATGCTCACATTAGTGCAGAGTTTCTAACAAGTTCTGATCAGATAATTCAGCAAAGCCCGCTGCAGCCTGATTTCAAATGGAGCAACAGGTCCGGCGCAGTCTCGGGAGGCTTTCTTGCCGGGGATCAATTTGACTTCAAGTTTTCCCTCTCATATTCCGCTTACCATGCCGAACAGCTTCCGAAAATGTCGAGGACGTTAGGTTACCAGTTGGACGACATCTCTAACCTCTCTCTGCGCGGAGATGTAGTTTCATATACTTCAACGAGAGATCAGTTGGATGTTGGGCTTGACTTCAGTTTTCCAAATTATAATTACACGTTCTCGAACAAGTATGGTAGCGCCATCAACGAGACAACGACGGAAGTGGAACCCCAGGTCTGGGCGAAATACAGTTTCAGACCCGACGGAAGATTCTCTTTCCAGGCAGGGTTGCGTGCGGATCTCCAGAGGACATTTCAGCAGCTTCTTGGGGCACAGGGAGGAAATTTCGCCGAGCCACGTTTGACTCTTTCATACAAGATTTCGGATCCGGTCACAGTATACGCGAACTTTGGAATATACCATCAGCGGCTCATGGATTTGAACGACGAGAATCTTGTATTCACTCCCTTCGATGTCCTCGCCCCTGTGTCGGACAGCAGCGGTGACGAAGAATCGTCGCAGTATATTCTCGGCTGCAAAGTGGAGCCGTCTAACCTTGCTTCTATTAAAGTGGAAGTCTATTACAAAGATCTCAATCACCTCGTCGCCGTGAATTTGAACAAAGTCTACGACTGGGAAAGCGATTTCATTTTCGGGAGCGGGAGAGCTTACGGTGTAGACGTGAGTTTCAGGTATGATGCCGGACCGACTCTGTACTTCCTTGCTGGATATTCTTACGGAAATACCACTCGCACCTTTCAAGGAATGAATTATTATCCACGGTACGATCTTCGCAACCAGGTGAATCTCTCTTCCGGGTTCGAACCGGTCTCTAATCTTTGGATCCCCGGGCGGCTGAAACTCGCAAGTGGTCTTCCTTATACCCCGATAGAAGGTTACTTCGGAGTGGTCCAATCCGATCCGATCAATCTGCCTTCCTATTATTACCAGTTTTTGTACAGCCAGGCACTCTTCGGGAATTTGAATACCGCGCGCCTTCCCGGTTACGAAAGTCTCGACCTCAGCGCATCTTATGATTTGTATTTGGGTTGGGCTCATCTCAATCTCCAAGGTGCGGTGATCAATGCGTTTAACAACAAGAATGTCTTTTACATCAACAATGTCACGGGTGCAGTTGTCTACCAGTTGCCGATCATCTTCAACCTTTCTCTGGGTTGGGATATTTGAAAATTAGCTGCTATTATTTTACGAATAGCTTGCGGGAGGTGCTTAAGCTCATGAAAAGAACGTTGTTGGGTCTTTCTTTTGTGCTGACGTTGCTCACGTGTTCCACTTTGAGAGCACAGTTGTCCCCCTTTTTTCCGCGGACAGGTGATCGCGCAGTGGCGCAGCTCGTTCGTGAGATCAGGAATCCGCGTGTATTTCTGATCATCGCAGCCGCTCCCGGCCTTGAAGATCTTCCGTCGATAGCATACCTCAGAGTCGGGACAGGCGCTAAGGTTGCAGTGGCATTTATCACCAATGGTGAAGACATACCGAGTGATCTCAACGGTGAGACCTTTTATCTCCTTGCCTCCCGCAGAAAAGAGGAAGCTTACCGTGCACTTTCTTACCTCGGAGTGGAATCATATTTTCTGAATGTCCCTTCGAATGAGTTCCCGGTCGCAGAGAACTCCTTTCATCCATCTGCAAGGCTCAATGAAGTTTTCACTGCCCGACTCGACACCATCATCGACGATGCCAAACCCGATGTGATTATCCTTGACGAGAGTCCCCTGTCGGGGATGGGAGTATCGAAATCGTTTGAGCAGATCGGTTATCTGGTTAACAAAGATATTGAGACTCGCAGTAGTCTGAAACTGTGGGAGGTGGATCGTTTCCTTGCGGAGACCAGTGCTACAAGAAACGCCGTAAGTATTTTTGTAGGTAAAAGAGATCAAATTTGGTCCAGGTCCTATGCAGTGATGGCAGAAGAGGCGCAGGAGTGCTACAAGAGTCTGAGGTATCAAATCCCCCTGTGGCGAAATCTGGAATCGCACCGGTACGTGCAGGTTTATCCGAATGCTTCCGCGCTGGGGAGCAGGAGAAATCGTGCGCGCTCCTGGCGCCAACCCTTGAGCTACAGCCTTCTTTCCGGAACTGCTCCACTGAAAATGGGAAAAAGGTTGACAGAGTTGCTGCCGGTTATAGATCGTGCCGGTTTTGTTCAGCGCTTCAGGACTCGTAAGGGAAAACTTGACATGCTCCACGATACGATTGCGAGGGCAGATATCCTGATATCTCGTTACGCAGGTTCCATGGACCACAATGACCAGCGAATATTGGCAACCTGGAAGCTCGACCTTGAGAAACTACGGTGTGCTGTCCTGGGCATCAACATCCATTACAGCGTGAGCGATACTGTAGTTACTCCAATCCAGCTCTTCTTCCTGAGCTTAAGCAATCTTAATAGAGCGTATGAAGATGGCAGGACACAGATAATTTTTCCCGGGGTTGTGCAGAAACAGTGGATCGTGAATGAAACACATGATGAATTCTACAATTGGAAGGATAGTGGAAAGTTGAGAGTTCTCACTCCGCGCTCAATCGCGCTGAACTCTCCTGAGATCCCGGGGGGATTTATGGCACTGCAGGTGAGAACTCCGTTCACCTTTATGGTGGTGCATAAGGACTCGGATCCGGAATATGATTTCTTTTGGCGTGAAGACATACCACTCATCATTTCGCCGTACAGGTCCATCCAGGTGCTCACGCCACATATAGCGATGCGCCATGATGCGGATATCGTCGTCAGGTTTCGTAGCAATGTGCGCGACAGATCCGGCGGGGAGTTCTACGTCGATGACTCGTTGGTGTCATCGCCGCGAGGGCAAGTGGAGCTTCCCGGAAAAAACTCTGTCGTCACCGATACTCTTCCACTTGGATGGAAAGAGAGTACGTTGCCTACCCCTCGCAGTGTACAGATCCTCGCGTCGGGCAACATTGATATCGGCAGCTTCGCGGTACATCCGTTCGACGTCAAAGTGAAAGCATCCGGGAAAGTCGGACTATACTCGACCATCGAAGACAGCCCATTAAGAATCATGTTGTCCCGACTCGGGGTCGAAACAGTGGAATTTGATGTCTCAGGCACACTTCCGCAGGACCTGGCGGACTACTCGACCGTCGTGCTCGATCAATTCTCGCTCAGGAAATTTTCCGAATCGTCTGTGCGGTTGGAACGCCTGAGGCGGTGGGTCGCCGCGGGAGGGCATTTGCTGGTTATGGCACAGTACGGAATGAACATGCGGAGTCTCCTCCCGAATGAAGAAGCGGCGTTTTCATATTTGCCAGTTCACCCTGCGCTTGAACAGGTAGTCCTGGACTCAGGTGCGAGCGTCTTTAATTTTCCAAACCAATTTGCAAACAGTGATTTCGGAATGGGAGCCTTTCCTATCTCGTTCGGCAGCATAAAAGGGCTGAGCCGGAATAACTCACATGTGTTGATGACTTCGGCAAGCGGGGATCCTCTTCTCGTGGAGCAGGCTGTAGGAGATGGGAAAGTAATTTTCTGTGCGCTGAATCTTTACCCTGAGTTTCTATCCGTCGATCCTTCTGCGTGCAAACTTATTGCGAACCTCTTATCCCATTAAAAAGACGGTCAAATGCAAAGTTCTCGCTCATTTCACTTGACAAAACAAATATGGCAGATTATATTTCAACGAAATCAATGCTGGCACCGGAGTTTGAGAAGAACATGGAACGTTTTCTATTGAACTATTCCGGGAT
>JAKASW010000076.1 GCA_021818875.1 Bacteroidota bacterium
AGTAATGCTGGACAAAGATCTGGCTGCCTTATACGGAGTGGAGACAAAGAACCTCAACAAAGCAGTGAAGCGGAACATTGACAGGTTTCCGGCAGACTTTATGTTCCAGATGACCGGGAAGGAGTTGTCTAACTTGAAGTTCCATTTTGGAACACCAAGATGGGGCGGCACGACGAAGTTACCGTATGCATTCACGGAATTGGGAGTCGCCATGCTCTCCAGCGTACTGAGCAGCAAACGTGCAGTCATGGTGAACATACAAATAATGCGGACGTTTGCATCGCTCAGAGAGATCCTCGCTACTCACAAGGACCTTGCAAGAAAGCTGACGGAGATGGAAAGGAAGTACGACGAGCAATTCAGAATTGTGTTCGAGGCCATCAGACAGTTGCTCTCGCCACCTGTGAAACCACACAGACCAATGGACTTCCAAATCAGAGAGACTAAGGAAACCTACACGACCAGGAAGAAAGGCAATCGGTTCAACTAGATTTGTCATCGACATTGACCAGGCGCTTCTGCAATATGCAACAAAACCAGCGAATCCATAATGGTGCCCTAATTGTCCTTGCTCTTGTGCTTGCCGGTTGCATGGAAACACCTGTAGCCGTCACTCTCGGCTGCTCACAGACTCCGATCATCCATCACGGTTACGCGACCTTCTACAATGCAAACGGCGCTGGAGGTTGCATGTTCGACTCGTCGAAAACCGATCTGATGGTGGGGGCAATGAACCCATTTGACTATGACGGTTCACAAATCTGTGGTGCCGGTGTGAATGTAACCGGCCCTAACGGTTCAATCGCAATACGAATCGTAGATCTCTGCCCGGGATGCGGGCAAGGGGATATTGACCTCAGCCCAGAGGCTTTTGCAGAGATCGCCGACACCGCCCTGGGCCGCGTTCCGATAACATGGTACGTGATGGCAGCCAATGTTACCGGTCCGATTCTGTACCACTTTATGCAGGCAGCCAGCAGGTACTGGCTCGCAGTACAAATCAGGAATAGCCGCTATCCGATCTACAGCATGGAATACCTTTCCCCCTCGGGAGGATGGAACAATATCGGCAGAGCCGAGTATAACTACTTCATTGTTCCCGGCGGATTGGGAGTTGGACCTTATGCATTCCGTGTGACCGATATTTATGGACATGTTTTGGTCGATAGCACGATTGCGCTCAATCCGGGAGGCGACGTCCCCGGACACGCTCAATTCCCGTTTTGCGGACAGCAATAACGGAAACCAATCCATTGGTTTCAAATGTGTACGGTGGACTTCAAAGGCCTGTCCCGAAAGAAGGAAAATGTCATTCTAAGGAGCCTGCCTGATCGGTATTCAGGCGAAGCGACTGACCTACGGTCTCGTAGAGAAGAATCCAATTATGCATTTCAAGAAATGGATGCTTCACTTCGTTCAGCATGACAGATTGGTCTTCTGGGACAACCTCTAAAATATACAAATAAAGAGATGAAGCCGTTTCAACGTTTTACAGCATTGAGCCTGCGATAATGCAACAATTTGAGTTTGAATCCGTTTACCAATAGAGCCATAAAGTGAGACGTCATGGATAACTCTATCGACCTTTCGAATTCCTCGCGGAGAAGCACATACATAATTCTCGCGTTCGCCGCGATTCCCGTTCTTCTTCACCTCTACACAAACATCTTTGCCGGCTACGGCTATTTCCGCGACGAACTGTACTACATCGCATGCAGTCGCCATCTTGCTGCGGGCTATGTCGACCAGCCGCCGCTCTCGATCTTCATACTTTTCCTGGCCACAAGAGTCTTGGGCGACTCAATATTTGCGATAAGACTCCTCCCTGCTTTGATGTCCGGCGTATCGATTTATCTTGTCGGGATCATGACACGCAAGATGAATAGCGGTAATTTCGCCGTGGGTCTTGCCTGCTTGTCGGTCGTAGCGGCGCCGTACTTTCTCGGGGTCAATTCAATTTTTTCGATGAACAGCTTCGACTGGGTGTTCTGGTCGCTTGGCGCGTACATCCTCATGCTGATAATCGAAAGGGATTCATCGGGCACTAAGAGCGGCGGTCTATGGATCTGGCTCGGCGTAGTTCTAGGATTGGCTCTCTTGAACAAGATTGACATGTTATGGTTCGGATCCAGCTTGCTGATCGGTCTTTTGCTCACTCCGCAGAGAAAGTTTCTGAAAACAATTTGGCCATATATCTCCGCTTTGATCGCATTCGTTCTATTTAGTCCGTATATCATCTGGAACATCACACATGGTTTTGCCACCCTTGAATTCATGCACAATGCCTCGGTCATCAAATACGCATCTCAAAATCCAGGAACGTTTCTCGCCGGATCGACTCAGATGCTTAACTATTTTGCTCTGCCGGTCTGGCTGGCTGGAATCTGGTTTTTCTTCATCGACAAAGAAGGAAAGAAGTTCAGGTTGCTGGGGTACCTTTTTCTCGTTTCGTTGTTGGTGCTCATTGCAAACTGGCACTCCAAACCCGAATTCCTCGCGCCCGCATTTCCTATCCTGTGCATTGCCGGAGGCGTCATGTTCGAAAAGATCATCGCGCACAGAGGTTTTCGCTGGATCAAGTTTTTGCTGCCGGGACTCATAACTTTGAACGGGCTTATCGCTTTGCCGTTTGCGCTTCCGGTTCTTCCGGTGCAGACTTTTATCAGTTACTCTACAGCATTGGGAATCAAACCGTCTCTGGGCGAAGATCACAGGCTTTCTGCCCTACCACAATTTTATGCGGATATGTTTGGGTGGCAAAACATGGCCCAAACCGTTTCGAAGGTCTATGTCTCACTTCCGAGATCGGAACAACTAACGACTGCAGTGTTCCCAAGAAACTATGGAGAGGCTGGAGCGATCGACTTTTTCAGGAACAAGTATCCGCTTCCTCCTGTAATTTGCGGCCACAACAACTACTGGTTCTGGGGAAGAGGAGATTCAACGTTCACAACGGTAATCACAATCGGCGTCGACAAAAAAGACCTTATGAATGTTTTCGATTCAGTGAAGGCGGCAGATGTGATAAAGGATCGGTACGCGATGCCGTATGAAACAAACCTGCCGATGTCTGTTTGCAGCGGCCTGAAGATTCCCTTCTATGAACTATGGAAAAGAGTGAAGATCTTCATTTGACAAAATGGATAAGGCGTCGACGAGATTGCGAACGATTTTAAAGCCAATTTGTTGTATTGAATAAGTAGTCAAAGAAATGAGGAAGGCAAGTAAATAGATGGCACTATTCGTCGTTCAACACAAGCATTCGGAGGAAACCTGTCCGGCAAAGAGCAAGGAGATGGGAGGAATGCTTTTGACGCATCTCTCCGAGAAAAATGCTCATAGCTATGGATTGAAGATCAAGGCTGAGGGTGTAATCAACGGCAAACACACTCTCTATTTGATACTTGAGGGAGCGAATGAACAGCAGGTCCGAAAGTTCATGGAGCCGTTCGCAAAGGCGGGGAGCGTGGAAGTTATGCCGGCATCATCCTGCGAGGTGGTCGTCGAAAGAGGCGCGTGCTAGCGTGGTTGATGGTTTCCGTCGTCTGAGCTTGTTCAAGGCAGAAGGAGACCATCCTCCCGGCCTTACCTTTCGTCTGCCGTCGGTCCGAACGTCGGAGGGACCGGCACATCGAGAAGACGCAGGTAAACCGTAAGTTGCCCGCGGTGGTGGATAATGTGGTTCAGTGTCCGGCGAACGACCGCGCTTCTCGGCATTTGATAAGCAATTTGCTCCCCTCTTCTCGCAACCCACATTACCGACAATTTGTCGTCAGGATATTTCTCCAGTGCTTCTGAAGCATCTTTCAATGTTTTCTCGAAAGTGTCGATGATCTCTGCGGCCGTGTTTGGAAATACCGGCTTGAACGGCATTGCCGCAAAATCGATCCCTTCGGTTGTGAGAGTCCTGATGATTGTACCCGGCTGTTCAGCAATGTGCATTCCCAGTCTTCCGATTGCGGTCGACTTCTCGTGCGGCTTCCAGGACAACTTGCCCGTCGGGATTCTCTGAAGAACCTTCCTCGTGCTTTCTGCTTGCTCACGAAGTTCTGCTGCGAATTGTTGTGCTATAGTCATAGTAGTACCTTGTCTAAGTAGTATATCTCTTCTCATTTCAAACAGCTTACATGCTCATTTTGGATTCCTCGGATAAATTCATCCGTAAGGGATCCAAGCGTTTTATCAGGAGTGATCTCATGTCAGGCGAGACTTTCATCTTCCCTGACAGGTCCGGGCTGGCCAACTCCATGCAACGCCATAACGCAAGTATAGCAAAGAAGGTCCTTCAATATCAAGTTCTTCTGGAATCTCGATTTCTGTTGCAGTTTTGCCGAACTCCATTTCATGCAACAGAAGAGCATTCTCCTCATCCTGGATCGGAGTATGCTTTCCAGTTCAAAACTGTACCACGATAGGCTTTTCCAGGTACGGCATAAGACCACAAACGGCATTGCTATACCGAATTTGACTGCAGGTGCATTCTTTTGATATCTATGGTCGGAACCACGTATTAGGTGACGTCGCGTTATCCCCGCATCACTGACGGACCTCGATTAATCTTTGGCCGCTATCGGCGCATTGGCGCTCTTCGGACCATGGCACACCTCTTACGAAAGAGTGTGCTCGCAGTGAATTGCACCACGAGTATGGTCAGCTATTTCACCAAGACCATTTTCCTGACCTCGGAGTATCCTTCCGCGTGGATGGTATAAAGGTACACCCCACTCGGAAACCCCGCGGCATCAAACGTCACCGAATGTTCTCCCGCAGCCTGCCGGCCACTCACAAGGGTCGCAACTTTTCTGCCAAGAATATCATAGACAACAAGGTCTACCGCGCCTGTCACCGGCAACTGATAATTAATCGTTGTGCTCGGGTTAAAGGGATTAGGATAATTTTGAGAAAGCGAAAGCCTCGACGGAAATACTCGTGGGTTTTCTTCAACGGCCGTAAGCTGCGACGCCGGCCTCAGCCAAACCCCGGCATTCACTCCAGCAAAGGGATTCGGTAGTCCTCGGTAATATGCACCTCCAACTGCGGCCACTTCTGTGGAAGTTGCCCCGAGCATTCCCATAGTCGTTGTGTCTCCGAGCCCGGAATCTGCGGGACTCCACACAGCACCGTTATCCGAAGAAAAATATACCCCGTGGTCGGTACCGGCTAACAGGTAACCTCCCGTGCTGACTATCGAAATGAAAGCATTTGTAGAATCGACGTCGGTCCATGTGTTTCCGTTATCCTGAGACATATATAATCCCGACGACATACCGGCAAGGACTTCATTTGCGCCTGCAAAGATGCACTGGATGTGCGAGAGATTTCCGAACAATGTATCGGCAACATTCCATGTTATCCCGTAATCCGTTGACTTGTAGAGCCCGTTCTTTGCATCGTAGACAGGTAGGCTTCCTCTCCAGGTGCTCGCGAAAAGTGTTGGACCACTTGCTGCGAGGAAAGTGACTATGCTGCTGCTGCTGTCCAGCAGATTGCTCACCTGAGTCCATGTTGAACCCGAGTCGGAAGAAATGTAGAACCCTTCGCCGAATGTACCAGCATATATGTTCATCCCACCGACCCTGCTTGGGCCGGCAGCCAGCGACAACACGAGCGCAGACCCCAGACCGCTGTCCGCCGGAATCCAACTGACGCCGTTATTGGTAGATCGAAAGACCCCCGCTGAAAGCGTCGACGCGATCAGTTCATTCCCGATCGCGGCAAATGCCAGGACGGTCGTATCTTCAAGTCCGGAGGAACTCCACGTCGCGCCGCTGTCTGTTGACACGTAAGCCCCGGCGCCGAATTCCTGTTCAATCTCCTGCGGAGCAGTGCGAAAAACGAGTCTCCCTGTCGGGCCTGGTGCAGCAGGAACCGGCAGCGGCCCACCGCATCCAAGGAAGATCCTTTCTCCGTTGGTCAGCAGCGCGTGAATCCCAATGCTATCCGAGAAGCTGGTTTCAGTCCACTGCCCGACCGCCTCCCTTGCAGCCAGAGTTACCATGAAAAACACAGCCAAAAGGAAAACTGCATTTGACTTCATTGTGTACTCCTCCTCCTCAGTCCGTCAAATCGTTCCCCCATCCGTTCATTATTCCGGGGAACTATCGTCGCGAGAAATCTATGAGGACACGGCAAAAAAGTCAATCATGGTACGGCGTAAACGCTTTACTCCTGAAAGAGGTTTCCCTGGTCGGTCCCCTCTGGATCAGTACCATTACCATTTTCCTCGCCGTCCTCTTCGGCAAGTACACGGGCGACCGCGGCGATCGCGTCGCTGCCCTGAAGGCGGATAAGCCGCACGCCCTGCGTGTTCCTCCCGGCGGTCCGGATGTCCTTCACATGCTGGCGGATGAGAAACCCCTTCGTCGTCACGATCATTATGTCGTCGTTGTCAATCACTTCTTTTATTGCGAGAAGTCTCCCGTTCTTGTCGCCGGTCTTAACCGTGATAAGGCCTTTGCCTCCTCGACGACGAAGCGTATACTCACTCACTTCGCTACGTTTGCCGAAGCCCTTATCCGTAACGACAAGCACACTGGCGCCAGGTCGGCCGACTGTTATCATTCCGATTACGTCGTCACCTTTCGAAAGGTTCATTCCTTTCACGCCGCGCGCGTTCCGTCCCATCGGGCGGACATCCTTTTCGTTGAATCTCAACGCAAGACCGTTCTTGCTTCCGATGATAATGTCCTGTTTTCCGTCAGTCAGCCACGCATCTATCAAGCGGTCTCCGCGGTCGAGCCCGATTGCAATGATTCCGACCTTTCGGGGATTAGAGAACTCGTTTAGGGCAACTTTCTTGACATAGCCGCGTTTTGTCACCATGGTCACGTTGAACTCTTCGCTGAAGTCTTTAACAGGGAGAAACGCTGTTATCTCTTCGTCGGGCATCTTTCCGATGAGGTTGACAATCGACCTTCCACGAGATGCTCTTCCGCCTTCCGGCACCTCATGGACTTTCAGCCAGTACGCTCTGCCCTTGTCGGTGAAGAATAGAATGTACTGGTGGGTCGAAGCCACGAACATGTGCTCCAGGAAATCATCCTCACGTGTCGACTGTGCCGTGATACCCTTTCCGCCGCGGATTTGACGTCGGTAACCGCTTACAGGGTAGCGTTTGATGAACCCATTGTGCGTGATTGTGATGACAACATCCTCTTCGGCAATCATGTCCTCGATGCTGAACTCGGATGCCTGTTCCACTATCTCGGTGCGCCGTTCGTCTCCGTAAGTCTTCTTGAGTTCGAGGAGCTCGTCGCGGATGATGTCCATTCTCATTGTCTTGCTCGCAAGAATTGCACGGAGTTTTTCTATCAGCTTAATTATCTCACGGTACTCATCCTCGATCTTCTTCCGCTCAAGTCCGGTGAGTCTCTGCAATGTCAATGCGAGAATAGCCTTTGCCTGGATTTCGCTCAACTTGAATCGCTTCATCAAAGCGGTCTTCGCGCTCTCCGGATCTTTCGACTTCTTGATGAGCTGTACCACTTCGTCAATGTTGTCGAGAGCAATCTTGTAGCCCTCGAGGATGTGTGCACGCTTCTCAGCTGCATCGAGATCGAACTTCGTCCTGCGGACAACCACTTCGTGCCGGTGGTCGACGAAGTGCTCCATCACCTCTTTGAGGTTGAGAACTTTCGGAATGCCATCCACCAAAGCCAGCATAATCACGCCGAACGTGGTCTGCATCTGTGTGTGCTTGTACAGGTTATTGAGTACAACCTGCGGCTCGGCGTCCCGCCTCAGCTCGATGACGACTCGGATGCCGTCGCGGTCCGATTCATCTCTTATATCTGATATGTCCTCCAGCTTCTTCTCTCGAACCAGCTCCGCGATCTTCTCGATCAGGTTAGCCTTGTTCACCTGGTAGGGCACTTCGGTGACGATGATATTGGTTCTTCCGTTTTTCAAAGTCTCGATGTTAGCCTTTGCACGGAGGACTATTCTGCCTCTGCCGGTCGTATAAGCCTCTTTGACGCCTTCGTAGCCGAAGATTATTCCCCCCGTCGGGAAATCCGGAGCCTTTATGATCTTGATGAGCTTGTCGAGAGGCATGTCTGGATTTCTTATCAGGTTCGCAAGAGCGTCGATAGTGTCACTGAGGTTGTGCGGAGGAATATTAGTCGCCATGCCAACGGCTATCCCGCTGGCACCGTTCACAAGGAGATTTGGAACCAGAGAGGGAAGTACAAGCGGTTCCTTCAAAGATTCGTCGAAATTCGGCGCAAAGTTGACAGTGTTTTTCTCGAGGTCGCGGAGCATCTCCCCCGCAAGCCTGGAAAGCCTCGCTTCGGTGTAACGCATGGCTGCAGGCGAGTCTCCGTCGATCGATCCGAAGTTTCCCTGGCCGTCGACAAGAGGGTATCGCATCGAGAAATCCTGGGCCATCCTGACCAGCGTGTCGTATACTGCGCTGTCACCGTGTGGGTGGTACTTGCCGAGCACCTCTCCAACGATTCTTGCACTTTTCTTGTAGGGCTTGTTGTAATCCAGGCCAAGCTCGGACATTCCGTAGAGTACTCTTCTGTGAACGGGCTTGAGGCCATCGCGTACATCCGGGAGGGCGCGTGCCACGATGACGGACATCGCGTAATCTATGTACGAGCCTTTTATCTCGTCTTCAATATCGACCGGGACTAACTTTTCATTTAATGACATGTAATTACCTTATACATCCAAATTTCTGACATACTTTGCATTCTTCTCGATAAACTCTTTTCTTGGATCGACTTCTTCTCCCATCAAAATTGAAAATGTTCTGTCTGCCTCGGCAGCATTCTCTATGCTCACCTGGAGGAGAGTCCGCTTTGCCGGATCCATTGTCGTCTCCCAGAGTTGTTCCGGGTTCATCTCACCCAAACCTTTAAATCTTGAAACTACGATCTCGCCATCACCATTCTTTTTCAATTCTTTGACAAGATCCTCTCTCTCTTCGTCACTGTAAGCATATTGTTCGCTCTTTCCCTTCTTAACCTTGAAAAGCGGCGGCTGCGCGATATAAACCATGCCGAGCTCAACAAGTTCTTTCATGTATCTGAAGAAGAATGTGAGTAGAAGTGTCCTTATGTGGCTGCCGTCGACATCGGCATCGGCCATCAATATCACTTTCCCATATCTCGCCTTGGATGCATTGAACTCCTCGCCATCGCCGAGGCCGGCCCCGATGGCCTGCACAATAGCCTTGATCTCGTCGTTCTCTAGAATCTTATTTATCCTCGCTTTTTCGACGTTCAATATTTTTCCCTTCAATGGAAGTATCGCTTGAAACTGTCTGTCTCTTCCTTGCTTTGCAGAACCACCCGCAGAGTCTCCTTCGACGATGAATATTTCACAGTGCTCCGGATCGTTGATCGAACAATCGGCAAGTTTTCCAGGAAGGTTGGATGATTCCAACGCATTCTTGCGTCTTACAATTTCTCTCGCCTTGCGGGCGGCCTCGCGAGCTTCAGCCGAGTTGACCGCCTTTTCAATAACCTTCTTTGCAATCCCTGGATTTTCCTCAAGATACTGGCCGAGTCTATCATTGACGATCGTCTGAACGATGCTTTCTACTTCACCATTA
Source organism: Bacteroidota bacterium (assembly GCA_021818875.1). Taxonomy (GTDB): domain Bacteria; phylum Bacteroidota; class Ignavibacteria; order Kryptoniales; family JAKASW01; genus JAKASW01. The sequence continues at coordinate 9,560 of JAKASW010000076.1, forward strand.
CCGAGCTTAGTCTTTGTCTGTCCTTCAAACTGTGGTTCCGGAACCTTGGTGCTTATGACCACAGTTAGCCCTTCCCGAAAATCGTCGCCCGTCAGGTTAATCTTATCCGACTTGTAGAGGTTGTTTTTGTCGGCGTATGATTTCAGCGTCCTTGTCAGGGCGCTCCTGAATCCGCTGACGTGTGTACCACCTTCGACTGTATTGATATCGTTCACGTAGGAAAACAAATTTTCGCGATAGTCATCGCAATATTCGAATGCGACTTCCACGGCGACGCCTTCGCGGTCGCCGGTTATGAAGATAGGCTCCTTAGCGACGGTCTTCCTTGTACCGTCGATGTATCGGACAAATTCGACTATTCCGCCTTTATAGTGGAACACCTCCTCGTTTCCGTCTCTCTTGTCGGTCAGCTTTATCGTTATCTCCGGATTCAGGAATGCAAGCTCCCGCATCCTTTCTGCAAGGGTTTCGAATTTGAAATTGCGGTTCTTGAATATTTCATGGTCGGGCATAAAGTTCGTCGTGGTACCGGTCTTCTTTGCATCCTTCCCGATATTCTTCACCACGTCAACGGGTTCTCCCCGTTTGTACTTCTGGTAGAAAGTTTTCCCATCACGGTAAATGTACACTTCGGCCCACTCCGAAAGCGCATTGACAACGGCAGCACCGACACCGTGGAGTCCGCCTGAAACTTTGTATGTGGACTTGTCGAATTTGCCTCCTGCGTGAAGCATCGTCATTACTACTTCAAGTGCAGATTTCTTCTCTGTGGGGTGCATGTCGGTAGGTATGCCGCGTCCATCATCCTCCACCGTTACGCTTCCATCCTTATTGATAGTAACAAGTATATTCTTGCAGTAACCGGCAAGGGCTTCATCTATCGAGTTGTCGACGATCTCATACACAAGGTGGTGCAGTCCGCGCTGACCGACGTCTCCGATATACATCGCCGGTCGCTTCCTCACCGCCTCAAGTCCTTTTAATATGGTAATGCTTTCTGCGGTGTAACTTTTCCCGTTACCCGACTTGATTTTTCCTGCCTCCTCGGCAACCATCGCGGTTTCCTTCTTCATTTTTTTCACATCATCTTTCTTCTGAACCACCTTATCGTTCTCAGCCTGCTTTTTATGCTTTGATTGAACTGCCGCTTTTTGCTTCGCCATCAATACCTCTGTTAAATGAAGAAAATGTCGTCGATGCCTGAGTCCGGGTAATTATCCCTTATCTTCCTCATGATCGCTTGCTTCATGAACACCAATTCGTTGCGCCACGTGCTGTTCGAAGTTTTCACAAAGAGTATCCCGTTCTCGATCCGCGATATCTCGGTGTTTCTTGCAATCAACGTTCCCACTATCTTTTCCCAGTCTCCGACAACCTGGTACGCTCTTAGTCTGGATGATACGTTCTCGTCCTGTGTGAATTCCTTTATTATGTCGGCAAGGCTTCGCGGTTCAGACATTCTCGTACAAAACGTTTCCGCCTTTTACGAAGTGGACCTTTGCATCCGGTAGACTGTTTTGCCGGTCGTCATTCAGGGAACCTGCGTAGGCATTTAGGATATCTGTTGCCGTAATGAATGTTTGTCCGAGACCGGCGATTGACCGAAGTGTACTTGCCGACCTGAAAGAATCCAGCTCAGACATCACATCATCCAACAGGACCACAGGTGTTTCCGCAAGCTTTGTCTTTATGCATTGGAACTCCGCCATCTTCAAAGCAACCAACACGGTTTTGTTCTGTCCCTGGGATGCAAAATCCCTCACCGGAACTCCGTTCAGAGTAAACTCAAGATCATCACGGTGTGGGCCAACTATGGTCGCTCCGCGAGATCGTTCCACCATGCTGACTCTCTGAAGCTCCGCAAAGAAGGTATCTTCTATGTCGGGTCCGGTCGTGAAAGAAGGCATGTAGATCATATCGGGGGTTTCGTAGTACTTAACGAGCCAGTCATATGCCGAAACGAAAACCTCACGAAATTCCTTGACGAAAGAGCTGCGTCTCTCAACAATCTGCGCACCATGCGCGACAAGTGCATCCGTCCACGCATCCAGGATACCCAAATCAAGTCTGCCCGTGAGCCTCCCGTCTAAGAGTACTCTGTTCCTCTGTTTGAGAGCACGGGCGTATTCGATCGATTCCTCCAAATATGACTTCGATACCTGGGAAAGTATCATGTCGAGAAACTTTCTTCGGTCGGACGGTCCGCCTCCGGTCAATGTTAAATTGCCGGGATGCAATATGACAACGGGAAACATTCCCACAACGTCGGCAGCTCTTCTAACTTCATTACCGTCAAGTATGTATTTCTTCCCGGATTTCCTTTCATATGTGATCTTGACCTCATGGGGTGTACCACGATCTTTTTCGACGCTTGCATCTACGCACAACGTGTCGGCCTCAAACCTGACCACCGACTTTTCCGGCTGTTGAAGGAAGCTCTTCGTCAAACATACGTATGAAAGACCCTCCAATATACTCGTTTTCCCCTGGGCATTAGGTCCCGTTATGAAATTAACTCCGTCCGCAAACTCGATTGAAGAGTCCTCGTGGTTCCTAAAATTTGTAAGATGCAATCTCTTTACCTTCACAAATCACTTCCGCGAAGGTGATTTACGACAATCTCAAAGGCATCACGAGCATCAACACGTCCTGTTTTGTCTTTCCCGATTCTCCATTTTCAATCATGGGTCTGATGGTAGCTGCCCGTGTCGGCGATGAGAGGGCAAATCTTACTTTCGATACGTCCATACTTCCCATCGCCTCCGTTATGTAAGTAGAATTGAACCCGATGCTCATCGGCTCACCCCCGTTCCATTGAACTTGAATCTTTTCTTCTCCCATCTGTCCACGGTCGGCATCTTCAGCCGAGATTGTCAACGTATCACTCTCCATTGTAAACTTGACCAGGTGATTAACTGAATCTGAGAGGATCGCAACGCGTCTGACTTTTTCCAACAACTCCGTCCTGTCTACGGTCATCAGCTTGTTGTTGTCTATGTCGCTCGGAATCACCGTTTCATAATCCGGGTGCGGCTCTTTTATCAGCCTCGATATCAACTCCGTTTCGTTGTTCCTGAGCCTGATGTGATCTTCGCCGATTGTTATCTCGACGTTGGAACCCTTGAATGTCTTTGCGACAAGCGCCAGCGCTTTTTCCTGGATATTCGCTTCTTTCTTTAAAGGCTTTTCTACTATCTCTTTGTCTTCGATCCTGACGAGTCTGTGACCGTCTGTAGAATATATGCGGGCACTCTTTCCTGAAAACTGAAATAAGATTCCATTCATGGATCGTCTGTGTTCATCCTTCGAGACTGCAAATATCGTCCTTTCAATCACCCCACGAAGATCATCGGTCGGAATAATTGAAGTCTCGACGTTTTCGCTGAGCGTCGGAAGCGAAGGATATTCTTCTGGTGACGTACAAGAAAATCTGTAAGATCCGGATTTTGTTTTCAGTGACAATTTCAGATTATCATCGACGGCTATTTCGATATCAGTATCGTTCAGGTTCCTGACAATCTCGAAAAATTCTCTGGCATTAACCGTAATCTTGCCTTCCGTCTCATCAAAAATCTCAGCAACGGTCGAAACCGCAATTTCAAGATCAGTGGCGGAAATCTTAAGCTTCTTTTTGTCGCACTCCAGCAACACGTTTTCGATAGCTGGAATCGTTGTTCTGACAGGCACAACACCTATTACTCGGTTAAGTGCCTCACGAAGGTCCCTGCTATTTACCTTAAACTTCATTACCGCCTCCATCCTTTGCAGAGTATTTGTGCCTGAATTTTCGTGGATTCTGTAAGAAAATTACCTCTTTGGCGTGTAATATTCAATTTATGAGAGTGGTCCAACTTGACCAACCAATGTGGAAATCTGCCAATAATAATTAATATTTTTATATATATTTAAAAGATAATAAGAAGATTAAAGGGTGTTGAAATGTTGAAAAGAATCTGTGTGATTATTAACTCCAACAAAACAAGACTCTTCCGGGAATTCAAGTTAGAAAAAAATGAACATGACCCGATTTGCCGGTGTTGACAAGTTGCGTGATGTCAACACCTTCACGCTTCAAACACATCCGCGGTTGAAATCGGGGCTGTAATTCACAGCAAACCAAGTTTTCTCCACATCACTCTTAACAAGTTCTTCACATCCCGATCATTTCAATTTTCTTCTTGATGCGTTCGTATTTCTCTCTGAATTTGTCGTCACCTGAAATCTGGTTGACTACGATCTGGCAAGCATAAATAACGGTGGAGTGATCTCGACCACCAAACTGGCTTCCGATCGTCTTCAGTGGGAGTCGGGTGAGTTCTTTGGTGAGGTACATTGCAGTCTGCCTTGCAATTACCACTTCTTGCTTTCTAGTCTTGCCCCGGAGCTGCTCTTCAGTAACATCGAAAATATCGGCGACAATTTTTTGTATATCCTCGACGGTGATTGCCATTCTCCTGCTCACAGCCAGACTTCTGACGACTTCTTTTGCAAGGTCCACCGTTATCTCGCGGTTGCCGAGGCTTGCCTTTGCGAGGATGCTGATGAGACTCCCTTCAAGCTCCCGGATGTTCGAGGTGACATTTGCAGCAACATATTCGATGACGTCATCGGGAACCTGAATTCCATCATCCTCACTCTTCTTCCTCAGAATTGCGATACGGGTTTCCAGGTCAGGGGGCTGAACATCCACGGTAAGTCCCCAGGTAAATCTGCTGATCAACCTGTCATCGACACCTTTGAGTTCTTTAGGAGGACGATCCGACGAGAGTATAATTTGCTTCCCGGACTGGTGCAGCGCATTGAAAGTATGGAAGAAATTGTCTTGTGTCTTTTCCTTTCCTGCAAAAAACTGGATGTCGTCAACGATGAGGATATCCATGCTGCGGTAGAAATTTGAAAATTCCGTCGCCTTGTCCTTTTGGATCGCATCGACAAAATCGACCGTGAACCTTTCGCTCGACACATAGAGTACTCTTTCTGCCTTGCCGGATTGCCGTGCGAAGTTCCCAATGGCTTGAATGAGATGTGTCTTTCCGAGACCGACGCCGCCGTAGACCACAAGTGGATTGAAGGAAGTTCCGGCAGGGTTGTTGGCCACTGCATACGCCGCTGCTCGTGCGAACTGGTTGCTGTCACCCTTTATGAAATTGTCGAACGTATAGCGAGCGTTAAGGCTACCCTCGAACGGCGACATTGGGGCAACCTTCATATTGGCAGACCAACCGGGGTGGATCCGGCGGTCGCTGAATTGAGGTGGGCGGAAAAAAGACGGTCCGGATTCCGCACCGTCGTCGTCGGATATCTTGTACTCCACGTGAGCTTCGTCGCCGAGTACAGTCTTCACAGTCTCATTGACCACAGATCCGTAATGTTCCTCCAACCAATCGTGGAAAAAAAGGCTCGGTACCTTCAATACCAGACTGTTATTACCAAAATTAACTGGCGTGACGGGCTCGAACCACATTTTGTAGTTCAAGTGATTTACCCTTCCCTGGATAATCTTCATGCATTCCTGCCAGACCCCCCTGACATCAACAGTTGTTTCCATTTAGCAACTCCCTGTTCGAGTTAGAGTGTTTTCCACGCTTTCGACAGATTTATCCACACAACCTGACTGCCACCAAGCTACTAATTTACAATAGGTTATGCGTAACAGTAACAATTGGTTAACATCAATGTGGAAAACAAAATTCTTCGTAATAGCCAAGCCACGTCCAATTTCTTTCTACGACAAGAGGTTTTCCACAAGTTATTCACACTAGACTGTTCCCAAAACCTGCTCGGAATATTAATACAGGGGAGGTGGAAAAACAAGTGGATGCAGGGTGGATTCTGTTGGCGTAACATCCGCCGGATCAAGTGGTTATGCCAATATGGCGGCATCCTTACTATTTCGAAATCGGCTCTCTCTTTAAGTCGAAACGGCTCCAAAATTGACTGGCACCAGTAGCATGTGGAAAAGTTGAACAATAATGTGGAAAACAACGTATGGAATTGCGTCTTTCGCTTCGCCTTTTGCTGCAACAGTTCCCGCAAGTCATCCACCTTCCCGTCTAGAGTTCAGCGATGGTCTGACACTCCAGATCCTTTCCCTTTTCATAGTGGTTTCCTAACGAGCAATCGCGTGTGCTCTACTGTTCGGTACCAGGTAACTTTGGGAGTCATAGA
>JAKASW010000077.1 GCA_021818875.1 Bacteroidota bacterium
AGTGCTTCCGTGTGCGGTATTCGCTCTGATAAGCTCGTCCTGCATGCCGAAGAGATTCAGATTCGCCCTGTCTCCGAGGTGTGTCTTGCTCCATGCCTCACGCGAAGTCTGCTCGTTGTCACCAACTACTACGATGACGACGTCTGCTTTTTTTGCTACCTCAGCCGCCGCCGAGATTGACTGGCGATCCTCCTGCGGGTCGAAGGGAACTACGCCATCCTGATTCCAGTCACCTCCTATTGTGATTTTGCAGCCCTCGCTGTAGAGGACATTTAATCTACCACCCACCTTGTCTGTTATGCCCTGTAAAACAGTGGTGTAATACTTCGGCTGTCCGCTGTAGCCTCCAAGCAATTTTCTGTCGGCATTGGGTCCGATCACTGCAATCGTTTTCCCGTTGGCCAACTGCAAAGGTAGCAAGCGTCGTGCATTTTTAAGAAGAGTCACGGTCTCATGCGCCGCACGAAGCGCAAGCCCCCTTTCTTTCTCCAGTCTCTCCTCGTTCCGAACCTCCGCAACATTTACGAAGGGATCATCGAATAACCCGAGCTCGAATTTTTGTTTGAGCAGCGGCTCAACTAAAGCATCCACCACTTCTTCTTCGAGAGTACCCTTTTGAACAAGCCCGGTTAACTCCGGGTAACAATCGGGATCAGGGAGTTCTATGTTCACGCCCGCTTTTGCCGCAAGGGAAGCAGCCTCTTCCTTGTCAGCCGCCACGCCATGGCTATGTGTGTCCTCCTTTCGGTCCAATTCGGTGACGGCGTAGTAATCAGACACCACCGTCCCCTGAAATCCCCATTCCTTGCGAAGCACATTTCCCAGCAGCCACTGGTTCGCATGAGATGGCACACCGTCAATCTCATTATACGAGGCCATGACGCTACGGGCTTTAGCTTTTGTCAGGACTTCTCTAAACGGATATAGAAAAACATCGCGTAGAACTCGTTCCGAAACATTAACCGGGCCGCAGTTGGAACCGGACTCAGGCTGACCGTGCGCAGCAAAATGCTTAAGGGTAGCCATGATATGTTTCTTGTCTGCAAATTCACCGCTGCCCTGCAGTCCTTTCACCGCAGCGATTCCCATCTGCGCGATAAGATAGGGGTCCTCGCCGAAAGTCTCCTCGACTCTTCCCCAGCGCGGCTCACGTGCAACATCGACCACCGGTGACAACGCCTGGTGCACACCCCTGCTTCGCGCATCCTCTGCAACAGAGGTGAATATTTTTTCAATGAGCTCCGGATCGAACGTCGATGCAAGTCCGATCGGCTCAGGATAACTTGTCGCATCCTTCCCGACAAATCCGTGCAGGCACTCTTCATGAAATATTACGGGGATACCGAGTCTCGTTTCCTCAACGAAGTATTTCTGCAATTCGTTAGCAAGCATCGCGGTCTCGGCCGCGGTCAATCCGCCTCCCGTGTCGCTCAGTCTTCCGATCTGCCCGATCCCGTTCTTCAAGTTATCCCGAAGCTTTTCGTGGCTGAGCTTCCCATCGTCGTCGAGCATCATCTTTTTTTTCTGTCCCCAGATACAGAGCATCTGTGCCACCTTCTCCCCGACGGTCATTTTGCTCAACAGATCCTTAACTCTGGAGTTTATGTCGAGCTTTGGATTTTTGTAAGCGGGCAGCTTCTCTTTTTCCTGTTCGACGTTCGGCGGTAATTTCTCCGCCGTTTTCTCGCTGCGCATTCTAATGCCTCGCCAAATCGAGCCGACTATGGTCGTCGCCTGAGATTTTGTGGAAGATGTGGAGAAAGGAGTTGTTCTTAATCGTGGATGTCCGTTCGCAGGACTTGAGGGGAAACTGATTTTTCGTATTGGTCCTCAATTGCATCACGTTCTTTGTAGGTTAGGTCGTTAGCAGAGCAAAAGACATTTTCGGGCGGCAGCGCAACACTCAAAATCCAAGTCTGCGTGAACTCAGTTCAAGCTTAGTTGAACCGGTTTAATGTTACAAACATTCGGTTTGATTGTCAAGCGAAAAAAATTCAGTTGCTCCATTTGACTTTATAGGATCCTCCGGTTACTTTGACAGTGGAACACCGGTTCCGGTCGTGCTTCGGGATGGAGGGATCGAAGTCTCTCCCACCGATTATATCCCAAGCAGAGATGTAAACTCAAATCAAACAGGAGGAATCAAATGGCGAAGGACGATTCCGAATCGATCAAGATCTCCGCAGGTCAGCGTACCTACTTCCTCAACGTGAAGGAAGCTAAGAACGGAGCAAAGTACCTGGTTCTAACTGAAAGCAAGAGGAACTCGGAAGGCAAGTTCGACAACCAACGGGTAATGATCTTTGCAGATCACTTTCCGCAGATCTTCGACGCTTTGAAAAAAGTGGCACCCGAACTTGGCGTGACCGCTTAGTACCGTGTCAGCTGACGGGACGTGGACGGAAGGTCCGCTCGGTGGAAATGCATTGTCGAGTTTCGCTTGCTTAGAAAGAATGTATCTTAGCAGCAGGAGGCCTCGTCCACGTTCCATGCAAACGGAGGAGAGACCGGCTTAAAGTGTCAGCCGACCCGCTCATCCGTTTGACTAATTTTCAAGTCCCTGTTATTTTAATTCTGGAATAAAAAAACGATGCGTACCCTCCGGCTATAGGTCGGTGGGTGAAAGGAGTGAAGATGGCACGGAGCGTAAACAAAGTTATTTTGATAGGCAATCTCGGAAAAGACCCTGAGCTGCGATATGCGCCGAGTGGATCAGCGGTGGCAAGCTTCAGTCTCGCGACGAGTGAGCAGTGGAAAGACCAGGAAGGGAACCCACAGGAACGCACATCATGGCACAACATCGTTGCGTGGGGAAAGCTGGCTGAGATCGCAGCCGAATACTTGAAAAAAGGACGGAAAGTCTATATCGAAGGAAGGCTGCAGTACCGGGATTACGAAGGCAAGGACGGCAACAAGCGATACGTAACGGAGATTGTTGTCAGCGACTTAGTGATGTTGGGCTCACGCCAAGATGCTGGTACAGGCGAGAAGGGGGAGCCTTCGCAGGGCCCGGCTCCAGCAGTCTCGGAAGAAAAAGACGACCTGCCGTTCTAGCATGGAGAAGATTAACGTACATTCCAGTGGAGCAGCGGGAATGCTCTGGTTCGTCGGCTGGCTGTTCACAATCGGATTCCTCAAGCTTGCATTCTGGAAAGGCGTGCTGGCAATAATTATTTGGCCGTATTACATCGGAGCCAGTCTAAGCGGACTCTTGAAATAGGCCGTTACGTCCCCCCAGAGTGATACAAGTTTGAAGCAGTACCTCTCCGTCTTGGAGGTTCAGATTACCACGCTGAGCAGGGACAGATCAATAGGTCCAAAGTCATTTGCTCCGGTTCGTCTTCTTTTCCACGTGCGGTATCAAAATATTTTTCGCACGTGAGTAATCCGGGCAGACTTCGAGCGACTTTTCGAAGGCCGCGAGTGCATCCTGGAAACGGCTCTCCTTTTCGTATGCGAGGCCAAGCCAGGTGAGCGCATCGACGTACCCCCACGAGGGTTCGAGAGAATTTTGCGATTTCTTTCAGGCCGATTCGAATAGCGAAACCGATTCCTTGAAATATTCGACAGCCTTGCTAACACTCCCACCAAAAATCCCAGGTGTATTCAACTTACCTGCGCCAAGAACTATGTAGGCTCTCGGATTCGTGGAATCAATAGACAGAGCTTCCCTGGCAAGGTCCTCGCTTTCGGGACCAAGCGTCACACTTTTCGTCCAGTTGTGAGCGATCTCCACTCCATATATCGATGCGAGAAGCGCTTTCGGCTCTGCCAACTTTGCGTAGTCCTTCACAAGTTTCTCCGCCAGCTTCTCAGCGGGATCTGCAAACTCTTTATAAATGCTGTCCTCTTTTATGGACATCCCGTAAGTCATCAAGCGATAGCCCGCATAAGCAAGGTAATATTGCGGGTACCTGTTGTTCCGGGCGAGTGCGGCGGCCCGTTCCAGTAAACTGTACCCGTGCAGCATTTCTTCTTTATTCCATTGCACATATCCGGAATCGACAAGATCCCTTCCTTGAATGACAAGCGAGTCGATATGAGAATCCATTGCTAACGCAGGTACGGATGCGAATAGTATGGGGATAACGACCATGCCAAAAGCTACGATTACCAAGAGTCTGATTTTCACCGTTGCTCCTCCTTTCAAAACAGAACTCATGTCCCGACCGTGTAAAAAGAAAAATCGGTTTTCATTTACTTCTTCAGAAATTTCTCGAGCGTACTTACATATTCCTCCAGTGAGCGGCGCCCCTTGTCGGTAATCTTGTAAGTTGTCTTCGGCTTCTTCTGGACAAACTTCTTCTTTGATGACACGTAGCCAGCCTCCTCCAGCTTCCTGATGTGAGTGCTCAGGTTGCCGTCGGTGGTCTTGACCATCTCCTTCAGGAAATTGAAGTCAGCCTGCTCGACGCTAACGAGCGCTGCAACCACGGCAAGTCTTATCCGCGAGTGGAGCGTATCGTCTATCTGCTGGTAGTCAAAGTCGTTCATTTCAAGCAGGCTGCTGTTTGCCGTTTCTCTGCAACCGGTGAAACACCAAACCCGGTCCGTTTTGACAAAGGAACATCATGAAGAAGATTGACCCGATATTCCTTTCTATTCCATACGAACTCTATTGAAATCGCTTTACGATAACAACTTTCGACGCACTTACCACAAACGATGCACTCCGGGTTCGTAACCATGCCGTCGTTCTTTGCCATGTATCGAGTTATCGGGATTTTCAAGAGGCAGTCCCTGTCGCACTTGCCGCAATAATTACATTTGGCTGTGTCAACCACGGGAATCAACCTGGAGAATTTAGCACCCGCGGCGCAGATCCCCCCCATGAAGCATAGGTTCCGGCAAAACCATCTCTTGTCTAACAGCAAGCCAAAGAGGATTGCGCCTGCAGAATCGTAAACCCACACGTGTTTACAGTGGTCGTCGAAATTCATGTTCAGAAAACCAGGATCGAATCGGATACATCGTATCATTCCGGAATGTACATGGATGAAGAAGAATATAAGAGAAGTAGCAAAGAAAGCAACGATTATCGTAATTCGAGTCCAGGTTATCGGCTTGTGCCATGAGGTCTTGAGAACTGATCGCTGACTCGACAGGTCTTGCCATGTACCAAAGAAACAGACCCAGCCGCATCCGACCTTTCCGACCAGAGGCGAAATCAATATGAGGCACCCCCAGATTATAGCGACCCAAGTAATTACCCCCCAGTAAATAGAGTGCCAGATGAATGCGAAGCCGAGTGCTCTGAAGAAGACCGGTGTGAGCATCAAGAACGCCATTCGCGTGAGCGAATTGTAAGTAAATAGTTTTGTCAAACTGGGCTCCCTGCTTCTACTTCATACGATATTATTTTCTCCGGCCCATGCACCCTGTGGATTTCCTTCGGAGCTTATCTTCGAAACGCGGTAGAACACAAGTCCCGGAACAATTTCAAAAAAGATCATCATCACGCCATAAATCGGAAGCGTGGCGATTCCATGGATCCAGAACATGACGAGGGAACCGAGCCACCATGCTGTGCCCACCATCGCAACCCACTTCATTCGGTAGGCAAGCGAACTGATTATGTAGGCGCTGCCCATGATTGCCGCCATCGCCGGGCAGATGGCCCACGAGCGCAGTGCACCCGTTAGTGGTCCGATGACTCCTATAAGTATCATCGAGACAAAAGAACTTCCCCAGATAAGAGCGATAAGCTTTGCACCGACCGGCCATGATGCACCAGTCGAGCCTTCTCGCATCCCGAAGAAAACGGAAACAATCACTCCCAATCCAATCGCGACCGCCCATATCCAAACGGAAAGAGACTCATTCTGAGTCAGATTGACCGCATACTGGGCAAAAATCGCGACGGCGATGATAATCCCCCACATGATGTAGTACTTGCCACTGTCGGAAGTGAATCGCCTGCTCTCGTCCATCACCCGTCGGATCAGGGCAATCTCTTCGATAGCATCTTGCTGATTCATATTTAAGCCCTTTCTCAAAGTACTTTGTATTACAAACCAATAATAACAAAAACACGCCGATGTGTCAAGTAGGAAGTGAAATGTGATCCAGCAGCCGGTGAGACGGAATCCGAATGGCAAGAAAGTCTCCTTGTATCCTTGACACAGCTAAAGTTGGTTTCACCAGGCAACATGAGCTGACCCTGGGACGATCACGACAAACCCCGACAAGAACAGAGACGAAGAGAGCTTACCGAAGTATAATCACGCGCGCATGCGGATAGCCCCCATGAGACTTAATTTTTTGCAGTATCGCATTTGCCTCCGACTGAGTACGGCAAGCCTGGGACACTATTCGGAAGCAGCCTGTCGCCAGATCAAAATCCACGAATGAGATCAGTCCAGTGTTCGACTCGAACCGTTTGGCATACCCGGCGGCGGCGCCATGACTCGCAAACGAATCAAGGAGTGCCGTAAACACGCTCGGTGTATCGATTTGTCCGTAAACAAGAATTCGGGCGTGTGCGAAGTATCGGTCCCCTCTCAATTTCAAGAGGGCGTCGGCGCACTCAATCCGTTTCTTAAATGGACCTGCTACGACGGCAAACAGACGGGTGGTCCGCGAATAGATAACTACACTGGGCAATTTTCTTTCCTTCATCAGACGACGTGAAAAAACTGACGCTGCCGAAATCGACTTATATTGAGCCAACTCAATCCAGAACAGATATCGAGAAGGCCCATCGAAAAGGGGAAGCAGGAATGCACCGGCAAAACCGCGCCGGTTCGACAGGACCCACACCTCTTCTGCGGCTTTCTGTCCCCCAAATATCGTGTCGCTTCGGACGACGTACAGTTCGGACTGGTTATTAAAGCGAACCTCAAAGCGATGATGTGTCTCTTTCGACGCTCGCTTTGCAAACTTCACCGCATTCGCTTCCTTCACGAAAGCTCCCAATTGAATAGAATATGTTTCTGCGTTTTCAGTTGCCGTGGAGACAGGCAACTCACCGGGCAGGATTTTTACACGTGGTGGTACAGCTTCCCCGGGAGCCGGTGAATGTGAAGGAGAAACTTTTGCGGGCGATGGTACGACTACCTTTGGTGGCACAGGCTGAGCTGTCCGTGTGACCGGCAGTCTTACTTCAGCGGACGATGCTGGTTTCTTATTCCGCAACAATATGCGCAATCCTTCAACGTAATCCCCATTCTTGGTCGGTTTAACAGTGAACTTCAATACCGGCGGATCGGAATAGACGTCCAGAATTGCAAGCTGGGATGAATCGACGTAGGCTTCATATTCACCCGGTGGAACGCCCATATAATAGAAGCTTCCGTCGTTGAAAACGGAAAAGGTCTTATTGAAACCCGATGTCGGAGATTTTATTGTCAGGCTGAGGCCCTGTATCGGAGTCTCACTCCCATCTTCCACTTTGAGCACCTTTCCATCGACAACCCCGCCAACAAAGAACGGGATGTCGATCCTCTTGTAGGTCTCCGGATCCGTTACGAATGAGAAAGAGGTCATCTTTGGGATCCAGAGAGGATTGGGGATTGAGTTCACGTCAACGTCAGCACTGTACTGAGTATAAGGAAGGAGATTCCAATCTCTGATTATTCCATTCGATGATGTCTCGCTTGCAACTGCCTGCCGCAGAGTTATTGTCCCCGTCTTGATTATCGGATCCCCCTTTTCGTATTTCCCGCTTCCATTTTCGTCCACGAACATTCGCATGGAAGCCGCTGAGTGGCCTACCCATTCCAAATTATTAAACTGGAGACTTCCGTAATTGCTGTCGAATCCAATCGAACCACTGACATTTTCTGAGTAGGTGCCGCTGCCGTTGTTGAAACCCACATTAGTAGTCGATCGTGTGAAGGGAAGATCTGCTATGATTTGAAGGCTGAGCTGTGTGGACCTGCTGACAAAATTCCTGTCAGCCGAAACCGCGACTCTGACATACTGCTGAATATTCTTGGATACTTGGAAGGCTATGTCATCCAGCGAATTCTTCAGCTCACCGTACCTTGCGGTAACATTAATCAACGAGCCATTAAGAAAATCGAATGGCCCCTGGTAGAACGAGAGCGAGTAAAGAAGCGATGCTGTGATGTTGTAGTTTCTCAACGGAGGGCCACCACCGTAGCTTAGAACGGAACTCTGGTAGCCGAATGACGCGTTCAACTGCGCAATATTCGACGAGAGAAAACCTGAATAGGTGTAGGTGCGCTGGCCTCCAACGATATCCTGCAATTCTCCCGTCAGTCGGACATTCAAGGCTGTTTTCCCAACGGTAAACGGCACATACAAATCGGCGAGTGCTTCTTGGGTCTTGTTGGAAGGATTGTATAACAGATTATTCTGATATTTCGTGTAAGTCAGATCGAAGGCCGTTTGCGAGGCGTACAGAGCGTTGAATGTCGAACTATAATACGCCAGCGGAGCCGCATCGAAGCTCAGCATATACTCCGGACTGAACCTCAGCGAGAGGGAGTTGTAAAAAAGCGGCTGCGAAAAACTCGTATCCGCGACGTAATCCATGCCGACCTTGTCGGTCATCCAGTTTGTCAGACCTGCGACGACATTCGCTGAGAAGAAATTTTCGTCAGTATTGTTCAACTTGCCGGCACTGACGGTGTAGTTGACCTGACCGGCAGGATTAAACGTGAACGGGATCTGAATGCGCCTATCCTCTTCCCGGAATTGTCCATTAGGTCCGTAATATCTGAGTTGGACAAATGATGTTCCGTACACGAGAGGAATTTCGAAGTAAGCGGTGCCGCTGGAGTCTGCCTTCTTGTAGCCCACCAGTGTCCCGTTCAAGTAAAGTTCAGCATCCCACCCAGGATGCGTTCTTGCGACAACCGAGTACTTACCAAACAGAGTCCGGATAGTTGTCGGCTCGTTTGAAATCTGCCCTCCTCTGAACCCAAACTGTGTCAGTCCATCTGAGTATAGGTTTCCCAGCGCGGCTGAGGTTATATAGCTTGTTGAATCGAAAACATACGTCCAACTGAAACTGCTCGAAGTAATCCCCCCGCCACCTTGCGAGGCAACTCCGAGAATCGATCCTTGCGCGTCGCCGCCGAGTACTTCTGCACCACCCGTCAGTCCATAATCATAGGAGGAGAGCCCCTGGCCTCGAAAAGCTCCAAGTGAATAGTCGAGTATGCCGCCGTTGAGCAGCGCTCTCTGTCTTGGAAACATAAGGGGTGCTTGAAGGAGCCGGGCATTCGGAGATGTCACTTGAAAATTCCTCCGGATATTTCTCGCATAGTCCCTGGCAATCGGAAGCTCGAGGGTGGTGTTCAGAGTAATCGAAAGAGAGCTGAAGTCGACTCTGAAATTCAGATCGAATGCATCTTTGAAAAACGAAGGGAGAACGTAGAAATCCAACTGGCCGAAGATCACACTTGAGGTATCGAATTTGAAATTCTTCGAACCAACTTCTATCGTGCCTTTCCTGAAGTCGATTTGATATTTCGTTCCGGGGTCGATATAGAAGCCGTTCATCGTGCGCGCTTGCATATCGACATGCTCGTCGACCTTCAGCAATCTGAAGAGAGTTGAAACGGGAATATAGACCGAATCCTGGTAATACAGCGCGGTGACAATCTGATTGGAGAAACCGCTGTAGCTGAAAGAGAGGTAGACTTCCTGAGCCTGGCCGGCAGGGATGGTAGCCGCAAATGCCGTGGTACACGTGAGAAGCAGAAAAGCGAGCAGGAATGCGAAACGGTAGATGTGCTTGTGCAGGTTATAACTCCGGAATAACTTTGCTCGATCAGGATGCCAACGCTCTTGTCACCTCTACGAGGACGTAGATCGTAGAGAGGTCGTTCTATCTACGATACCGTAGGTACGAATCTTTCTACGAATCTTCGATTCCCCACGGGTCTTCTCTACGAGACCGTAGGTCGACCCGATAGGGTCGTAGACGATAGAATCGTAGATAAACCGTAGAGAAGGCTCGTAGAGTAGATAGACCTTCGAGCTTCTTCATGAACCAACTCGTTCCTCCTTAATGCCGAAGGCATAGTATTATTATAGAGTCTTTGTGTCAAACTCCCCCCCCTTCCTGACCCTCCCCCTCTCTTGCATGGGCAAGAGAGGGGGGAGGGAATGGGTGGGGGTGAGTCCTATTTCACGGAGAACCTTATCGATTTCTCGACCGAGGGTACTTTCAGCAAATCTTCCGGCGGGATATCGTTCCTCTGGGAACTCATCGTCAAATCCGCAGTGTAAGTACCGCTATGCAAGTTCCGGAGAGGGAGGCTGAATTTGACAAACATATTATTCTTGTACACTGCGATGAATTGCTCGTCTTTCCAGACTGCAGTGTCGGCCTGATCCTTCACAACCGCAGACATCATCCCGTAGAAAGGTGAATTCCCTCCCCGGTCCACTTGCGCGATCAGATTCATGGAAGCGGAATCCGGTGAGGCGGTTACCTCCGGCATCGTAACGCTGGTGTTGCAACTTCCCTTCTTGTAGACCACTGTAGTCACTTGCTGAAGAACGAACGTGATGCTTGCCGTGATCCCCGTCTTGACAGTATCGATTGTCTTCGCCTGGGGGGTCGAACTCGTCACGATACGGGTCCAATATTCACCGTCAGGAATTCCAGGCGGAGGCACGACAAGGAGGCGGACGATCTGCTCCTGGTCGGGATTCAGAATAAACTGCTGTGGGAAGCCCCTGATCCATGGCTGGCACGAGTGTTCCTTTGCCATGAGTGTGTCATCATACTGCATGCGAGTGTTACCCAGTGAATCGGATTCCGGAAATCCGAACCGGAATGAGATTCCGATCTCCTGCGGGACAAGAGACTTGTTCATGACCATGAAAGTTCCGAATGGCGAGGTACTGCTCATGAACAAAATTGTGGGAGCAACGATTACCTGTGCTCTGATGGCTGATGCAGTCAAGAGCAAGAAGATGAGGAGCACTGCTTTTTTCATGATTCATTCATCCCTGGTAAATCCAAAATTTTATGCTCAACGACAGATCCAAGACACATAATCATTCTTCAAAGATTTGTTCGATTTAAGAATAGGGGTACTCGAACGACGCCATGCGATATATGCCACATCAATAGTTGACCGTCAATACGAATGCCGCAGCATACTTGCCGGGAGTCTGACCCTGGGGAACCGGATCAAGCGATCCGCCCAACCAGAAATAGTAGTTTCTGTTGTTCGTGCCCCCAGTGTCAAGCGACGATCCGGAAGCAATCGGTTGTGAGCCAGTCTGAATGTTCGAACTTGAGCCGTAGACACTCGGGGTAAATGTAAGTGTATGACCGTATCCATCGTTCAAACTCATATTGGTCGAATAAGTAACGGTGCTCCTGTTGTTCCTCACCCCGTTCGCCACGAACTCGGGAGCATTGCCTGCCATGGCACTAAGTGCCTGGGGCGTGGTTCCTGATATGATTTGCCCAAAGTCAAGCACACCGCTAGCACTGAGGGACACATATCCCTGGAGTGTTGCGGAAACCGGTATATCCAGACTCGAACTATACTCTTGCCCGCCAACTGTGATCGCGATAACGGCGATGATAGTGCCGGTGTACGCGGCTGGGACGTAATTAAGCTGCAGTCTAACGGTGCCGCCGATCCAGAAATAATCATCATGAACCCCTGACTGGACGGTAGCGTTCACAGTGCCATTGTTAGGATCGAATGAAGTTGCATTATTCACGTTCGGTCTCGGTGGATCGACCTCGTATCCCGCCGAATTCCGTCCGAATGAAATCGGGAGCTGATCCCCGTAGCCATCTGTGAGGAAATTAGGAAGAATAAAGGTCACCGACCCTGTGGCATCGACGTAATTTGTGAATTGGATTTCAAATTCCGCTGCGGAAGATCTGGTGTATCTGATCGTCACGGCTCTGGTAATATTGCTTCCAAACTGCAGACCGCCATTGAGCAATGTCATTACCGGAGTAGTGTTCTGTGCGTTTGCCGACGAGGCGAACACAAATAACAATGGCCACGCGAGGGCGGCGAGGTAATAAAGAATTCGATCAGTCCGGCCAAAGCTTCCGATATGAACGCGGGGAAACATTGTGCTGTCAAGATAAGCATTTCGGTGCCACTTTTGCGAGTGATGAGCAGATGATTTTCTAGCGGCGACACACTACGCCACACACCTCACCGATCAATGAAGATCCTCACTCAATAGGCAACCTGAATCGTAAAATTTCCGGTATAGAGACCAGGCAAAGCATTGCCATGGACCTCGATTGTCCCGAAAATATAAATGAACGCGTACCCCGTTGCGCTTCCACCAACATGACCGGCTCTGAGACTGCAGCCAGTGAGGGTGCCGCTAAGCGAAGTCCAAACTGTAGCCGTAGCCGGGTCGTCTGCGTAGTTGTTGTACGCCGCACCCGGAGTGTAAGCCATACTGTCGGTCACGGATGCATTCGATATATATGGGGGCGGCGACACTGTCACATTTATCGACTTGTTCCACTTTTTTCCGACCTGGACTTTTCCTTCCGTTGCACCTGCAAGGGGAATGGAGTGTGGCCCGGTTCCCGCGATCACAGTTCCGAAATCCAGATCTGCGAGATTCGAGATCCACAATCCTACCCCAACATGCAGCTTTGCTGTCGGTGTCAAGGTCGAGGACGATTGGGCGAACGACATGGATGGTCGCAGAAAGCCAACGAGCAGAGTTACGGAGATCAAAACCTTCCTTATGTAAATGTTCCAGCTCATTAGTACGACGCTGTCAGGTTAATAATACTTTTGTAATCCCCGTCATTCGTACCGGCGGCCACAGTGACCGATTCACCCAGCCAAAGATAGTAATTGCCTGTGCTGCTCACAGTCACGTGTGAGCCGGTGGTTGCCGAAGCGGCAGTTCCTTGATTACTTGAGAGGGTGTCGCCCACCACTTGCAGAGTCCACGGTATTGTATGACCGGAAGTGTCAGACAGGTCGGGTGCAGTATAGGAGATGCTCAGTGCCATGAGTGGCGCCCCACCTACAGTAAGCAAACCAGCATGGGCATCCGTATTAGGATTTATTGTCTCGGTAATAGGCTTCTTCGCAAGGACGACCAACCCGAAGTCGAGGTTCCCCTTGCCGTCAGAGCCGGCGGAGGCGGCAATGGAGACGCGGGGAATTATCAATGCAGTTGCATCCACCCTTGCCGATGGCGGAGTCTGTGCATTTGCCAGCCCTGTTGCCATCAGGAGCAGGAGGCTGAACCAAAAAGGAAAGCGTCCACTTATGATCCCCGATATGTTTTCTAAGCGCCAGATCAAATGAGCAAAACCGGTTCTTACTGATAGGTCACTGTTACTGTAAGTGGGACTCCGTTAGAAGCTGCGGTGGAGTAGTTTCCTAAGGCCTGGTTTCCATCTATGGTCCCAGGCGTGCTTCCAAGTTGTCCGCCGACCCACAAGTAATAATTGCCAGAACCAGTTGACGGGAAAGTACCTTCCAGGTTGACTTTATCGCTGCTCGATATCGAATTCGATGACCCTTGGGTCGCCGTCGCGGCCGTTAGCCCGTTGATTGCAGGGGTAAACGGTATGGTGTGGCCGCTAGCGTCACCAAGCTCCGTAGTCGCGTTCCAACTAACGGTGATCCCGGCACCAGGAGTACCATGGATATCCAACTCCACTGCTTTAGGATCAGTTCTGGCATTGATCGTCGCAGTGGTAGCACCTTGAGCCAGGGTCCCAAACTTCAGCTCTGAACCGGAAGTTGCAGTTATGGATAATGTGGATACTATTTTTGCCGACACGTCGACATTGGCATTGGCAGTAAACTGTGCGAGCGACATCCCGGCAAAACCGAGAAGCATCACTATGATTAATATTAACTTCTTCATTTTGTTACTCCTAATGATATTCTTCCTTTTTATGGTTTCCCGAAGATATATGCCGGTAGATAGACATGTATCTCTACACGCAGTTCAAAAAGGTCCCTTTGTCACGATACTTCACTGATATTGAACAGTTAGCGTATACGCACCAGAATAAGATCCCGTCGGCGGGTTGGGGGATCCCGATGCATCGACCGTCCCACCGATAAATATGTAGAGAGTCGCGGCAGGCATCGCCATGGTGCCACCACCACTACTAGAAAACGCCGTAGTGCCGGTTGTGTTGGTGTTCGAGGTCGGGTTGTACACTGGAGTTGCCACCGTAAAAGGAAGGTTGTCACTTGCAGCATCAGTCAGGTTGGTTGGAGCGCTGAAGGTAAAAATCACGTTCGCGTTGCTGGTACCTCTAACAGTAAAGGCCCCGACGGACCCACCCGTTGGAGCAGCTGCAGTAGGTGACACTACTTTCGTTTGCCCTTGCACAACCGTACCGAAATCTAGAGGCGAAGTGCTAGTGCAAGTTAATGCAGCTACGACAGATGCGCTAACAGTTGCATTGTCGTGAGCAGTGGGCCCTGTTTGTGCCAGCGACATCCCGGTCAACCCGGGGACCATCGCTGCGTCTAATACTAGCTTCTTCATTCTGTTACTCCTTTTGATTGTTTTGGTTTTGAAAATGATTTTGCCGGCAATGACGCCGGAACTTCTTTAGATTCTATTTCCATTAAAATGATTCCATATCATTCACCTCAGTAGCCTGCGTAAGTGACGGTCAGAGTAAGTGTTCCACTATATGTTCCGACAGTCTGATTCGACGGTATTGCTGCGAGACTTCCCCCAAGCCAGACGTAGTAATTGCCTCCGGGACTGTTGAGAAGATAAGTGTTTGAGCTCCCTGAGCTGATTGTGGTTGAGCCGGATTGTGTACCAGTGTTATTGCCGGCAAAGGCAGGAGTGAAGATCAGATCGGTGCCCGGGCCGGTCAGGCTGATCGTGCCGCTCCAGCCGAAATACACACTCGACCCCGGATTGCCGGTGATGGTAAATTCAGGTACTCCTGCTTTTGCAGGAAGGACCAACGGCGGCGTTGAGCCTGCAACTACATAACCGTAGTTCAACGCGCTGGGACTGACGCTGATAGTTAGACCAAGGATGACATCCGCCTGGACCGTGACGTTTGTGCTGGCCGAGGTCTGGGCAAAAGCTGCCATGGAAATTATCAGGATGGATGCGACGAAAACTGCCGCGTACTTCACGAAATTATACAATTCCTTCAACTGTAGTATCCTGCATAAGTAACTGTCATTGCCATGGTAGCTGAATACGGCCCGAGCATTTGATTGACCTGGACCGCTGCAAGACTGTCGCCGGGCCAGATGAAGCAGTTGCCGTTTGCACCATTGAGAATCTTACTTTTTGCCATCGGTGGGAGAAGAAACAAGATCCATGTCGGGGAAGGACCCACATTGGAGGCAAAATTATGAGCGTTTCGGATGCGGTGACATCCCACGTTACCGGAATGCAACGAAGTCTTCTTGAGTTGTAACTGACTGCGGTACCTCGAGCCTTCTGTGTGAGAATAAAGAGTTCCAGCCTGTGCGAACAGCAAACCATCATTTCAGAGATGCCTGTCCGGCTGGACGCTCAGGAAGCAGCAGTTATTGCGGCAGCCCTCTTGTGCTCTGAGGCTTTGCTGAGAAATATTGCACGACAACCGGTGCACAGACATTGCCGGCCGGTTTGCGTCTTAGACGCTACTATTTTCCTGACCTCTATATTGAAACGCTTACGAACGGTGGGCTACCCTCGATAACTGGCACCACAGCAGACCTCCTGAACATCTTGGAACAAGGTAAGCTATCGAGGCTTAGAATTAAGTATAAAAGCACAGGACAAAAAATTAAGATGAAAAAAATCCTTAC
>JAKASW010000416.1 GCA_021818875.1 Bacteroidota bacterium
GAGATGCATCCGACTTCGGCAGAGGATTTCGAATTGCGAATTTCGGATCTAGCTACTGCAAGCAACGCGAAACTCCCGCGGAAAAAACGATCAACGATTAACGCGGCAATAATTTAGATTACGCAGGCTGAATTTACAAGATTGGGTTAGCGCTTCAGATAAGTATCGAGGAATCTATATATTCTTATCCACGCTATATTTGACTGCACCTTATCGTACCCGGTCGTATTATTCGGGTTCATGAACGCATGGTTTACGTCAGGATATTCGTAGAACTCTATACGCTTCCCTGCCTTTCGCATCGCCGCTGCGAAAGCCCTGCCCATCGCAGGGGTGTAAGCCTGATCGAGCGCCGCAAAGTTGCAAAGCACCGGGCAGTGAATTGCTGAAACTCCGGAAGCAGTTGTGGCTACGTTTCCATAATCGATAACACAGGCCGCGAGTCCTGGAAGATGAGTTGCAGCAATGAACGAATAAGAACCGCCCATACACCATCCGA
Organism: Bacteroidota bacterium; assembly: GCA_021818875.1. GTDB lineage: Bacteria > Bacteroidota > Ignavibacteria > Kryptoniales > JAKASW01 > JAKASW01. Next base: position 500 of record JAKASW010000416.1, read on the forward strand.
TCACGCCGATCTTGGACGGCTCCACGTTCTTCATGCCGATAAGGTATTCGAATCCAGACCTTAGATCCGTTATCGCACGCTCCCGTGGTACGGACATCATTAACTTGTACGCCTGAGAAGGATCGGACGCTAACTTACCATGGTACAGATCTATTGCAAGCGCGACATATCCCCTTCTGGCAAACTCTCTCGCATCCTGTTTGATCCAATCGGTAAGTCCCCACCATTCGTGTATCACTATCAACGCCGGGTGTTTTCCAGACGATTGAGGTTCAGCTAAGTAAGCGGATACCGTGTCGCTGCCACTCGGATACGTTACAATCGTTGTCTTGATGCCGGCGGCCGACGAGACCGCTGACCAAACGATTACGACCAGCAGGACGACCGGAGTTTTGTCCATCAACCGGATATGCCCGACTTCAGGCAGCGACCCTTTCGAGCACGCGTGATATCTTATCCACCAGAACAGACTTCGGTACGGCTCCGACAATCTGATCTGCAACTCTTCCGTTCTTGAAAATAAGAAGCGTCGGTATGCTCATTATTCCGAACCCCATAGCAACATCCTGGTTTGCGTCTACGTCAAGCTTGGCAACTTTCAATTTCCCGTCATATTCGGTTGCAAGATCCTCTACGATAGGAGCGATCATCCTGCACGGTGCACACCAAGATGCCCAAAAATCGACTAGTACAGGGACGTTGCTATTTACAACTTCGTGCTTGAAATTCTGCGAATTCACTACCACTGGTTTCATTTCTTTGTTCCCTTCAAAGTTTAGGTTCTAAGAGAGCAGCTTGACGTTCTCTTTTCCGAAAAGGTTGAATACTGCGTCCACAAACTCGCGACTCGGTTTAATACCGTATCTGCTCGACTTATATATAACCGGTTTCGAATCCTTATTCAAAACACTAAAAACGATCTGACAATTCCCGTGTGAATAATTTCCAAGCATGTGCTTGAACGAGTTTAGCAACTCCTTTGAGTGCTCAGTTGAATCGACAGAGACGGAGACCGCGATACTCTTTGTCAACTTTGCCGCAGCGTCCGCGAGCGGATACGCATCGCTGACCACTATTCTAACAGAATCACCGTTCGACTCGGCTTTACCGGAGACGAGAATGACCGAATCCTGGTACAGGATGTTCTGAAATTTCGAATACGCGTCCGAGAAAAAGATCAGATCCCCTTTACCTGTGAAGTCCTCCAACTGGACAAACGCCATAGTGTTTCCTTTTTTGTCGATTTTCCTTCTGACATCGACGACTATCCCGGCCGCCTTGGCAGCACCGATTCCCTCGATAGTGGTTGCGTCTCCGAGTCTCACGTTCGCAAACGAATTGAATTCTTCCTCGTACTTGAGGAGCGGATGACCAGAAATATAGACTCCGAGGAGCTCCTTCTCCCGGTTCAACTTTTCGCCCTGACTCCATTCCGGCACATCAGGGAACGTCGGGTAGCTCGCAAGCTTTGCCTGCTCACCATCAAGCACGTCGAACAAAGAGGACTGCGAACTGAGCTTGCTGTCGTGGACCCACTGACCGAATTGAATTAATTCGTCAATCGATTTGGACAATTGTGCCCGGCGATGTCCCATCGACTCAAATGCGCCGGCATGGATCAGTCCTTCAAGAGCCCTTTTGTTCAAGCTTTTCAGGTCCACTCGCGAGACAAAATCGAAAATGTTCTCGAACTTTCCTCCTTCGCTGCGTGCTTTCGTGACTTCCTCCGCCGTGCCGGATCCCACATTCTTTATCGCGCTCAACCCAAAACGGAGTGCACCATCTTTGACTGAGAATGTCGGTTCGCTTTCATTCACATCAGGGCCGAGGACAGGTATGCCCATTTTGCGACACTCGTCGAGGAGCAAAGTCATTTTGTTCAGATTGCCCATCTCGCTCGTTAGAGTGGCTGCCATGAATTCCGGGCCATAATAGGACTTCAGGTAGGCGGTCTGGTAGGCAACGACAGAATAGGCAGCGGAATGTGACTTGTTGAAGCCGTATGAGGCGAACTTGTCGATCAGGTCAAAAATCTCGCCTGCAACTTTCTTATCAACCGAATTATTGGCGGCACCTTCCACGAAGAATTTTTTCTGCTCCGCCATCAAGACTTTGTCTTTCTTGCCCATCGCGCGGCGCATCATGTCTGCCTGCGCAAGCGTGAAACCTGCTATCTCGCTCGCGATCTGCATCACCTGCTCCTGGTACACCATGACG
>JAKASW010000078.1 GCA_021818875.1 Bacteroidota bacterium
ATATCAGGAGCGGTACGAAGTCCAAAAAATAAAATATCTAAGCAAGGAAGCCCGGAAGCTTGGATGGCTCCTTGCTCCCATCGAGGTGGTTCATCAGTAGGTTGTTCAAAAAGTAAGTCGACCGAACTGGCCGACTTACAGCCTCGCAGTTCATCTTAAGTGAGGCATTCAATGTCATTTGATTTCAACTCACCAGATTTCTACGACCCTGAATCTTTTGCGAAGGAGACCGCTCGCATCTTCGACATTTGCAACGGGTGTCGCCTCTGTTTCAATCTTTGTCCTTCCTTCGACGTCCTGTTTAAGCGAATCGACGAGTTCGACGGGGATATGGAGAAACTGAGCGGCAACGACACGAGACACGTCGTTGACCTCTGCTACGACTGCAAGCTTTGTTTTCCGAAATGTCCCTACACCCCGCCGCACCATTATCTGCTTGACTTTCCTCGGTTGATGCTCCGCGGAAAAGCCGTTGAAGCGAAAAAGAACGGCGTGGCAATCCGTGACAGGATGCTCAGCAACACCGACCTACTCGGGACAGTATCGGCGAAATTTGCGCCCGTCGTTAATTGGTCGATGACTGTGAAACCGATCCGCATGATCATGGAAAAGACTATTGGAATTCACCGGGACAGGAATTTGCCGAAGTACTCCGGTAAGACATTTGCATCGTGGTACACAAATCATGAGAAGCAAAAGGTCAGAGGCCGGAGGTCAGAGGCGACGCAAGCAGCAAAGGCGGTCTTCTTTCACACTTGCTCCGTGAACTACAACGACGTGGAGACCGGCAGTGCCGCGATCCAGGTGTTGGAGAAGAACAGCGTCCAAGTCGAAGTGCCGCCGCAGAAGTGCTGTGGAATGCCGTACCTGGACAGCGGCGACATCGAAGGGGCAAAGGAACGTGCTGATTATAACTTAAATGAATTGGCGGAGTATGTGAAGAAGGGATATGACATCATTTCCCCGGGTCCAAGCTGCAGCTACATGATCAAGCAAGAATACCCCTTGTTGTCGACTCATCCCGACGCTAAACTTGTTGCCTCGCATACTTTCGATATGATGGAATATCTCGCTAAGCTCAACAGGGAGGGAGCGCTTGCAAAAGATTTCCTAAAACCGCAGGGTGACATAACATACCACCTTCCCTGTCATCTCAAAGCTCAGAACATCGGGTTCAAATCGCGTGATGTGCTGGAGCTGATCCCCGATACTCATGTGGAAGTCGTGGCAAAATGCTCGGGGCATGACGGCACATGGAGTTTAAAGAAGGAGAACTTCGAGATGTCCCTGCAAGTAGGGAAGCCGCTGTTTGAGAAGTTTACGGACGGAACGTCCGCCGCAAGTGATTGCCCGCTCGCCCAACTTCAGATTGAGAAGGGATCGGGAAAGAAGCCACGTCACCCGATCCAAATACTGCGAGATGCGTACGGACTTGATAAAGATCCATCGAACTGAAATGAGCGAGGAAGACAAGTGAAGCCGATAGAATTCAGTGAAGTGAAGAACATCATAGACTATGAGAAAATCAGAAATGATTTTCGAAGAAAGATTATAAAAATGAAGGACCAACGCCGGCTGAAGATTGGCGAACTCGTAACGCTGACATTTGAAAATCGTTATACGGTGGCGTTTCAGATCGAAGAAATGATGCGGATCGAGAGAATCATCGACGATGCAAAAATCAAAACGGAAGTTGAGACCTATAACGCACTGATTCCGAAAGAAGACGAGCTCAGTGCCACTATGTTCGTGGAAATCGAGGACCAATCTAGAATCAAGACAGTTCTTGATTCGCTCGTTGGAATGAACCGAGATTCAGTTTACATCAAGATCGGAGAGAGAATGATACCCGCGGTCTTCGAGGAAGGTCATTCCACCGACGACCGGATCAGTGCGGTCCAATATGTAAGGTTCAATCTTTCTCCGACCCAGGCGAAGAGTCTCGCTGATCCTTCAACGGATATAATAGCTGTAATCCGACACAAGAGCTACAATGCAGAGACACCTGTAACAATGGAAATGAGAAGGGCGCTGTTCGAGGACATCACCAGCGGTGCTGCGGCAGACGTCTGGAATTAGTGGGGTTTTCAAATAGAGGTAAGACAGAAATGACACGCGAAACGCACCAGAGAAAAAGGAGCAGGCAGCGGGACAAAGTACTGGAAACCGTTCGCTCTACTGAATCGCACCCGGGAGCGGACTGGGTATTCCATGAAGTCAGGAAGGAGATCCCGAATATCAGTCTAGCTACCGTTTACCGGAACCTCAATCTCCTTGTCCAATCTGGCGAGATTAGCGAGGTCCTGTGCGATGGACAACTGAGATTCGATGCAAATAAGAAAGAACACTTCCATTTTATATGCAGATCATGTAAAAGGATTTACGACATAGAAGAGACAAGAGTCGCGCAGCCGGACTTCAGACTTCCCCGTGGGTACGTCGTGGAAAACGTGCGAATGGATTTCTATGGGTTGTGTCCTGATTGCCGATCGGACAAGTAGAAATTCCAGGTCAATTTAGAGCGTCGGGGAGAATGGCTGTTCCGCAAAAATACCCGCCCGAGGCTTTGTAGGGGAACGCGAGATAGCTCAGTCCTTGCCATCCCAATTGTTGTACTTCTCGTAAGCCTCAATAATATCTTTCACTAGTTTATGCCTTACCACATCGGCCTTGTCTAAGTACACGAAACTGACCCCCTGAACATTTTTCAGGACCTTTTGTATCTCGACTAAACCACTCAGGCTCTTTTGTGGCAAGTCAATCTGCGTAATGTCTCCAGTGATTATGGCCTTAGAGTTAACACCAAGCCTCGTCAGGAACATCTTCATCTGCATGCTGGATGCGTTTTGGGCTTCGTCAAGGATGACGAATGCATTCCCCAGAGTCCTCCCTCTCATATATGCAAGCGGAGCTATCTCAATTACGTTCCTCTCGACATACTGTTTGAGCTTCTCTCCGGGCAGCATATCTTCCAGCGCATCATAGAGAGGCCGGAGATACGGCACCACTTTCTCCTTCAAATCACCAGGCAGAAAACCAAGGCTCTCACCGGCCTCGACGGCTGGCCGAGTTAGAACAATTTTCTGAACTTCCTTGCTCCTCAATGCCGCGACCGCCATTGCAACTGCGAGGTACGTCTTCCCGGTCCCCGCCGGTCCTACGGCAAACACAACATCGTTCTTACTGACGGCATGTACAAGTTGCTTTTGCCCTGGAGTTTTCGGTTTTATCAGATCGTTCTTGGCAGAGAGGATTATTACTTCCCTCCCCGGAATATCAGCATTCTCGCGGCCTTTGATCACTTCACCGGATATCAACTCCACGACTGTGACCACATCGTCCGGTTTCAGTATTCCCGTCCGATCAAGAATGTACATCAACTCTTTGAAGACTTTTTCGACCCGGTTGGCCTCATCTTCCTCTGCCTTGATGATTACGTTATCTCCACGGACGACGATGTTCGCATCGAACCGGTCAGAGATAATTTGCAGATTGGAATCATTTATCCCGAGTAGGGAAAGATGATCGACCCCGCCGATCTTGATGCGCTTCTCTATTACTTCCATAAGACTACGGGGACAAATTTCAGGAAGGAAAGAAAAAGGCGCTCCTTCTCACGAATATCTGAGACAGAAGCGCCTTTGAAATAGTTTTGACTTCTCGTGCAAATCCCTATTTCGAAGAATCAGGCTAAGATCCTGACGAACCCGCTGCAGCCCGTTGCATACGAGCTTTCCTCGCGTAGTAGGCGCGCGCCGCGGCCTTCTCCTCACTATTCATAGGACCGTTCGCAGGTATCTTCAAAACTTCCTTCGGATAAATCAGATCCGGATTCTTGATCTGGTCACGATTGGCGATATAAATCTTCGGCCATCTCCACGGATCGTTATAAATTGTCGATTTCTTCGCGATGTTCCAGAGACAGTCTCTGTTCCTCGCCCAGGTTCCGACCGTGTAAGTCGCAACTTGTGAACACTTCGCAACTCGTGCAGCAACCTGGGAATAATCATTCTCCAGAGTCTGCATCCTGTCATAAAACTCCGCTGCGAGTGCAAGCCGCATTGCCTTCAGAGAATCGATCTCGGCTCCCGCCGTCTTGACATCCGATGCGTGCGAGCATAGATCCTGGTCTGACATAGCCATGTAATTATTCATCTGGTTAGTAAGGTTGGTCAGCGTCTGGTCGAATGATTGCATATCGGCTTCGGTTGCGTGAAGCATTCCTAGGTACTTCTGCATTTCAGAATTATACTGTTGATCGAGACCTGCGAGTTGACTCTTTAAGTTTGCGATGTCGGTATTGAGTGAACTCAAAACATTCTTCAACGAATCACGCTGCGCAGTGTACATCGAGATCTGCTGCTGCCATTCGTTGTACTTCATTTTTTCCTCTTGAGCAGAAGCCACGGAGGAAATCGCGAAAACGGTCGCGAGGACTAGCAGTACTGATAACCTTTTCATCTATGGCTCCTTTTCACTGTGACTGACTTGAATCTTGACCAGCTGCCTGCAACTTCTGCTGCAGGAACTGCTCGTTACTCTGGACCTTTTTTATCTGGTCCTGCTTATCAGCTATTTGCTTTTCTAAGCTCGCCTTCTCCTGCCTTGCGGTACTAATCTGCTGCTCGAGTGAAGCAACCTCGCTCTTTAAATTACTCAGCTGCTGCATTTCACTCTGGTTAGCGTACTTCGTACAACCGACGAGAAAGACGGACGCAACAAAGAGGCTCAGAATTGCACCCGACAATTTTTTCATTATATCCTCCTTTGCATGTTTGTTTCTGCATCATTTTAATTGAATCAGACCTATTAGTCAAGTTTCTCGTGTTAAAAATGCCTTAATTTTTTTTCATGGCTGATACCATATGACCATGATATTTTGTAAATTTCCATTCCAAAACAGGAGAAAATGCGTTGTCCAATGTGAGAAAGGTTGTTCTTGCCTATTCTGGCGGGCTTGACACATCAATAATCATTCCATATTTGAAGGAAAAATACAGTTGCAAGGTGGTTGCTTATGCCGCCAATATAGGTCAAGGAGATGAAGAACTTGACGGACTTGCTGAGAAAGCGAGAAAGACCGGTGCCGACAAGTTTTACTTGCTCGATCTCAGAAAGGAATTTGTCGAAAAATTCTTGTTCAAAATCATAAAGGCAAATGCTGTCTACGAGAGGAAGTATCTTCTCGGAACATCGATTGCGAGGCCGTTGATTGCAAAGTACCAAACCGTCATAGCGAGGCAAGAAGGAGCGGATGCTCTTGCACATGGATGTACGGGAAAAGGGAACGATCAAGTAAGATTTGAACTCACGTACAAAGTCTTCGCGCCGAAACTCAAGGTGATCGCTCCATGGCGCGAATGGTCGATACGGTCGCGCGAAGATGCGATTGATTATGCCAGGGAGCATAATGTTCCGATCAGAGCTACTTTGAAAAAGATATATAGCCGCGATGGGAATCTGTGGCATCTTAGCCACGAAGGAGGAGAGCTGGAAAATCCATGGGGCGAGCCGAAGCCGGACATGTTCATCAGGACAAAATCGCCGGAAGCTGCACCCGACAGAGCGACTTATGTCGAGATCGGTTTTGAAAAAGGAATTCCCATTTCTCTCAACGGCAGATTGAAATCACCTTTGTCGCTGGTGGAAAGTCTCAACTCCATCGGAGCCGCAAACGGAATTGGAAGAACTGATCTCGTGGAAAACCGACTCGTGGGTATGAAGTCACGCGGAGTCTACGAGACACCGGGCGGAACGATTCTGTACGAAGCGCACAGCGAACTGGAACAAATTGTTCTAGATAAAGACACGCTGCATTATAAAGACCTGGTCGCACAAAGGTATGCGGAACTCGTCTACAACGGGCAATGGTATGCTCCTTTGAGAGAAGCATTAGACGCATTCATGGATTCAACTCAAAGGTTCGTTACGGGCACGGTCCGGCTCAAACTCTACAAAGGCAACATCACCGTCGCCGGCAGGAAGAGTCCGAATTCACTTTATAGAGAAGAATTGGCAACATTCTCGAGAGATGAGGTATACGATCAGAAGAAGGCGGAGGGTTTCATCGACTTGATGGGACTTTCGATGAAAGTGAACTCAATGGTTCATGGAAAGCCGAAAGAATGAAATTCAATCTCGAAGAAGTAAACGTGTCGAGAAAAGTTTCGGACCTGATCGACAAAAAGGATTTCTATCTTTTCTATTCGACATATCTGAACGGCTTCACAAGAGACCCGATCCTGATGTCGGTTCCGATCGACGATCACATTGTCCACCGCGGCGACGGCGTTTTCGACAATACGCTGTGCATCGCCGGAAGTTATTATCTCCTCGACAATCATATTGAGAGATTTTTCTTCTCATCTAATGCGATCGGAATCGTTCCGCCGTTTTCGCAATCCGAGATGAGAGGACTCCTTTTGAAACTGGGCAAGTTGTCCGGCAAGAAAGATTTTATCACCAGGTACTTTCTCTCGCGGGGCCACGGAAGCATGAGCGTTTATCCACATGAAGCCGTGGCTCCGAACTTATATGTCCTCATCGGGAAGTCTTCGCCGCCGCCCGAACGCTATTTCAGGGACGGGCTGATTGCCGTGACAAGCGCTATCGGATTAAGACCGCCCGCATCCCCACAGGTGAAGTCTGTGAACTATCTTTCGAACGCACTCATGGAACTGGCAGCGAAGAATGCAGGCGCCGATGCGGCAATATCAGTCGATAGCTCGGGAAACCTGACGGAGGGCTCGAACAAGAATGTCGCGGTAGTTGGGAAGGATGGGGTCCTGCGTGTACCACCAAGTGACAAGGTATTGCATGGAACAACCCTGTCGAGAGCGCTCCACCTCGCGGAGATTCTCATGAGAAAGAGAATATTGATTGACGTGGCCGTCGAAAATATTCCGACTGCTGAAGCCTACAATTCGGCTGAGATGCTATTCTTCAGCACTTCCCTTTTCGTCGCACCGGTGGTCAAGTATGATGGACACACGATCGGCGATGGTAAACCCGGCAAAGTCTGGAAGAACTTCCATGAGTTATTCGCGAAGGACGTTATTTCCGGCAAAGATCAACTGACGCCAATACGGTAAGAATCTCATGCCAAAATTATGGGGCGGCAGATTTGCCATCTCTTCTTCAAAATTAATGGAAGAGTTCAACGACTCCCTTCCCGTCGACAAGAACCTCTGGCGTGAGGAGATCAAAGCCAGTTCGGCATATGCCGTCGCCCTCGCCGAGGCACAGGTGTTCTCAAGAAAAGAACTGGCGCTTGTACAGAAAGCATTCCACGCTATCGAGAAGGAATTCTCCGACGGAAAATTCACATACCGGCCGGGCGACGAGGACATCCACACGGCAATCGAACGGCGGCTAGTCGAAAAGGTCGGCGCGATTGGCAAGAGAATTCACAGCGGCAGAAGCAGAAACGAACAGGTCGTGACCGACGAGAGAATTTTCCTGAAGAATACTGTCGACAAGATTATCGGCGTTATCGCAGCTCTCCAGAATTCGACCGCTAAGCTCGCATCGGACACAGTCGATGACATTGTTCCATCTTACACTCACATGCAGCAGGCCCAGCTTATCAGGCTCGGGCACTATTTCATGTCGCTATTTTTCATGCTTGAGAATGATATCCGGCGCTTCATGGACCTGAGGAAGAGAATCGATGTATTGCCACTCGGATCGGGTGCGGTGGCAGGCTCGACGCTGAAGTTGAACCGCAATATTCTCAAAAAGGAATTGAATTTCGCTTCTCTTTCTCCGAACAGCATCGCGGCAGTAAGCGACAGAGATTTTATCGGAGAATTCTTGTTCGCCGCAGCTCAGACGTTGATCCACCTCAGTAGATATGCCGAAGACCTTATCGTATGGAACTCGGCGGAGTTCAGGTTCGTAGAGCTGGACGACATGTACTCCACCGGGAGCAGTATGATGCCCCAAAAGAAGAACCCCGACTCACTGGAGCTAATTAGAGGCAAGGCCGCAAGGGCAATCGCAAACCTGAATTCACTCCTCGTACTCCAGAAAGGTTTGCCGTTGACTTATTCGAAGGATCTTCAGGAAGACAAGGAGGCTTTGTTCGATTCCGTTGAAACGCTGGTCAATTCACTTCGAGTATTCGACGGAGTGATTTCGACTCTCAAGATTAAGAGACAGAATTTGTCGGGCAATGTCGATGATTCCATTTATGCCACAGACATCGCCGATTATCTGACCGAGCGAGGGACCCCCTTTCGGGATGCACATAGCATAGTCGGCAAACTGGTGCTGCTTGCAATAGATCAGAAGAAACGGCTGAAGAATCTTACCATTGATGAAATAAAGAGTCTGTCAGACAAATTTTCGGAGGATTACTACCAAATATTCGACCCCGAGAAGTCCGTGGAACGACACGATGTCTACGGTGGGACGAGCCTGAGACGAGTCAATGAGCAAATTAGACTTGCGACACGAATCCTATCAGAAAGAGAAGCCGGCAAGAAGTGACTGCGGACTTTCTGAAAGATCTCAATCCCGTTCAGCTCCAGGCGGTCAAATGTGTCGAAGGTCCCGAGTTGGTGTTGGCTGGCGCGGGAAGTGGGAAGACAAAAGTCCTCACGTACCGGGTGGCCTATCTTGTTTCTATCGGTGTACCACTGCATAACATTCTCTGCCTCACGTTTACCAACAAAGCTGCTAACGAGATGAGGACGAGAATCAACAAGATGCTGGGTGTGGAAGAGAGCGGCAAACGATCGTACGGATCGTGGATCGGGACTTTCCATTCACTGTTCGGGAAGATACTCAGAGTTGAGAGTAAGAGGATCGGCTATGACCAAAACTTCTCCATCTACGATGAGGACGATTCGCTAAGGAAGGTGAAGGAAATTCTTCGGGAACGCAACCTATCGGAAGATGTCTACGCCCCGGCAGCGATTCGCGCACGCATCAGCAAGCTGAAAAATTCTGTAATCCTGCCGTCTCAGTTCGAACAATCTGCAAAGAGCCGGCTCGATGAAGTCACCGCAGACGTCTATACCACTTATGAAGATCGTCTGAAAAAGGGTAACGCCATGGACTTCGACGATCTTTTGATAAAACCGATCCTTCTCTTCAACCGGGATCGCGAAGCGCTCGATAAATATCAGAATCGATTCAGGTTCTTACTAGTCGATGAGTACCAGGATACTAATCGTGCCCAGTATGTTCTTCTGAAACTTCTCGCAGAAAAGCACAGAAACTTGTGCGTGGTCGGCGACGATGCGCAGAGCATTTATTCATGGCGCGGCGCCGAGCTGCAAAATATTCTGGATTTTCAAACCGACTACCCAAATTGCAAGGTGTTCAGGCTCGAGCAGAACTATCGGTCTACCGGGAAAATCCTAAAGGCAGCCAACTCAATCATTGTCCACAATAAGCGAAAGCTGGACAAAGAATTATGGACCGAGAATTTGGACGGCGAGAAACTGACCGTGATCGAGTCCGAAAATGATCGCGACGAGGGATACAAAATCGTCCAAAAAATTAGAGACGAGAGCATAAAGGACAAGCTCCAGCTAAAGGATTTTGTAGTTCTCTACCGCACCAACTATCAGTCACGTGCCCTTGAGGAGGCATTCAATCGCGGTGGGATACCATACGTTATAGTAGGCGGTTTGGCATTCTACAAGCGAAAAGAGATTAAAGATCTGTTGGCATATCTAAGACTTGTCGTAAATCCGCTGGATGACGAATCGTTCATTCGCGCCGTCAACTTCCCCCCCAGAGGCATCGGCGACGTAACGATCGAGTACTTGCGAGACTTCGCCGCGGACCAGGGCACGTCCCTTTTCAACGCCGCCAATCGCGCAGGCGAGATCGGTCAGATCCAGCAGAGACAACGGGGACAACTCAGACTATTCTGCGGACTCATTGAAAAATATTCCAGACTAAAGGACGGGCTTTCGTTAAGTGAACTGACAAGAACAATATCCGATGAGCTGCAGGTTATCCGCTTGCTTAAGGAAGAAGGTACTCCCGAAGCCCGGAACCGGATCGAAAACATTCAGGAGTTTCTTGTGGGTATTGCCGAGTTTCAGTCTGATAATCCGCAAGGTACCCTGCAAGAATTTCTTTCTGAAGTAACACTCGTCGCGGATGTTGACCGGTGGGACACGCAACGGAACGCCGTAACACTGATGACTGTCCACGCTGCGAAAGGGCTAGAGTTTCCAGTTGTGTTCGTATCAGGATTAGAAGAAGGCTTGTTCCCTCTGCCGGCGAAAGAACAAGACGAATTGGAAGAAGAGCGAAGGCTGTTCTATGTGGCTGTCACGCGCGCGGAAAAGAAGGTCTACCTGTCTCATACAAGGGAGCGCTACCGATTCGGCAAGCTCTCATTCCAGACTCCCTCCAGATTTCTTTCGGAGATCGAATCGAATCTACTTGATAGAGAACGCAGCTCAAGACAGACAGCTCAACGAGCACTTTGGGAAGCCACCGGCACTTTTTCTCAACTCGCGCCTTCTCTGGATCATGTCGATGGGGCAACCGAAGAAGAAGCTGCGAAGCAACCAGAGCATAAGGAAGGGAGATCGATTCCTAAATTGAAGGTAGGCTCGATAGTGCATCACCAGTTTTTCGGAGACGGAAAAGTAATAGACATGTTGGGCAAGGGAGACAACGAGCGCGTGGTAGTTTTGTTCGGAGCCAACCAGAAAAAACAGTTGATGGTCCGGTATGCAAACCTTCGATTGGTCAAGTAAGCAAAGACGGCCCTGGGCCTGGAAGGCATAAGCGCCTTGAACTGTAAAAGCCCTGCGGGGTTCGCAGGGCTTTCACAGTTTGTTCAGTTCGGTTAGAGTGTGGTGTTACTTCAAAAGCAATATCTTCTTCACGATCTTCACAGCGGTGCAGTGAGTCTGTAGAAGTAAACACCGCTCGCGAATTCTGAACCGTTGAAGCTCACGCATCATTCGTCGATCCGTATATCCCGCCATTTGCACCGGCAAACACATTCGACCCAAATATGGCCACGGTATTTATTCCGCCGGGGGAGCCTACATACAACTGTTTCCATTGAGCATCGACTTTGCTGATGCCGAAAACAAACACCAGCATACAAGCTTTAATTAAAAGTGGCTTGCCCATCTTCTAATCCCTTTCCCTACTGCCGACATACAAACGACATATTCAGGAGCTTCAACTCTAACAGTTCGTGAGCCTCAACAATCTATCTCAAAGCATCGACAATCCTAATTTACTTTGAGCATCTCTCGCGCACAACTGGTGGAATTACCATGTTAGTCAATTCGTATTCATATCCGTTCTCTTTCATACTCGACGCTCCCTTTCATGTCGGCGACGACGCTTGGCGAGATTGTGGCTTCCTTTATCCAGCGTCCCGATTTGTGTCTCTTTGAAGTTTCAAAATCTCAAGCTAATAACCGTCCTCCAGGCCATGTTGCCTTTGATTGAGTCGCCCATCTTAAGTGCTATTTGAAACAGGCTTGATCTCGCCTCCGCCCTTTCCTTTTCTACACAACACCCGTGCCTCAGATGTGCGCTATATTCGCTTTTGATACGTTCGGTATGCACATTCGATACATTCCCCGTGCAACGGATCAGGCTGAGTCTCCCAGCGGGTTTCAATCCGGGACTCACTTGCAAACAGTGCTAATGCCCGTCAGGGTTTGATTACTGCACCATCACCCGAAAAAATATATGTGAAAAACATTTCCGATAGGTCTGGATTCCCCGGGATTGGGTTCATCTTGATGTCTTCGTGTACCATGAAATCGATCCTTTCACCCTTTCTTCACCGTCACTTAATGTCAAGTTCCGCGAGTACGTCCACCTTCCTGACAAATTCTAACCTTTGCCCCAGGAAACTTTCGGCAATCTCATTGAACTTCTGCGGAAAGTCGCTCACATAAAATTCATAGCGCGGCTTCGACTTCTGGTCATTAAGCATTCCACTTTGTGAGAGTAGCTCCTTAACGGCTCTTGCTGTGGCTTCTCCGGAATCGAGCAGCTTGATTCCGCTTCCGAGCGCACGCGAAATTGGTCCGCTCAGAAGCGGGTAATGAGTGCAGCCTAATATCATCACGTCGATCCTTCCGGAAAATTCTGAGAGATATTCGCGCGACATGAGATCCGCGACCGGATGATCGAAGAGGCCTTCTTCAGCAAGCGGCACAAAAAGCGGGCAGGCCTTCGTCATTATCTTGACCCCTTTATCCAAGCGATTCAAAGCCGTCGAATAAGCGCAGGAGTTGATGGTCGACAATGTCCCGATTACTCCTATCCCCCGATCTCCGACAAGACTTGCTGCTTCCTTCACCGTCGGCTCAATCACACCTATTGCCGGAACCTTTGAGTGTACCCTGACCACGTCCATCGCAAGAGCGGACGCCGTGTTGCACGCGACAACTATCAGCTTCACGTCCTTCGAAACCAAGAATCTCGTATCCTGGACGGCGTAACCCTTCACGACTTCGGCGGACTTGTTTCCGTACGGAACGCGGGCAGTGTCGCCAAAATAGACGATGTTTTCATGCGGCAGCATCTTGATAATCTGACTCACCACCGTAAGCCCCCCAATGCCGGAATCGAAGACCCCGATCGGATTTTCCCGAAGCGTCATTTCAAGATGAGGTCCATGTCGATTGAATCGCGGATGATGTTAAGTATCTTCTCCCGTAGATCATCGAGTTCCTGTTGACCGGGTTTCGAGCCGTCATTTTTCAAAACGTAGAAAGTGTCCACGATGCCATCTACGCGCGTCGCGATCTTTGCGAAATGAATATTGATACCCGCCGATGAAATGGCGGATGTAGTCCTATACAGGAAACCTATTGAGTCCGGCGCGAAAACTTCAAACAAAGTGAAGTCCTTTGTTTCGGATGTTTGTACGTCAACCTTGATATTGGGGTTGATTTCGTTCTTGAGCTTCCTCTGCCATCTAATCCGATGCCGCTCGAATAGCTCTGCCGGATTTGACTGACCGGACAGAACGGCTCTCAAATCTAACTCGATCTTTTTCATCTGAGATTCAGTAAGACTATGCCTGGTAATGTTGTCGAATACTTTGAAGCGATCGATGATCACACCGTCGTCCCTAGTGAAAATGTTGGCATCCACAATATTGGCGTCGTTCGCACTGAGCGACGAACAAAACCTCGCAAGCTGGAACGGAGCATCTCTGGCGATGATGGTAACATCGGTGTAGTCTTCGTTGTGTTTAAACTGGAGCGATAACTCATCAAAACCGGGTTCTATCGTTCGGATATGGCTTACTATCTCGTCGTCTTCAAATACTATCGTATACAGATCGTTCTTGATCGAAGCAAAATGCGTTCTTACTGAAGCCGATTCCTCCCTGGTCACTTTACTCAGGACTGCTTCTTCCTTCGAAGCTCGTTGCTTCTCGTGCAGCGACGCAACCGCTTTCGCATCCAACCCTTCACTTATGATTTGGAACGATCTTCCGTACAATTCCAAAAGGAGTTGAGCCTTCCACCTTGTCCAGACCGTAGGATTCACCGCACTCAGATCCGCGTAGGTCAGGAGGTAAAGCATCTTCAGTTGTTCCTCATTCGCGAAGATTCTGGTGAAAGCAAACACAGTTTCCGGGTCTCCGATGTTTCGGCGGAAGGCGGTCTGTTCCATCTTCAGATGATTCCTCACGAGGAACCCGACATCGTCCACCAGTTCGTCAAATCCGATTCTGCTCAGCGCTTTCTCTGCGACTTCGACACCAAGAAGCTCGTGCTTGCCGATCGAAATCGGCTTGGCTATATCATGGAACAGAACCCCTAAATAGAGCGTCTCACGGCTCTTTATAGATTTAAGCAGGTCGCCTAAAACGCCGTCACTCTCTCCAACGCACTCCAGGTTTTCGATTGCCGTGAGAGTGTGTTCGTCCGCGGTGTAAAAGTGGTATACATTGTGTTGAAAAAAACCTATCAACTTCCCGAACTCAGGAAGATACCTACCGAGGACTCCCAGCTCGTTCATTGATTTGAGAGTGAACGCAACATTCTTATCTCGAGACAGGATCGATCTGAAGATGGATGCAGCTTCCGTCGATTCTCTGAAAGCAGGCTCGCTGAACAATGCCAGTTCTTGCGCTATTGTCTCATGCAGATTTTCGTCGAAGTGCAGCCCCGTCTCGGCTTTAAGCTTGAACGCTTCGAAATATTTCACGGCGTCCTGTTGCAACGGTCGCCGGAATGCAATTTTGTCTTCCACAATCCCATAATCATCGTCGAGATTTCTAACTTCGGCAGGCTCGGTCCTGACTCGCAGGTTGCCGCGCGTCTTATCGGACAACACCTGGTTCAACCTGTAAATTTTCCGTGCGTGTCGGAAGTAATCCCTCATGAAGCTTTCGACCCCTTTGGAAAAATCTTCGCTCGCGTAACCGAGGTCGACCGCAACCTTCTTCTGGATTTCAAAATCCAGGAGATCATTCAGACCTGAAGACTCATAGTGGAGACTCTGCCTCGTTCGGAGGATGAATTCGAAAGCATCTCTGTTATGATTGAACTGGAGCTCATTTATGAATCCCTTTCCGAGAAGCCGATCAAGGAAATCCAAGATGGCGGGCTCTGTGCCTTTGCAATCTGCTGCGGGCAAGAAATCCGGATATGTTGCTCTGAATATCCACAGGAGTGCATGAAGGTCACGAAGCCCACCGGCGCTTTTCTTAATATTCGGTTCCAGGAGCGAAGTGGATTTCCCGTACTTATTATGCCTTACTCCAATGCCATCCAGGGTAGAATTGATGAAGCTCTTATCCTCGTTTGTCCGCACAAAATGGTGAACCGAGTCGACAAACTTCCTGAATAACTCCTTTTTGCCTGCGACGAGCCGGTATTCAAGAGTCGCCGCCCAGCTATCATGGTCGTTCTTATATGTCTCCATAATCTGGTCGATAGTCCTGACTGAGTGACCGACATTAAGTCCCATGTCCCACAGGAAGTGCATCACCCGTTGTGCCATGAAACTGGCTTCTACTTCCTTACCCACAATGAATGTGACATCTATATCGGAATGTGGACAGAGCTCGGCCCTTCCATAGCCTCCGACAGCTATGACACAGATAGTGTTTTCTGCACCGGTCTTAGCAACGGCGGTGTTGACGGCGCTGTCAACGGCTCGCGTAAGCGCCATCGAGACTTCGGATCCCTTTCCGCCTGAACCGTGAAGCCTTTTCGCAGCGTTCCGTTCAGAATTGAGCAGCTCAACTGCCGATACAATTTCTTCTCTCATACAATAAGAATATAATCAAGCGGTTGATGAAAACGGAAGGCTGAGGGCCTGAGGGGTGTGCGACAAAAATGTAGAAGCCTTGTGTTGTCCTGGTTTCGGCTATCGTTGATTCGAAAGCTCTTTCTTGACCGCGAAGCTCGTCAAGGACTGCAAAGCATATTCAGAAAAACACGACGCGAAGCTTTGCGAGCTTTCAGGTTAAGTTGACAATTAACCGAATGAACAGAATCAATTCACAACACGGCAATTAATGGCTGGCGTTTTGGGAGTGTGA
>JAKASW010000079.1 GCA_021818875.1 Bacteroidota bacterium
GCGGCACAAGCCTCTCTATGCTGACCACTATTGACTTCTGCATTTTGTTGCTGACCACTTTTCCGATTCGGACTTTCCTGAGACTTCTTTTCGCGACTGGGGTTTCCATCATTTAGCCTCGTCAACCTGTTGCTTCATTTCCGGCACCTGTTCGGAGGTGGACACTTTTTCTGCTGCCTGCAACTGTCGCTCATGCAATATGCTTTTCATCCTCGCAATTTCTTTTCTCAAATATCTGACCTGCACAGGATTTTTCACCTCTCCACCCACGGCTTTCTGGAATTTGATTCTTTCAAGTGCCTCGACGTTGTCTTTTATTCTTTGATGAATTTCCTTTTCAGGCATGGGGCGAATTTCGTGCGGCTTAATCATGGTTCAACCCTCGTAATCCATTCTTGCAACAAACCTGGTTTTGATAGGAAGCTTGTGCGCCGCAAGCCTGAGTGCCTCCGCCGCAAGCGTCCCGGTTATTCCGCCGACTTCGAACATGACTCTTCCCGGTTTCACAACCGCAACCCAGAACTCGGGCAGTCCCTTCCCTTTTCCCATTCTTGTCTCGGCTGGCTTCTTCGTGACCGGCTTATCGGGAAAGATTCTTATCCAGATTCTGCCGTCGCGTTTCATCTGGCGCGTCAACGCTACGCGAGCCGCTTCTATTTGACGTGCTGTTATCCAGCCTGGCTCCAGTGCCTTCAGGCCATAGTCCCCGAACGCCACCGTGCTGCCGCGTTCAGCTTTGCCTCTCATGCGTCCGCGTTGCGCTTTTCTATATTTTACTCTTTTAGGCATCAACATGTTTTTCTCTCCTGGATATTATCTCGGCAGCGGGCCGTAGACTTCTCCTTTGCAAATCCAAACCTTTACGCCAATCAGTCCATAAATGGTACGGGCGGCGACTCTCGCGTAGTCGATGTCGGCTCTCAGCGTATGCAGCGGGACTCGTCCCTCGCGGTATTGCTCCGTCCTGGCAATCTCGGCTCCGCCAAGTCTCCCAGCACACATCACGCGGATTCCCTCAGCACCCATCCTCGTTGCCGAAGTTATTGCATTCTTCATGGCACGTCGGAAATTAATCCGTCCTTCAAGCTGGTTGGCGATATTCTCCGCAACCAGATAGGCATCCAACTCCGGTCGCTTGATCTCGAAAGTCTTTATTTTAACAGCTTCTCTGGATGTCAGTTTCTTGAGCTCTGCTTCAAGCTGGTTCACATCCTTGCCACTTTTTCCTATGACAATTCCTGGACGGCTCGTGTGAATAGAGACCGTCATCTGACTTCCTTTGCGCTCGATCGAAATGCGCGAGACTCCGGCCTTGCTAAGACGACTCCTCAAATAGCTTCTGACTTTCTCGTCTTCCACAAGGAGACTCGAATAGCCTTTGTGCTCGAACCAGGTAGAGTCCCAGTCGCGGGTTATTCCAAGCCGGAAACCGATAGGATTGGTTTTTTGTCCCAAGCATCCCTCCTAAAATATGACCCGAGTGGCCCGGGTGGAGTTTGTAATCGTGATAATCATGAGTATCATTCCTTTGTCGCCACCACGACAGTAATGTGGTTGCTTCTTTTTCTAACTCTGTAAGCACGCCCTTGAGGCGCCGGCAGCATCCTTTTCGCAACTGGCCCGCCGTCAACAAATATCTCTTTCACAAAAAGGCTGTCTTCATCCAGCCTGCCGACGTCCTCGCGGTTCATAATATTGGCAACCGCCGAATGCAGAACCTTCTCCGCATCCTTCGATGCGTGTTTTGCGGAAAAGTGAAGCAGGGACAGCGCTTGACCCACACTCTTGCCTCTGATAAGATCGACGACTAATCTCATTTTCCTCGGTGAAGATCCGACGTATCTGACAACAGCTTTCGCTTCCATCATTACACTCCTTATCCTGCGGCCGTTGCAGTCTTTTCAGACTTGAGGGTGGGATGAGTTCTGAAAGTTCGCGTTGCTGCGAATTCGCCAAGCCGGTGTCCCACCATCGCCTCGATTATATAGACAGGGATGAACTTGTTTCCGTTGTGGACCGCGAAAGTATGTCCCACAAACTCGGGTATGATCATGCTGTCACGGGCCCACGTCTTAATAACTCTCTTCTGATTCTTCTTGTTGAGCTCCTCGACTCGCTTTTGAAGTTTCGGATCAACAAAGACACCTTTTTTTACTGAACGCGCCATATTATCTCAGCCGTTATTTCCTGCGTTTAACAATATATTTATTGGATTGTTCTTTTCTTTTTCTTGTCTTGAGGCCTTTCGTCTTCCAACCCCACGGTGATACAGGATGCGGATTTCCTTGCGGTGATTTTCCTTCGCCACCGCCGTGAGGATGGTCGACTGGGTTCATCACAACACCTCGCGATTGAGGCCTTTCACCGAGCCAACGCCGGCGGCCCGCTTTTCCCCAGCTGATGTTTTCGTACTCGGCATTGCTTACAACTCCGATCGTGGCCTGACAATCGGTTCTTACCATTCTCATCTCGCCTGAAGGGAGCCTGAGCGTTGCATAATTACCTTCCTTCGCGACAAGTTGGACAGATGTTCCGGCGCTCCTCGCCATCTGGGAACCTTTGCCGGGTTTCAACTCTACACTGTGGATCGTCGTCCCGACGGGAATGCTTCGTATCGGCATTGCGTTGCCGACACTGAACTCTGCTTTCTCTCCCGTTTGAACTTTGTTTCCGACCTTTAGACCGTCAGGGGCAATGATGTAGCTCTTTTCTCCGTCCACATAGTGGAGCAGTGCGATACGAGCATTTCGGTTCGGATCATACTCAATTGCAGCGACCCTCGCATCAACTCCGGATTTGTTTCTTTTGAAATCAATGACCCGATAAAATTTCTTATGTGCACCGCCACGGTGTCTCGAAGTTATGCGTCCCTGGTTGTTCCTTCCTCCTGAACTCTTGAGAGGAACAACCAAAGCTTTCTCCGGCCTCGTCTTGGTGACCTCTTCAAAGGTAGAAACCGAGTAGTACCTCGTCGCAGGAGTCGCGGGTTTCAATTTCTTTAAGCCCATCTGTCTAAGCTCCAAATACTATTCATTATGGAATACGGTCGCAATGCGTTATGCCGTTCCGAGTAAATCAATCGTATACCCTTCCATCAGGGTCACCACTGCTTTCTTTCGTTTGGGCCGTCTTCCTTCAAACCTTCCGCGCTTCGTCAAGGTTCCGATAATCTTTCCTTTCACAACAACCGTCCGAACGCTTCTAACTTTCACGTTAAAGCGTTTCTCAATTTCTCGCTTGATCTCAATTCTGTTGGAGTCCTTCACGACTTCGAACACGTATTGACGTTTCTCCTGAAGCTTCGTGTTCTTCTCCGTTAAAAGCGGCCTAACCAAAAGAGAATTCATTCTTTATCTCCACCGCGTGTCTCCGCTGCGGGATGCTTCCCGACAATGTCGTCCGCACCAGTCTTTGTCAATTCGTTCTGCAAATTCGCTAATGCACTCTTCTGAAAGAGGATTACTTCGCTGTTCAACAAATCATAAGCCGAGGCGCCGACCGCGTTCCTTACAAACAGATCAGGCAAATTCCTCCCTGATAGGTAAGAAGTCTTGTCGTGTCCCGATAGGAGCAAAAGAACTTTCTTTTCATTAAGTCCGAGGGCCTTTAAAATCTCCACCATGCGCTTTGTCTTGGGTTCACTTATACTGAAGTCCTCGACGACAACCAGACCACTCTCCCTTGCTTTGTAAGTCAGTGCCGATTTCTTAGCAAGAGTCTTGACTTTCTCGTTCACTTTCTTTTCATATCCGTGCGGCTGCGGGCCAAATATTGTACCACCTCCGCTCCAGATTGGATTCCGTGTTGAACCACTTCGCGCCCTGCCGGTATGTTTTTGCTTCCATGGCTTTTTCCCGCCGCCGCTTACCTCCGCACGAGTCTTTGTCTTGTGCGTTCCCTGGCGTGCATTTGCAAGGTAAGCTGTGACGGTCTGGTATATCGCATGGTCACTTGGCTCTATTTCGAAAACTGCTGGGGATAACTCCACTGTTTCACCGCTCTTCGTCCCGTCAGTTTTCAGCACTTCAAGTTGCATCATCTAGGCCTCTTTCTACTTCTCCTGGCAAATCATTTCGCCTGGGCACCCGATTGAGCTCCCCTGGAGGTCGCCGTCGGGACATGGTGAATTTCTACGTAGCCGTTCGTCGGACCGGGTATCGAGCCTTCGACCAGAATGAGATTTGAATCCGGAATCAACCGAACCACTTTCAGGTTCTTTGTAGTTGACCTCTTGCCTCCCATTCTTCCTGCCATACGAAGTCCTCTGAAGGATCTTGAAGGGTAGGAAGAGCTGCCCACGGAACCCGGTGCACGCGTTCTATCGCTCTGACCGTGAGTGACAGGGCCGCCACCGAAGTGATGTCTTTTAACGACTCCTTGGAATCCTTTGCCTTTCGACGTTCCGGACACCGACACCCTGTCGCCAACCGCGAACACTTTGTCAACACTTATGACGTCTCCGAGTTTGTAAGAGCCAATTTCGAAGCCGGAGAACTCGCGAATTAGAGCGACCGACTTGACGCTCGACTTAGCAAGATGGCCCTTCAATGGCTTGTTGGTAAGCCGTTCCGCTTTCTCACCAAATGCAAGCTGAAGTGCCTCGTAACCATCGTGGTCCCTGGTCTTGACTGCTGTCACCGAGCAGGGTCCTGCTTCAATTACGGTTACAGACAGAGAGTTTCCTGCTTCGTCGAAGACGTTCGTCATCCCGAGTTTTTTGCCTAACAAACCAAGCATCAGTTCAAACTCCACTTTCAGAAAAAAACATATTCATTCCTCAGCCAAGGCGGTTAAACTTTCATCTCCACATCGACGCCCGCGGGCAAGTCGAGCTTCGTGAGCGAATCGACAGACTTTGAGGAGGCGTTATAAATGTATATTAAACGCTTGTGTTGTCTGAGCTCGAATTGTTCTCGACTTTTCTTGTCAACATGAGGAGATCTGAGAACCGTGTAGACGGTCTTCTTTGACGGCAGCGGGATCGGTCCCGACACCACCGCACCGGTGGATTTGATTGTACGTACAATCTTTTCAGCGGACTTGTCAATCAAAGCATGATCATACGACTTCAATTTTATCCGGATAGTCTGACCAGCCACAGCTTACCTCGCTCTTTCGTCCCGGCAATCCGAGAATTCTGCTTGCAGGGAAAAATATTTTGTCAGCATCGAATTCGCTTACTCGATGATCTTTGTTACGACACCGGCGCCAACCGTGTGTCCGCCTTCGCGGATCGCGAACTTCAGACCTTCTTCCATCGCAATCTGTGTGATCAATTCGATCCTGAGGTTATTCACGTTGTCACCAGGCATAACCATCTCAGTACCCTCTGGAAATTCCGTGACCGATCCGGTAACGTCAGTCGTCCGGAAATAGAACTGCGGACGATAACCTTTGAAGAAAGGAGTATGACGCCCGCCCTCCTCTTTGCTCAGCACATATACTTGCGCCATGAACTTCGTGTGCGGAGTAATGCTGCCTGGCTTTGCCAGAACCATTCCGCGTTCAAGCTCGGTCTTTTCAACGCCGCGGAGAAGGACACCGATATTGTCGCCGGCCATTCCTTCGTCCAGCTCTTTTCTGAACATTTCTAGACCGGTGCAAACGGCTTTCTTATGTGCACCGAGTCCAATGACCTCAAGTTCCTCGCTGACCTTCACCTTCCCTCGTTCAACTCTTCCTGTTCCAACCGTGCCACGACCGGTAATTGTGAACACATCCTCTACCGGCATCAAGAAGGGTTTATCCACATCTCTCTTGGGAAGCGGTATGTAACTATCGACTGCGTCGAGAAGTTCGTAAATGCACTTAAATCTCGGATCGTCAGCTGAAGTGTTCGGATCGGCTCCCGCTTCCATTGCCTGGAGAGCGCTGCCGCGGATAACGGGGACTTCATCACCGGGGAAATTATACTTCTTAAGAAGGTCACGCACTTCGACTTCAACCAACTCAAGGAGCTCCGGATCATCCACCATGTCAACCTTGTTCATGAACACCACCATCTTGGGCACACCAACCTGGTACGCCAACAGGATGTGCTCCCGGGTCTGCGGCATCGGACCGTCGTTGGCAGCAACGACCAGGATCGCACCGTCCATCTGGGCGGCACCGGTAATCATGTTCTTTATATAGTCTGCGTGACCGGGACAGTCCACATGTGCATAGTGTCTCGTTACAGTCTGATACTCTACGTGCGCGGTTGCGATGGTAATTCCACGAGCTTTCTCTTCGGGGGCATTATCAATGCTGTCGAAACTTCTTGCGGACGCAAGTCCTTTCTTTGCCAGGGCCAGTGTGATGGCCGATGTCAAAGTTGTCTTACCATGATCGATATGCCCAATGGTACCAACGTTGATATGTGGCTTGCTGCGGTCAAATTTCTCCTTAGCCATCTAAATTCTCCTTATAATAAATTTTTCAAACTATTTGTCCAGCTTGTTCACGCTGGGAGCCTGGTTCAATCAAGATCTCCATTAAGCAGCAACAGATTCTTTCCCACGCACCTTCTCGACAATCTGTTCTGCGATGCTCTTCGGGACTTCATCATAATGAGAAAACTGCATCGTAAATATCGCACGGCCCTGCGTCATCGAGCGGAGCGATGTGGCATAACCGAACATCTCCGACAACGGCACCCCGGCTTTCACAACCTGCGCGTCCTTCCTCGATCCGATTCCTTCTATTCTTCCCCGGCGGGAATTCAGATCACCCATCACATCACCGAGATATTCCTCAGGGGTTACAACTTCGACATCCATAACAGGTTCGAGCAGCACCGGGTCGGCTTTCCTGGCTCCATCCTTAAAAGCGATGCTCCCAGCAATCTTGAATGCCATCTCACTCGAATCTACTTCGTGATAGGAACCGTCTATAAGATTTACTTTTACGTCCACAACCGGATACCCGCCAAGCACGCCGCTCTGGAGGGCTTCCTGAACACCCTGAGACACCGCCGGTATGAACTCCTTGGGAATCACACCACCAACAATCGAATTTGTAAACTCGAAGCCTTTTCCTTTCTCATTCGGCTCGATCTCCACCACCACATCGCCATATTGACCGTGACCACCTGATTGACGGATAAACTTTCCCTGCTGAGTGACTTTCTTTCTGATGGTCTCCTTGTACGCAACCTGGGGGCGACCCACGTTTGCTTCGACTTTGAATTCTCTCTTCAAACGATCCACGATGATCTCGAGATGTAATTCGCCCATCCCGCTGATGATGGTCTGACCCGTCTCCTCATTCGTCGACATTCTGAACGTCGGATCTTCTTCGGTCAGCTTCTGCAACGAGTCACCAAGCTTCTCCTGGTCCATCTTTGTCTTCGGCTCGATTGCAACATGTATAACCGGATCTGGGAATTCCATCTTCTCCAATACTATCGGCGCTGATTCGTCGCAGAGAGTCTCTCCGGTCTTGGTATACTTCAATCCTACAGCAGCTACTATGTCACCGGTGTATGCAGTGTCGATGTCCTCGCGGTGATTCGCGTGCATCCGGAGAATCCTACCGATCCTTTCCTTTCTTCCATTGGAAGAATTGAAGATATAGGAACCGCCGGTAAGGAATCCACTGTACACCCGGAAGAATGTGAGCTTACCGACATACGGGTCGGTCATGATCTTAAAAGCAAGCGCTGAAAATTTCTCTTCGTCCGACGGCTCGCGCTTAATCGGATGATTATCGGGATCGTGCCCCTGGGTTGCACCGACATCGATCGGTGAAGGAAGAAAATCGACAACGCAATCCATCAGCCGCTGAATACCTTTGTTCTTAAACGCCGTCCCACATGCGACGGGGACAATCTTCAAGTCGATGGTCGCCTTTCTGATCGTGGCTGTAATTTCATCCTCAGATATTTCTTTTCCGTCCAGGTATTTCACGAGGAGGGTATCGTCGATATCGGAAACCGCCTCTAAGAGTTTCGTCCGGTATTGTTGCGCCTTATCTCGAAGATCGTGCGGGATATCGTACTCCTCCCAGGTCGTGCCGAGGTTCGACTCGTTGTACATCACAGCTTTCATCTTTATGAGGTCGACGATACCCGCAAAAAGATCGCCTTCTCCGATGGGAAGCTGGATCGGCACCGGATTGGCACCCAGCCTGTCTCTCATCATCTGGAGGACGTTGAAGAAGTCGGCGCCGACGCGGTCCATCTTGTTGACAAACGCGATGCGCGGCACGCCGTACCTGTCGGCCTGTCGCCAGACGGTCTCAGACTGCGGTTCGACTCCGCCGACGGCGCAGAAAAGCGCTATTGCACCATCTAACACTCTCAGTGAACGCTCGACTTCAATTGTAAAGTCAACGTGTCCGGGAGTATCGATGATATTAATTCTGTAATCTCTCCAGAAGCAAGTGGTAGCAGCAGAAGTGATTGTTATGCCTCTTTCCTTCTCCTGCTCCATGAAATCCATCGTAGCGGCACCATCGTGGACCTCGCCCATCCGATGCGTCTTTCCTGTGTAGAAAAGTATTCTCTCGGTAGTGGTCGTCTTTCCGGCATCAATATGCGCCATGATTCCGATGTTGCGTGTTCGTTCTAACGGGTACTCTCTAGGCATAACTATCTGGTCAACTTTCCGGTACTATTCACCATCTGTAGTGGGCAAAAGCTTTGTTGGCTTCAGCCATTTTATGTGTATCTTCTCGTTTCTTTATCGCGTTACCTTCACCGTTGGAGGCGGCAATGATCTCAGCCGCAAGTTTAAGCGACATTGACTTGTCCTTCCTCTCACGTGCATATCTTATCAACCATCTCATTCCGAGCGCTAGACTTCGTTCAGGCCTTACTTCACTCGGAACCTGGTAGGTGGCACCGCCGACTCTTCTTGCTCGAACTTCAATGATCGGTTGAACATTGTTGAGAGCCTTCCTGAAAACGTCGAGTGGATTTTGCTTCGTGCGCTGCTCGATCACGTCGAATGCATCATAGATAATTCGGCGCGCGCGATGCTTCTTGCCGCAACTCATAACGTTGTTCACAAACTTGGCAATGAATATGTCATTATACTTCGGGTCAGGGAACACCTGACGCCTGTCCGAGCGTTTTTTTCTCATCGAAAACTCGTCTTATGTTTACTGCGCTGAAGCTTTAGGTTTCTTGGCACCGTACTTTGAGCGGCCCTGCTTCCGATCTGCTACGCCTGCGGTGTCAAGAGTACCTCTAATGATGTGATAGCGCACGCCCGGCAAGTCCTTCACGCGGCCGCCTCTAATCAACACAATAGAGTGCTCCTGAAGATTGTGACCCTCGCCAGGGATATAGGCCGTCACTTCGATTCCATGAACGAGCCTTACGCGCGCCACTTTACGGAGAGCCGAATTCGGCTTCTTGGGAGTGGTGGTATAAACGCGGGTGCAAACACCCCGCTTTTGCGGATTTCCCTGAAGCGCGGGGGATTTTCCTTTAAGGAGGAGTTGTCTTCTCCCCTGCCTTATCAGTTGATTAATTGTCGGCAATGTCTTCCTCCGAGATACGTGCCTTCATCATAGATATTTAATATAATTAACACCATGTAAATAATCAATTAAACGGTGAAAAAACAGGGAAGAATCTTCGTTCTCCCCTGGAGTTTTAAAGGATCAACTACAAAGCCACCTTCTGCCGCTCGGTCTCTTCTTCTACTTCTTCGCCTTTCTCAACGATCTCCTTCTCCGTAAGGATAAGGTCGTGGAACTTCTTCAGACCTGTACCCGCCGGGATAAGCTGACCGATGATGACGTTCTCTTTGAGTCCTACAAGCCTGTCCAGCTTTCCTTCGACTGACGCGTCGGTCAGCACCTTGGTTGTTTCCTGGAACGAGGCCGCCGAAATAAAACTGTCCGTTGAAAGGGCCGCAGAGGTTATACCCAGCAGAACGTCTTCGGTCGTTGCAGGCGAAGCATCACGGAACTCAACAACCTTCTTCTTTGCTCTTCTGAGATCTCGGTTCTTCGCCATTACCACCGCTCTCTCAACAAGTTGTCCGATCCTGTACTTCGAATCGCCCCGAGCAGTAGCAACTACTCTCTTCCCGATAGTAGCGTTCTCTTCGCGAATTCTGTGGATATCGACGATATCACCCTCGAGGAATGGAGTGTCACCCGAATCGACAACTCGCACTCGCTGGAACATCTGGCGTACAATGACTTCGATGTGCTTATCATTGATTGTCACATTCTGTTGACGATAGACTTCTTGAATCTCATCCAGCAGATACTTCTGAACGTCAGCCGGGCCTTTGATTCTGAGAATGTCATGAGGATCAATGGGACCGTCGGTCAGTCTCTCGCCTGCAATAACGAAGTCATTTTCCTGTACCAGGATATGCTGGCGGAGTGATACTTTGTAAGTCTTCCTGTCTTTTCCATCGACACTAGTGACAATGACTTCCTTAGTGCCTCTCGATTGCCCGCCAAAGCTCACATATCCGTCAATTTCACTGACTGTGGCTGGATCCTGAGGAGCACGGGCTTCAAACAACTCTTGCACCCTGGGGAGACCTGTAGTCACGTCGCGGACGCGAGACAATTCCTTCGGTTTCTTTGCAAGAGTTTCGCCGGACTGAACTTCCTCGCTGTCCTCCACCACGATATGCGCACCTACAGGAAGATTGTAAGTCCTCCTGATCTTTCCACCGTGGACAATTTCAAGAGAAGGAGTCATATTCTTGTCAACACTCTCGATGACCACTTTCTCCACCTGACCGGTCTGTTCATCAGTCTGCTCGCGGTAAGTAAGATCTTTCTTGAGGTCAACCCATCGAACTTTTCCGCCAAATTCGGTAAGTATCAGAGTGTTGTATGGATCCCACTGATAAACAAGATCCCCCTTGCTCACCGTCGCTCCTTCGTTGAGAAGGAGGTGAGCACCTTGCGGGACATCCATCTTTTTTATGGCTCTGTTGTCCTTATCAAGAACGTGGATTGCGCCATGGCGGCCGAGCAAAACCCTTTCAGGTTTACCAGTTGTGCGGTTGTCGTAGTCGACCAGCGGTTGCATGTTTTCAAACTTGAGCCTGCCTTCGCTCGGCGCAACCACGTTAGACTCCTGCGATTCGACGCTCGCGGTGCCGCCGGTGTGGAAAGTACGAAGAGTCAATTGCGTGCCTGGCTCGCCGATACTCTGCGCCGCTATGATGCCGACCGCGTCGCCGATCTCGACCATCTTCCCGGTGGCAAGATTTCTTCCATAGCACTTAGCGCATACGCCTCTTGGCGCTTCGCATGTGAGCACTGATCGGATATCAACACTGTCGATTGCGGTGTTTGCTATTTTCTCTGCGATGTCCTCGGTTATCTCTTCACCGCCTTTTACGATTACTTCGTTCGTCAGAGGATCAATCACATCGTACAAAGCGACTCGGCCCAGGATTCTCTCGACCAACGTCTCCTGGACACGCTCGCCGTCTTTGATCGCGCTCACCGAGATACCGCGGATCGTTCCGCAGTCGTCGATCGCGACCACGACATCCTGCGATACGTCGACAAGTCTTCGCGTCAGGTATCCGGCATCGGCCGTTTTCAGAGCCGTATCAGCCAGGCCTTTTCTTGCACCGTGAGTCGAGATGAAGTATTCAAGAATCGACAAGCCCTCGCGGAAATTCGCGATGATCGGATTCTCGATCAGATCACCGACCTGTCCAGTAAGCGACTTTTGCGGCTTTGCCATCAATCCGCGCATTGCGGCAAGCTGCTTCACCTGGTCCTTCGAGCCGCGGGCGCCCGAATCAAGCATCATCCAGATGGAATTGAAGCCATCCTTGGAAACGAGAAGCGTCTTGTAGGCGGCATCACTGACCAGGTTAGTGGCCCTCTGCCAGGAATCGATGATCTTGTTGTACCGCTCACCGGCAGTGATCAACCCGTTTTCATAATCCGATTCAATCTGTTTGACTTCGCGCTCGGAGCTTTCGATGAATTTCTTCTTCACTTCCGGAATGATGACATCGTTCACGTTAATCGAAAGTCCTGCCGCCGTGGCGATCTCAAACCCGAGCTCCTTCAGGTCATCGAGGAACATCGAGGTCCTCAGCGGTCCGGCTTTTTTATATGATTCGGCAATAATCGATATGATTTTGCTCTTCGTCAAAACTTCGTTTACCAACCCTGGGACGAGGAACTCGACTTGCTTCCCATCCACCGCAACAGAAGCCGCGATCGGCTTCCTGAGTTCATCGGGAACAATTCTATTGAACAGCACCCGGCCCGGGGTAGTATCAATGTAAAAGTACCGGTGGACGCTCGGGTCTTTTACACCAATGCCTTCAACCCTGAATTTAATCGGATCATGGTACGCCAATGCCTTAAACTCGATCGCCATTTGAATCTCATCTATGGATGAAATCTGCTTGACCGCACCGTTTGCGGCTTTGCGAATCTTTGTCAGATAGTAAAGACCGAGAACCATGTCCTGGGTTGGATGAACAATAGGCTTGCCGTGCGCCGGCGATAGAAGGTTATGGCTCGAGAGCATGAGAATTCGCGCTTCGAGCTGCGCCTCATAAGATAGTGGTACATGTACCGCCATCTGGTCTCCATCGAAGTCTGCGTTGAAAGCCGTGCAAACAAGCGGATGCAGTTTGATGGCCTTTTCATCCACAAGGACCGGTTGAAATGCCTGTATGCCGAGCCTGTGCAGAGTCGGCGCTCTGTTTAACATCACCGGATGTCCGTCGACTATTGAAGGAAGGACTTCCCAGACTTCTTTCACCTTCCGATCGACGAGTCTGCGAGCAGTCTTCGCTGTTTTCGCCTCACCTCTTTCCAGCAATTTCCTGATTATCATCGGTTTGAAAAGCTCGACTGCCATGTCCTTGGGAAGTCCGCACTGGTGCAGCTTCAACTCGGGGCCAACCACGATAACCGACCTGCCGCTGTAGTCAACGCGCTTGCCGAGAAGGTTCTGACGAAATCTTCCCTGTTTTCCTTTCAAAACATCAGACAATGATTTCAATGCACGCTGGTTGTCCGAGTTAACGGCACTGATCCTCCGACTGTTATCCAGGAGAGCATCCACTGCTTCCTGGAGCATTCTCTTTTCATTTCGGAGGATGACTTCCGGCGCCTTGATGTCAATCAGCCTTTTCAGCCGGTTGTTCCTGATGATTACGCGACGATATAGATCGTTCAGATCGCTCGTTGCGAATCTTCCGCCCTCAAGCGGCACGAGCGGACGCAGTTCGGGTGGAATCACAGGGATAACTTCAAGCACCATCCACTCCGGCTTATTTATGAACTCATCCCCTTCTCTGGTCCTGAATGCCTCGGCAACTTTAAGACGTTTGAGTAGATCCAATCTCTTCTGTTCGGACTTTTCGGTACGAGCAGCGACACGCAATTTCTCGCCCAGCTCGTCAACCTCCACTCGCTTGAGCATTTCCTTGATGGCTTCACCGCCAATTTTCACAATGACCTTTCTCGCGTCGGAATCGTCAAGCTCGCTATTGTGAGGATATTTTTCTTGAAGATTATAATATTCCTCTTCAGTCAGCAGCTGTGCCGGTTTCAGATCAGCAGCAGCACCCGGCTGTACCACTACGTAGGATTCGTAGTACACAATTTTCTCGAGTTCCTTAGTCGACATTCCAAGCAGGTTCCCGATCTTGCTCGGCAGCGACCTGAGATACCAGATGTGCACGACCGGCGTGGCGAGAGTTATGTGCCCCATCCGTTCGCGGCGGACGCTTTTCTGAGTTACTTCAACTCCGCATCTATCGCAGACAATTCCTTTGTATCTGATCTTTTTGTACTTGCCGCAGTGACATTCCCAGTCCCGAACGGGTCCAAATATCTTCTCGCAAAAGAGACCGTCTTTTTCCGGTCGATACGATCGGTAGTTTATGGTTTCGGGTTTCGTAACTTCACCATGTGACCGGTCTATTATTGCATCCGGAGAGGCAAGACTTATGCGAATTGCTGTTACAACCTTGCGGGTCTGCTGCATGTCGCGGCGAAAATCGATATTAGGCATTAATAAGATCCTCCTTTTGCAGAATCCGTCTGAAAAATTTTCCTTTGCCCGGTAAGAGCGTGACTATCATGAATTCATTTTCCCTCTTCGCTATGCGCGAATTCACCGTCGTGCATTACCTTAACTTCGAGACCTAATCCCTGAAGTTCGCGTACCAGCACACTGAACGCTTCAGGTATTCCGGGTTCAGGCGTATTGTCGCCTTTAACAAGCGACTCGAACAATTTAGAGCGTCCGGGTACATCATCGCTCTTTACTGTGAGCATTTCCTGGAGCACATGAGATGCGCCGTATGCCTCGAGGGCCCAAACTTCCATCTCACCGAACCTCTGGCCGCCGAATTGAGCTTTTCCTCCGAGAGGCTGCTGTGTGATGAGCGAGTACTGACCGGTCGACCTTGCGTGAATCTTGTCTTCGACGAGATGGTCGAGCTTCATCATATACATTATGCCAACGGTGACCTCATTGGCAAACTGATTACCCGTCTTACCATCGTACAGTACGGTCTTTGAACTCTCGTTCAAGCCGGCTTTCTTTAGTTCACCTTGTACTTCTTCCCACGTCGCACCATCAAATATTGGGGATGCATACTTCACTCCGAGTCTTCTTGAAGCCCAACCCAGAGCCGTTTCGTACAGCTGTCCGATGTTCATACGGGATGGCACACCAAGGGGGTTGAGAACCATCTCAACCGGCGTACCATCCGGGAGAAACGGCATATCCTCTTCCGGTACCACGATTGAGACAACACCTTTGTTGCCGTGACGTCCGGCCATCTTGTCCCCTACCTGCAATTTGCGCTTCGACGCGACGTATACTTTTGCAAGCTGGACAATTCCCGGAGGCAGTTCGTCCCCGGTGATCGCTTTGTTCCTTTCACGTCGTGCTTCTTCTTCCAGATCGAGGACTCTCACGTGGTAGTTGCGATAGATCTGCTCTATGAGCCTGTTTTTCTTTGCATTCTCTACCCAGTCTTCAGTGAAATCTAGTTTCTCCAGGTCATCGAACTTTTGAAATGTCTCTCGCTTCAGAATAGTTCCGCTACGGATCGCAACCGATCCATCCCTGGCGCGGATACCCGCTGAAGCCTCGTCTTCCAGCAGGTCGCCAAGCTTCTCAACAAGCTTTTCCTGTACTTCACTCTTTGCCGCCTTGAGCCATTTCTCTATCTCTTCAAGTCTCTTCTTTTCTTCTTTTTTTGACTCGGCGTCTTTCTTTTTTCTGGAAAAGAGTTTTGTGTCAATGACTACGCCGCGCATTCCCGGAGGAGCTTTAAGAGAGGCGTCCTTTACATCACCCGCTTTGTCTCCGAATATGGCTCTCAGCAATTTCTCTTCAGGAGTTACATCGGTTTCTCCTTTCGGAGTTATTTTGCCGACAAGTATATCATTTTCAACTACTTCCGCACCTACCCTTATGACACCGTTCTCATCCAGGTCTTTGGTCATCTCCTCAGAGACGTTCGGGATGTCGCGCGTCAATTCCTCTTCTCCGCGTTTAGTATCCCTCACGCTCGTCTCAAGGGATTGAATGTGTATCGAGGTAAA
>JAKASW010000080.1 GCA_021818875.1 Bacteroidota bacterium
TATTTCTTTAGGATCGCTTCTCTCCCGATCTCAGTCGGTTCATAGTAGAGCCTGTCCTTTAGTACGTCCGGTAAATATTGTTGTTCCACAAAATGATCTTTGAAATCGTGGGCATATCGATAGTCTTTATGATATCCGAGTTCCTTCATGAGGTTGGTTGGAGCGTTTCTGAGGTGGAGCGGAACCGGAGGATACGGCTGCTCCCGGACGTCCTCGGCGGCCTTTTCCACCGACATGTAGGATGCGTTGCTCTTAGGGCAGCTTGCCAGGTAAGTCG
The DNA here is from genome assembly GCA_021818875.1 of Bacteroidota bacterium. Classification (GTDB taxonomy): domain Bacteria; phylum Bacteroidota; class Ignavibacteria; order Kryptoniales; family JAKASW01; genus JAKASW01. The sequence goes on from JAKASW010000080.1 coordinate 278, forward strand.
TTGCCTGCGCAAGTATGATTCGTGATTCAGGCATGCCGACATAGTCCACTGCGGTAAAGCAGGCGGTGGCAAGCGTCAGCGCATAAGGCTCTGCATTTCCGATGTCTTCAGAGGCAAGGATTATCAAACGCCGTGCAATGAATTTCGGATCTTCTCCGGATTCGAGCATCCTTGCGAGGTAATATACGGCTGCATCGGGGTCGCTGCCCCGGACACTTTTTATGAAAGCCGAAATCGAGTTGTAATGCTCCTCACCGGACCGGTCATACTTGAAATGCCTTGTCTGGTAAGCCTCACGAATCATTTCGCGTGAAATCTGATCGCGAGCTTTTTTGCCGGCCAGGTCCAATGCAATTTCCAGGGCGTTCAACATCACTCTTGCATCGCCGCCGCTCAACCGAACTATCTCGTCTTCCGCTTCCTTCGAAAGAAGCTGCCGCTCTCCGATGCTGCTCCGCCACTGCTTGATCGTCTCGTCTTCTTCGATGGCATTAAGGAGGATCTTGCGTAGAGAGTCTTCGTTCAGTGTATCGAGCACATATACCTGGCTCCGGGATAATAGCGGAGATATTACCTCGAAAGACGGGTTCTCTGTCGTAGCGCCGATCAAAATGATCGACCCATTCTCCACGCTTTCCAGCAAAGCATCCTGTTGTGCTTTGTTGAAGCGGTGAATTTCGTCGATGAACAAAATGGTACGCCTGCCGACTTCGAGCGACTTCTGTGCCGTTGAGATAATCTCTCTTATTTCCTGAACGCCGGAGGAAACAGCGTTGATCTGAAAGAAGTCGGCTTGGAGATTTCCGGCGACCAAACGAGCAAGAGTGGTTTTACCTGTACCCGGCGGGCCCCACAATATCATGGAACGGAGATTTCCCGCTTCGATCATTTTCCGCAGAGTCCCGTGTTCGCCGACGAGATGTTCCTGCCCGACGAATCCCTCGAATTTCCGCGGTCGAATTCTCTCGGCAAGTGGAATTGCAGACTTGGGAGGCGTGAACAATCCTTGTGGTTGCCCTGATGAGGTGAGAGAACTTATGCTACCTCGGCTCGACCTTGATGATCTTTTCGCCATTTCTATGCATAAAATACTTCTCTCGTGCTATACGTTCAATTTCCTTATCGCTTGTCAGGAGTTTGTGGATCTCGATCTGCATCGAAGAATTTTGCTTTTGCAGGAGAGTAATTTTTTTCTCAATCGACCCTTTTTCCATCGTCAAGGTCAGGCGTTTGACGAGACCTCTCGTGTCGAACAAAAGGTAAGCGAGTGTGATTCCGCCGAGCAGAAGCAACGCCAGGTTTCTTCCCTTCGTTATCTCGTGCATCAAAGTCACTCTCTCACTTTCCTTCTAAACTCAGCTTGACTATCCTATCAACAACCTCCGTAAACGACATGCCTGCCGCAGCAGCGGCCTTCGGCACCAGGCTCGTCTCGGTCATCCCAGGAATCGTGTTGACTTCCAGGCAGTATGGAATTCCGTCGGTGCCCACCCTGAAGTCGACACGACCAAAAGTTTTGCAGCCCAATGCCGAGAAAGTCTTGAGGGCCATCTCCATGAGCTTCAACGAAAAAGACTTGTCGATCGGGGCAGGGACAAGATAGTCCGTCATTCCTTTTGTGTACTTGTGTTTGTAATCGTAGAATCCCTCGTGGGGCCTTATCTCAATAACCGGAAGCGGCTCGTCTCCGAGTATGCCTACGGTCATCTCCGCACCGGTCACATATTTCTCAATCATGATTACTTCGGAGAACTCTTCGGCTTCGTCGAGCGCCCTGTCAAGCTCGGATTCGGACCCTACTATGTTTATTGCAACGGAAGAACCCTGGTCATTCGGTTTGACAACATTGGGATAACCGATCTTTCTCGCTTCCTGTTTCACGAGCTCCGGCCGGGGCACAGAATTCTTCCGGTAATCGAACCATTCTGCAGTAGGTGTGCCATGATGCATGAAAAGCTTCTTCGACATAACCTTGTCCATGGCAATTGCACTTGCCGTCACACCTGATCCGGTATACTTGACGGAGCGAAGTTCGAGCAGCGACTGGATCGTACCGTCTTCGCCCCACTTGCCATGCAGGATTATGAATGCCAGGTCCACATCGTCGAACAACTGCGACTCGACTGTCGTCAAATAGTTTCTCGGAGACATCGCTGCCATAAATTCATCTACAGGCGGGCGATCTCCAACAGTTTGCGAGAAGAGGGCGGATTCCGGAACCTGATTCCTGCCGAGAGCAGGATCGACGACAATGGTGTCGTGTCCGAGATCGCCCAAAGCTTTAACTATTCCTTTTCCGGATGATATCGATACGTACCGTTCAGGTGAACTCCCTCCCAAGAGGACTGCGATCTTCAAAACTTCTCCTGACTCCGCCGTACCTCTGCCGAAGGCGGATCCGTCTCTGACCGGGAAACCAAAAAGGGTGGAACCCCAATTGCATGGGTGCAGAGAACATTTAGAAAGACATTGAATTGCACGATTGATGTAATCGGCAGTGAGTTTTTTACTTGTGCCATCTGCAATACAGTTGCCATTTGATCGTTTGTGGAATTCGTGGTGAAGCTCCTTGCGACAAATTATCCAAACCGTCTGCAAAATGCAAAATCGATTGTGCAACAGACGCGCCAAGAGTCTTACGTGATTGTGAGAAATGTCAATGAACAGTTCAGACTATATTCATTATCTTCTTCCAAGCTGGGGGAAAATTACAGCCCTACTACCGAGGGGAAAGTGCTTCGACCTGTCGCTCTCGCGAGAGGTCAGAGCCGTGCAAGGTGCCTGTTGACTGCCAGCAGGCACCTTCCTATTGATTCCATTGTTTATTCTACCTTCCCAAGTTAAATTATTGCCGAAATTTTACCATAAGATGCCAAAATGGCGCAAATGAGCGTTGAAAATAAATCGGTCTCCCGTTCACGCGAGCTGAAAGTGTACATCGAGACCTACGGCTGCCAGATGAACCTGGCCGACACTGAGGTGGTTCTCTCGATAATGAACAAGTCCGGCTACTCCCCGGCCCGGACTTTGGACGAAGCTGACGTGGTGCTCTTGAATACGTGCAGCGTCAGGGAGCATGCAGAAGAAAAGATCCATCAAAGGCTCCACACGATCAGAAAAGAACTCTCCACAAGACCTGATCTTGTAGTCGGAGTATTGGGTTGCATGGCGGAGAGGCTGCGTACGAATCTGGTTGAGAGGCACAAAGTGGACGTCGTGGTCGGCCCGGACGAGTACCGCAAGCTGCCTCAGCTCGTGGACGGGGCTTTTTCCGGGACGCAAGGTATCGGTGTGCGTCTCTCTCGTACTGAGACTTATGACGACATCGTGCCATTCAGAGCCGACGGAGTTTCTGCCTGGATCTCAGTCATGAGAGGGTGCGACAAATTTTGCACATTCTGCATCGTGCCTTTCACGCGCGGTCGCGAAAGGAGCCGCAGCCTCGACAGCATTCTGAGGGAAGTTGAAGGATTGGTGAATAGAGGATTTAGAGAAGTTACTCTCCTGGGACAGAATGTCAATTCGTACAGGGATGGCACAAACGATTTTGCGGATTTGCTAAGTGCTGTGGCCGATGTTGACTCAACGCTCCGGGTCAGGTTCACTACTTCGCACCCACGGGATCTTTCAGATAAGCTTATAGATGCAATTGCAGGCAAAGACAACCTATGCAAGTATATTCATCTTCCCGTTCAATCCGGATCGAACCGGATCCTGAAGGCGATGAACAGAACATATACGCGAGAAAGGTATCTGGATCTTGTGAAAAGGATCCGCGAACGGATACCGGAAGTAGCGCTGTCGACAGACATTATAACAGGCTTCCCAACCGAGACAGTTCAAAACCATCAAGACACGGTGAGCATGATGGAACAGGTCTGCTATGATGGAGCATATATGTTCAAGTATTCCCCAAGGGAAGGTACACCTGCCCATAAACTCGGCGACGATGTGCCTGATGACGTAAAAACGGAAAGATTGAACGAGATCATCACACTTCAACAAAAGATATCGTTCGATCTTAACCAGAACCTGATAGGAAGGATCGTCGAAGTGATGGTTGACGGCAGGAGCAAGAAATCGGACCAGCAGCTCAGCGGCAGGACAGATGCGAACAAAACGGTCGTGTTTCCTGTCGGACCGATCAAGCCGGGCGATATCGTGAAAGTGAAAATCAGCAGGGCTTCCGCTGCCACACTATTCGGAGAAGGATCAGTTGCGTCAAACTGAGATAGGATATGCCCGGTTCTTGTTGATTTTTCTTTTGGTTGTCTCCTTCGGCCTGTTGGCGATGGATGTCAGGGCGCAGGTCGTATTAAGTGATAGTAAACTGGTCGGAAGACAAAATACTAAAGATACGACCGAAAACCAGAACGGCTTGAAAGCCTACGAGGCTTTAATGCAAGGAAGGACTGATGAGGCAAGAACGTTTCTTGCGATGGCAAATCTATCCGATCCGTACGCGATGTACGTGCGTGCGCGGCTGACTTCAGATGCGATGGTCGCCGCCGACATGTACAAAGAGATTGTCGCTGAGGCCCCGAATAGTCCAATGGCTATCGCGGCCCTCAGGCAGCTCTATCAGTTCCACTACGCCATAGGCCAGTACATTGCTGCTCGCACCGACTCTCTCGAATTGCAGCATCTTACTGACGCAAACGAAAAAGCCGGCAGCATTAGACCCGGCGACTTGCAGCAAGTCCAGGGAATAACCGGTGCCAGGCAAGACTTAAATTTCCAGGGTCCGGATATCGCGCATCAGAATGCCGTTCGCTACACCGTTCAGTTTGGCGCGTTTTCATCTACTACAAATGCTCACCGGTTCGTTCGCAATCTGATGAGAAAAGGAATTCACGGAGAAGTTCTAAAGAGGATCATTAGAAATAGAGTTTTGTATTTAGTCGTTTCCGGAGATTTCATAACTGAGGACACGGCACAGAGACTCGCGGACACGTTGAAAGGGAAGTCCATCAACTGCATCGTGGTGGAGAGATGAGGGTTACAATATTGGGATCAGGCTCCGCCTTCTCGAGTCCGAACCGCCACAATAGCTGCTATCTGGTGGAGAGTGAGAACGAGAGAATCATGATAGACTGTGGCTCTGATGCCATGCGTGCCATTCAGAATGCACGTGTAGATCTTTCCTCCATTAAGGCGATCTTCATAACACACATGCACGCGGATCACTGTGGCGGTCTCCCTTCGGTTATCACAGCGATGCATGTCGCTGATAGGAAAGAGCCGATTGACGTTTTTGTCCCTCATACTCAGCTTAGATTTGTCGGAACATGGTTCTTCAATATGTTTATTTTTGTTGAAAAATTAACATTCAGTGTTTCGCTGCAGCCTATTTATTCCGGAAGTGTGAACCTGAGGAACAGGATGGAACTTAAGTTCGTAGAGACACGACATTTAGAGAAGCATTCAGCTTATGCAGGCGAGGCCGGGATTCGTCCTCTAAGTTACTCCGTCGTCGTTCGAAGCGGTGCCTCACAATTCTTTTTCAGCAGCGACATTGGTTCGGTTGATGAAGTCAAGCCTTTTCTTGACAGCACGATTTCGCTCGTCGAGGCCACTCATCCTTCGCTTGAAGAGATTGCCGCGCTTGCACGGCGTGACAATGGCGCGCTTTACTTCACCCACATTCCTCAGGAGTTGGAGGAAAATGGTGAGTGGAAGAAAGAGCTTGAGATACGATTCGGCGTAAAAAATCTGAATGTTGTTCACGATGGCCAGGTGCTTGTAGTCTGAAGAGAATTAACTATGACCGTTGAAGAATTTCAGGAAAAATTCGGCTTGGTTGGTACGTCGGGAGCGATGAGAGAAGTGGTCTCTACAATCATGCACGTAGCGACAACCGAAGTGACTGTCCTCATAGGCGGCGAAAGCGGCGTCGGTAAAGAAGTGGTGGCGAGGGCTATACATGGTGCCAGCCAGAGGGCAGAAAAGCCAATCGTCGCCGTCAACTGCGGAGCTATACCGGAAGGTATATTGGAATCCGAACTTTTTGGCCACCAACGGGGGGCTTTTACCGGAGCGGTCGAATCGAGGAAAGGCTATTTCGAAATTGCAGATGGTGGCACACTCTTTCTCGATGAGATCGGCGACATGCCCTTGCCGACCCAGGTCAAGCTTCTTAGGGTCATAGAGACTGGTGAGTTCATGCGAGTTGGCTCGTCAACGACCCAGAAGGTGGATGTGCGCGTGATGGCCGCGTCTAACAAGTCTCTGGAGGAACAAGTTGCCAAAGGATACTTCCGTCAGGACCTCTATTTCCGACTCCGCTCAGTAAGCATATTCATTCCGCCGTTGAGAGACCGGCGCGAGGATATTCCGCTCCTTGTGGAGAAATTTGCCAGGGAGTTCACTGAGCGGAATGGGATAGAATTCGGAGGATTCACCTCCGACGCTATCGAGACTCTGATGGGACTCGATTGGCCGGGGAATGTACGCGAGCTGAAGAATCTCGTCGAAAGCATAATCGTCCTTGAACGAGGCAATGAAGTGAACAGCACGGCACTTGAGAAGTATCTCCCGAAGGCCGGTGTTTTTTACAATGCCGAACCGCCTAACCGATTCCTTCCAGTCCGTGTCGACAGAACCCCTGAAGAGTCGGAGCGCGAGCTGATACTGAGAGCTCTCTGGGAAATTAAGAACGACATTGTGGATTTGAAGAACGTTCTCGTGAGAAATTCAGTCGAGGACAGACTGGCACTCCCGTTCCCCGACGCGAGAGGCGACGAGGCCGCCGTCCACAGTGAGACACCGGACGGAAAAGAGCTCAACCTCAGTGATATGGAAAGGCGAATGATCCTCAAAGCAATCGAAAAATTTCACGGCAACAAACGACTGGCAGCAGGCGCACTCGGCATAAGTATGCGCTCTTTGTATCGCAAGCTCCAGGAATATAAATTACGTGACGCCTGATGAAATATACGCTGGTTCTGGCGATTCTGCTGGCTGTAAGTAGCTGTACTTATTCTTTTCGAGGAGCTTCTCTCCCCCCGGGGGTGCACTCGATAGCGGTACAGACGTTCGACGACAGGAGCGGGTATGGCGACCCGAGTCTCAGGACCAACTTGACAAACTTACTTACTCAAAAACTTGTCACCGATAATACGTACCAGGTCACAAATATGTCAACGGCGGATGCAGAGGTCGTGGGCGTGATAAACAGTGTCACAACTCAGCCCGTGGCGGTATCGGGGAACGAGACAGTAGGGAAGTGGCAAATTACAATTAATGTTAGCATCAAGTTTGAAAATCTGAAGACCCAGAAAGTAATATGGACAAAAGATTTCTCTGATTGGGGCGAGTACGATCCGAGTGCAGGACCTTCAAACAGAAGTATCGGACTGAGTCAGGCTGAAGGTAAACTCACTGACGACATCTTGTTGGCGCTAGTCACTAATTGGTGAAACAAAGAGAAGGAAATACCATAAATGTTACCCCGCATTGAGGATGTGCTGTTGATAGTGTATGTAGTTGTTCTGAGTTTCCCGTTCATTTTCGGTTCAAACGGATTCTTGATGATTTTTTATTACTTCAAATACCGGAACAGGCAGGTGGTACGGCCGGGAGAGCTTTCCGATTATCCGCCGGTGACTGTCCAGCTCCCCGTTTACAACGAGTTGTACGTCGTTAACCGCGCCATCGATTCGATTTGTTCGCTGGATTATCCGAAGGAGAAGATGGAGATTCAGGTGTTGGACGATTCGACCGATGAGACGACGGCAATTATTGCCCAACGGGTTAACGAAAAGTCGGCTGAGGGTTTCAACATAAAGCATGTTCGCAGAGGAAACCGTCAGGGTTACAAAGCCGGTGCGCTGAAATACGGACTTGCCCAGGCGAAGGGTGAGTACGTTGCCATCTTCGACGCAGATTTTATTCCACGGCCAGATTTCTTGAAAAAGACTCTTCCATACTTCAGCGAGCCCAAAGTTGGACTGGTGCAGACCAGGTGGGAGCACATCAACAGTGAGTACTCGCTCCTGACCAGGGCACAGGCGATTGCACTAGACGGCCACTTTGTGATCGAGCAGCAGGTCCGCAACAAAGCCGGCTTCTTCATAAATTTCAACGGGACGGCGGGCATATGGCGCCGGTCCTGTATCGAGGACTCGGGAAATTGGGAAGCTGATACTCTTGCCGAAGATCTCGATCTCAGCTATAGGGCACAGTTGAAAGGTTGGCAGTTCGTTTTCATGAAAGAGTATACCTCCCCGGCCGAATTGCCGGCCGATGTGAATGGCCTCCGTTCTCAGCAGTTCAGATGGACCAAGGGCGCGGTCGAGGCGTCGAAGAAGCTCCTTCCCAGGGTCTGGAGATCAAGTCTTCCGTTGAGAGTTAAGATTCACTCGACAATTCACCTCTGTGCAAGTATGGTTTATCCCTTTGTTTTGTTGATCGGCATTCTACAGGTCCCTGTGGTGTTTATAAAACATACCGGTCGATTCGACACGACATTCATACTGATGAGCGGATTCATTTTTGCATTCTTCGGGTCATTCATGTTCTATCTCTACAGTCAAAAAGATGTTTATAAGGACTGGCGGAGAAGGATATACCTGTTCCCCGTATTCATGGCAGGAAGCATGGGGTTATCGGTCAACAACACGAAGGCGGTAATCGAAGGCTTGATGAACAAGAAAACCGAATTTGTTCGAACGCCCAAATATGGAGTTACCGGCAAGTCGGGGTCGTGGGCCGATAAGAAGTACACACAGCGTAAAGTGAACTGGGTTTCTATTGCAGAGTTTGTCCTCGCCTTGTACTGCTTTGGCGGTATCGTACTTTCAATTGTCTACCTCGAAATAGCCGCAGTACCGTTTCAGATGTTGTACTTCACCGGGTTCGGGACTATCTCATATCTTTCGATCAAACAGGCCCTTCTTGCCAGGAGGAAGGCGGTAAACTTTGTCCCGAAGGCTCAACCGGTTGTGAATGAGATAGCAAAATGAATTTATCTATTCTCCGGATCGGGCAACCGATAGAATCCGTCTTCGTAGCTACGACTTCAGGTTATTCCGCAAGCTATGTCTGTTGATTTCCAATATGGAGGGAATGATCCCTCGCTGATTCAATATTTAGAGGAGAGAGTTAGGTCTGACCCGGCTTCGTCTTTTTTTGCAATGCTCGCGTACCACTATCTCGAAGTAGGAAGAACGGAAGAAGCTCTCTCCTTAGCACGGAATGGGGTGGAGGCACATCCAGGTTATTCAACGGGACACGCGGTTCTCGCCGCCGCGCTCATGCGATCGGGTCTATTCTCAGACGCTAAGAAAGAACTTGCGACTGCCTCACATCTGCGTCCGGACTCGAATCTGATTGGGTCTTACCAGAGGCTTCTTGATGAAGAAGGACAGCGCGCCGAATTAGAAAAGTCGGATACACGGGCCGAAATCCCTGAGATAAAGCCGGGCGATAATGTCACGGAAATGGCGGCTGAGAGTCCGGGACAAGAAACAATTCAAACGAGAGGGGAAGTGGGACCTCTACCGACTCCGGATAAAACCGAAAGCGAGGAGGAAGGAGATTGGACCGATGCAGTTGACTTAGGGAATTCGATGGACTTTGATGCCATCGCACGCGAGCTGGATTCGGCCGGGCCGATAAAGCCTGCATCCGATATTCCTCGAGAGAACAGTGACGGCGGGGGAATTGAGCTGACCAGGGATATTGTTACCGATACTCTTGCGGAAATCCTTGAACAGCAGGGTCGACTCCGCGATGCAATTGAGGCGTACGAGATGCTTATAGAAAAGAAACCAGGCAACGCCAAGGCATACCGGGAGAAAATCTCTGAGTTGTCATCGAGGGTAAATGATCAGCACTGAGGAGGTTGATCCGGTTCGGGAGAAGGACCTTTATGTCCGGGGAATGTTCAACAACATTTCGCGGAAATACGATTTCTTAAATCACTTCCTTAGCGCCGGAACGGACCGTTACTGGAGAAAAAAAGCTATCAGGCTCTCAAGGCTTACTGCCGGGGATCTCTTCCTCGATGTAGCATGCGGCACCGGCGACCTTTCGATAGAGGCAACCAGGCGACACCCGTCGAAGATAATCGCAGTAGATTTTGCCGAGAACATGCTGCAACATTTTCAATCAAAGAGGAGTTCTTCTTTGCGAAATGATGGTCTTCAGATAGTACAGGCAAATGCAGAAGTCCTCCCTTTCCCCGACGCTGTTTTCGATGTGGTTGGTGCTGCGTTCGGGGTCAGAAATTTCGGGGATTTGAAGAAGGGGCTGTCAGAGATGCGCCGCGTTCTGAAGAGCGGGGGGCGCATCGTAGTACTCGAGTTCTCAAAGCCGAGACGTTTTCCAATAAAGCAGGTCTACTTTTTTTATTTCAAGAGAATTCTTCCGTTCCTCGGGAAGGTTATATCCGGCAACGGCGGAGCGTATAATTATCTTCCGAGCTCTGTGAGCGCATTCCCCGACGGGGAAGACTTCGAGGATATGATGCAAAGTCTGAATTTCACAGGGGTGAAAGCCGTGCCGTTAACCTTCGGGATTGCGACGGCATATCTCGGAAGAAAGTAGAAGTAGCCTGGTGACTTCTTCAGAAAAATCCGTTGCTGTCGTCGATGACCTGGTTCAGATGGTGGTCGACAATTTCGAAGCCATCACAGACCGTTGGGTCAATTCGATTAATTCCCTTCCCAATTACCTGGGAAGCACTCACATGCCTTTCTTCAGGAGTCAGATTACTGAGCTTCTCCACTGCATCCTCGATTTGCTCAAGAGGCTCGGTGCTGAGCGGCTGACCAGGTACACTGAAAGGATAGTGAAACCACCTTACAACGGCCTCCTCACTCTTACAACTGTTCACGAGACTTTTATGCTCGGCGAGGACGCCATCCTTTCCGTCTTGCGCCAAAAAATGAAAAGTGAGAGAGATATCTTCGAGTATTCAAGAAGAGTGGATTCCTGTTTCCACGAAATCATTTACGAATATGCAAGTGCCTACCAGACATATCAGAGCGAAGTGAGTGCTTCACGAAGGGAAGTTGTAGAGCGTCAGCGCGAGACACTTCTGAAATTTACCGAGGCAATCGGATCGGCGTCCTCCTACGATGAAGCGTTGGCGGCGGCCGCAGCCATCATTAGATTCGAATCGCGAGCAAGTTCCATTGAGTTTTTCTCGTACGACACGATTGATTCAAAATTGACGTTCAGGTCTGCAGTCCCTGAAGGAATACCCACGGCCACCGGGACGTTCCTGAATGCGCTCGGCAAGCAGTTCGGAAGCGAATCGAGTGCCCGGAGAAATTATTCGATAACACAGGAGGTGTTCGGTCACAGAAGAGTAATTCTCATGCTTCCTGTTTCGGCCGGTGACTCGCTTATCGGGCTTTTGCTTCTTGCTTTTCCCTCCGCTCCACTTCGTGAAAGCTCCATCAGCGATCTGCAGGACGAGAACCTGGATATCCTTCTTGCAATGGCAGACCAGCTCGGGTATGGTCTCAAGAGATTTCTCCTCGAAGAGGAAGTCACGTCGAAGGCGCATTACATTTCGATTTTGACCGACAACTCGGCCGATGCGATAATTGGTCTCGACATTCGTGGTATGATAGTATCGTGGAACAAAGGGGCAGGATTTCTATTCGGTTATCAATCTGAAGAGGCAATCGGCCAGCCGTTTTCAATACTTCTTCCGCAGGAAAAGAAACTCATCGGCGACGATGAGGTGATTCTGAAACGGATAAAGGACGAAGGAATTTTGCGCAATTTCGAGCTCGACGCTTCGACGAAATCCGAGGAGAGGGTCATCGTGAGTTTGACAGGCAGTGTGCTAAGAGATGAACAGGGTACATTCATCGGGACTGCCTTGATTATCCGCGATGTCACCCAGCTAAAGCAGTACGAAATGGAGCTGCGGCAGACCGAGAAGCTCTCATTCATCGGACAGATCTCTGCAGGAATAGCCCATGAAATCGGGACCCCGCTCAACATCATCCTCGGAAACGCCGAATATCTCATGATGGACCTGAAGGCCGGCGAGAAGTACTACGAAGAGCTGAAGATGATCATAGGCGAGACGAACATGATTGCACGGCTGATCCAGCAGCTTCTCGACTTTGCCAGACCAAAGAAGCTCAGGTCGAGACCCGTCGTGCTTAACAGTGAAATAGTCAATGTGCTCCAGCTTATGAAGAGCCAGATAGATAAATCGTCTGTGGATCTGGACCTCGACCTTGAAGAAAATCTTCCGCCCGTTTTTGCGGATGCTGCCCAACTTCAGGAAGTTTTCGTAAATTTAATAGTAAATGCGATCCATTCCATGTCGCCACTCGATAAGGCCCGCGCCGAAAAAATATCCGGAGGGAGAGGCGGTAAATTGACGATCTCAACCACCCTGATAAAATTGCGCGGCGACGATGCTGTGGAGGTGCTGATAGCAGACACCGGCTGTGGAATTCCGGAGGAGAATCTTCAAAAGATCTTCAACCCGTTTTTCACAACGAAGGAGGTAGGAAAAGGGACGGGACTCGGCCTGGCGATCACGCAGCGAATCGTGCAGGACCACAAAGGGAGTATTTCGGTGGAAAGTGCTGTAAACAAGGGAACTACTTTCAAGTTGACTTTTCCGGTTTACACGGGCAAAGCCGTCGAGGGGAATTGAGAATGAATTTCGGAAAGATCCTGTGAAATCATGAGAGCAGATATTTCAATCTTAGCCGTAGACGATGATGTGAACATGCTGGCGATGCTTGAGAAATTCCTGAAGCGGGCCGGCTACACCATCGAGACCACATCCGACAGCATCAAGGCCATGTCGCTCGTCGAGGACCATAACTACGATATCGTGATCACAGATATTCAGATGCCGCGCGCGACCGGAATGGATCTCCTAAAGCACATCAAAGACTTGCAGAAGGACTCCATGGTGATAATGATAACGGCATTCGGTTCCGTCGACTCTGCCGTAAATGCGATGAAGGCCGGAGCTTACGATTATGTCAGCAAGCCGTTTAACATTGATGAAATACTCGCGCTGCTGGAGCGTGCCACGCAGCAGAGAAGACTTCAACGGGAGGTGGAGATCCTTCGTCAGGAAGTGGAACAGAAGTACTCCTTCTCGAATATCATCGGCAAGAGCAAGTCGATGCAGGATATATTCTCACTAATCCAAAGAATTTCACATGCACGCAGCAACGTCCTCATCACCGGCAGAAGTGGAACCGGAAAGGAACTGATAGCGAAGGCGATCCACTATAACAGTGACCGTAAAGCACTTCCGTTCGTTACTGTAAACTGCAGCGCCATCCCCGAAAGTCTTCTCGAGAGCGAGCTCTTCGGACATGAAAAGGGGGCGTTTACCGGAGCCATCACATCGAGGCGCGGCCTTTTCGAGACTGCAAACAATGGCACGCTCTTTCTGGATGAGATCGGTGACATGCCGTTGGGTTCACAAGCAAAGTTGCTGAGGGTCGTCGAGACCGGCGAGGTACGACCGGTGGGAAGCGACGACATCAAGAAAGTCGATGTGAGAATAATTGCTGCTACGCACCGTGATCTCAAGGAGCTTATCAAACACGACCAGTTCAGGGAAGACCTCTTCTACAGATTGAACGTGATTTCGATACACGTCCCGGATTTGAAAGACAGACCGGAAGATATTCAGATAGTGACGGACCATTTCCTTAAGAAGTATGGCGAACAGTTTGGAAAGTCGAACATCCAGATGTCGCGAGAAGCAATTGCCTGCCTGATGCGGTACACATGGCCGGGCAACGTTCGCGAGCTGGAAAACGTGATTGAGAGAAGCATCGCTCTCTCGGGCGGTGACGTCATCGACTGCAAGGATCTTCCTGAGCATCTCTTCCAGATGAAATCGACGGACCTCATAGACGACCTCGCCGCCGACAACATGCCGCTCTCGGAGGTTGAGAAGCGCTACATTGTGAAGATACTTCAGCGAACGAACTGGCACCAGTCGAAGGCCGCGCAAATATTGGGGATAGACAGGAAGACTCTGTACAGGAAGATAAAGGAGTATAACCTGGTACAGAGCTGAGAAACTTGAATGACACCCGGCTGCTTGCTAAATTAACACTCCATGGCGGAGTAGCTCAGGTGGTTAGAGCAGTGGAATCATAATCCACGTGTCGGGGGTTCGAGTCCCTCCTCCGCTACGAAAATCTTCAAATCCATCCCATTTTTAGATTCGGCTGATTACACTTTACGATCTTTAAGGACAAAATTTGGACTGAGAGTGCCCAATCTTTTTGTGCTTCTGCCTCCAAAATTCACAGGAGGTGTTCCATGTTCCTCGCTAAACAAAAGGACGGTTTCTACTACCTCTACTTTGTAGGAAAAGATGGAAAACGGAATAAAAAAATCCACGAAGTCAAAACTGAAATCGGATGATTTAGAATTCCTCGTGAAATTCAGAGAACAACAAAAACTAAGATGTGGAGAGAAAATAGTCCAAATGTCACTTGCTGAATTCGGGAACGAGATCGTGAAACACTCCGAATCAGTTCATAGTCCGAAGACCACCAGCAACTACCGGACTACCTTCAAGTATCTGCTGTATCACTTTGGCAATGTTCCGTTAAGTACTTTCACAAAACCTTTCATCGAAGACTATATAGAGGAACGTGCGTAATAAGCGACTCAGTAAACACGACGGAGTTTACGACAATCAGATCGTGGAATTTCCATAAATGGTCGAGATAAACTGAGTACGATAAGACGGATGGTGATAGTACAATGCTGGGGGCACGCATTTCCCTGACTACCCAAAAACTACAGAGTCACCAGTAAGTAGCGTGCTACTCGGAAATTGGTGATTTGGAGGATCCCATTTTTACTCCTTTGTGAAAGATTCATAAAGTGTTTTAACCCTGGTGAAACGCCAGAGTTTTGTGCATTTTTCTCGGGATATTGCACAAGGTCAAGTCCCAATTTTTGTGTAAAATCATAAGAGGTCACGCAGCCAGTCGACACGATAAGAAATCAGTTTGGTTATCGTGGGGGCAGATGAGATGCCTGAACTGCCTGAGCTGTGCCAGTTCAAGAGATGATATGGTGACGCTCTGCCACCTTTGTGAAGCTCTCCATAGTACTGCAAAAACTAAGCTCAACGCTCCTTTCTCGTTCACATGCTATTGTGGACTCCCTTGTTCCCGTCAGTTATCACAAGTAACGGCTGCCGTAGTCCACGATCCAGCATATCCCGGGAAA
>JAKASW010000081.1 GCA_021818875.1 Bacteroidota bacterium
CCGATCTTCTTCAGCGCGGTAATGTTCGGAGCCTATGAAGGCGCTGAAAAATACGTCTTCAAACCAAAAGCGATCCAGCGTAGTGCCTCTTAGGTCTATCCGGCTTCTTTTTCTCGCAAGGTTCGCAGAGAATTAGCAAAGGACGCAGAGGATCTCTTATCTTTGCGCCCTTTTTGATTTGTGGGATTCTCTGCAAGCACTGCGTGAGACAGGAATGTGGTAGCACCGGCCGCGTCAAATCAGGTTTTGGGAAGCTCAAAGCTCGATAGTATATGCATCGAATTAAGGACTTTCTTCCGAAGATAACAACCGTTGTCGTAAAGATCGGGACAAACTTACTCGCCGACAAAGTCCATGGTATAAATATTCAAAGGATCGATTCAATTGCGCGGAATGCTCACACATTTATCTCCTCAGCCGGATGCAACATGGTCATAGTGAGTTCGGGTGCGATCGGCGCCGGCGTGGCGACGTTGAGACTCCAGGGACGGCCTAGGACGATACCCGAGAAGCAGGCAGTTGCAGCAATCGGGCAACCCCTTTTGATGGAGGCCTATGAGAAATCCTTCCGAAAGCTCGGAGTCCCCATCGCCCAACTTCTCTTGACGAATGATGATTTCGCCCGGCGCGGCCGGTATGTCAATGCGAGGAACACTTTTGCCGCTCTCTTTCAGAAGCGGACCGTGCCGATCGTAAATGAGAATGATACGGTTGCGATTGAAGAGATCAGGCTCGGCGACAACGACAACCTCTCTGCAATGGTTGCGACACTAGTCGGGGCAGACCTCCTTCTTATCCTGAGCGATGTAGATGGTTTGTATTCGGACGATCCATCCCGCAATACTGGAGCTGAGCTGGTACAAGTAGTAGACCGCATCACATCCAAGATTGAACACTTCGCAAAGAGCAATAGGAATGAGTTAAGCACCGGAGGAATGAGAACAAAAATCCAGGCTGCGAGGCGCTGCGCGGGTGCGGGGATAACCACCGTCATTACCAACGGGGCAAATCCCAATGCGGTCGATGAAGTCCTTTCCGGCAGTTTCCGTGGTACAGTCTTCCTTCCGGTGACAAGAAGATTATCAAAACGAAAAGAGTGGATTGCGCTCGTGTCCCACACAGCAGGGAAAATCGTTGTAGATGATGGTGCGAAGAACGCACTTTTGAAACGAAGCAAGAGTTTGCTGCCATCCGGCATCTTGAAAGTGCAGGGCGAGTTTGACGTCCGTGATGTCATCTCTATACTTGATATCGATGGAAAAGAAATCGGGAAAGGAATCACAGGATTCTCTTCAACTGAATTGACCAGGATCAAAGGTAAGAAAAGCTCAGAGATCGAAGAAATTCTCAAGCGGCCGGCACCATCTGAGGTGGTACACAGAGACAACCTAACGACGGTGGTACAGGAGGAATGATGGAGTGGTGGAACGATGGAGTATTTGAGTAATGGATAATGGAAGATGACGGACGTTGAATCAAAAGCTGTGAATGTAAAAAAGGCAAGCGAGGTGTTATACAACACGCCGACTGCCAAGAAGAACGCTCTGCTGAGAGCGATCGCCGCACAACTTAAGCGGGAGACAGACAGGATATTGAAGGTCAACCTTCTGGACCTCGCTGCTGCAAGAAAGTCCGGCCTTTCGGATGTCCTCGTCGACAGGCTGACTCTCACTGAGAAGAGAATAGCGCAGATGACTACCGGAGTCGAGGACGTATTCAAGCTTCCGGATCCCGTCGGTGAAATATTGGAACGGAAAAAGAGACCGAACGGATTGCTCATCGAGAAAGTGCGCGTGCCGATTGGCGCCGTTGGAATCATATATGAATCCAGACCGAACGTCACGATTGACGCGGCGGTGCTCTGCCTGAAGGCCGGGAATGCCGTTCTGCTCCGCGGTGGGTCGGAGGCAATCCGTACTAACTCGAAACTGGTCGAGATCATCAAGAAAGCGCTGAAGAACGTCGGGTTGACGTCTGGATGCGTGGAGTTCCTCGACACGCCTGACCGCAAAGCCGTCGCAGAAATGCTTGCGCAGGACCGCTACCTCGATGTCATCATACCACGCGGAAGCCACAAGCTGATCGAATACATCCGGAAAACTTCGAGCGTTCCCGTCATCGCACATGGCGAAGGTAATTGCCACGTTTATGTCGACAGCACTGCCGACCTCCACGCGGCGGCGGACATAGTTTATAATGCAAAAGTCCAGAGGCCTTCCGTCTGCAATGCCGCCGAGAAATTGTTGGTGCACGAAAAGATTGCGAAAGCCTTTCTTCCTAAAATTTCGGATCGACTCAAGCTGGCAAGCGTCGAGTTGCGCGCAGATAAGAAGACATTATCGATTATAAAGAATGCAAGACAGGCAACTGAAGAAGATTGGTACCGCGAGTACCTTGATCTTATCATTGGAATCAAAGTGGTCAAAGGCATCGATGAAGCTATTGAGCACATCAATCATTATGGTTCCCACCACTCGGACTCGATTGTGACCGGGACGAAAAAGAACGGCGAGAGATTTCTTCGGGAGGTGGATTCCGCGGCAGTTTACGTCAACGCCTCGACACGTTTCACCGACGGTTTCGAATTCGGACTCGGCGCCGAGATTGGGATCAGTACACAGAAACTACATGCGCGCGGGCCAATGGGACTTGCCGAGTTAACTACCATTAAGTACGTGGTACACGGTTCGGGGCAAATTCGAAAATAATGGAAGGAGGATTTGTAAATGTCAGGTGGAATTGAAAATGGGCAACTAGAGGATCAAGCAGCGGAAAAATTTTCGAAGGGTTATCTTTGTTCACAAGCCGTATTCTCGACACTTGCCCCACTTTATGGAATCGATGAAAGTGTGGCACTGAGAATAGCGACGGGATTTGGCGGAGGTATGGCGCGCATGCAGGATGTCTGCGGCGCCGTGACGGGGGCTTTCATGGTCATCGGTGCAGCGCACGGTAATGTGGATGCATCGGACAAACCCTCGATAGGCCGGACCTATCAGGAAGTAAGGAAGTTTGCGGAACGCTTCCGCGAGCGACATGGCACAATCATTTGCAGGGAAATCCTGGGAGGTGTGGACCTGAACACAGAGGAAGGACATAAGGAGTTCCTGGAAAAGAAAATGCCTGAAACGATTTGCTCTCAATGTGTTCGTGATGCCGTGAAGCTTCTCGAAAAAACTGAAAAAGGAACTTGATCCAATCATGCCTACCTGGAATCCCGATCAATATCTGAAATTCATGGGCGAACGGACGCAGCCCTCGGTCGATCTAACTGCGCGAATCGAAATTGAGAACCCAAAATCTATCATTGATATAGGCTGCGGGCCGGGCAATAGTACTCTGGTCCTTCGCCGAAAGTGGAACGAAGCTCAATTGTTTGGTCTGGATTCTTCACCCGAGATGATCGACAAGGCGAGAGCTGATATGCCCGACATAGAGTGGACAGTAGGAGACGCAACAAACTTCGAGTTCGAGAGAGGATATGATGTGGTCTTTTCAAATGCGGCTCTGCAGTGGATGCAACACCACGAGACGCTCGTGCCCAGGCTTTTCGCAGTAGTAAACCATGGCGGCGCGCTTGCAGTCCAGGTTCCGGCAAATCAGGATTCTGCCATCCAAAAGGCAATTGTTGAAATTTCCATTACCAGTAGGTGGTCGGAAAATCTCGCAGGCATAGATAGACGGATGGTTCATTTTCCGGCTGAATATTATTACAACATTCTGAGCAAAATGTCTTCCGGACTCGACCTCTGGGAAACTACTTATTACCACATTTTGAATTCACCACGCGATCTTGTTGAGTGGTATAAGGGGACCGGAATGCGCCCTTATCTCGAAAGACTTCCTGACGATCAATCCAGAAGTGAGTTTGAAAACGAGGTCTTGAGAGAATGTCAGAATTCCTACCTTCCACAAAAGAACGGCAAGGTCCTTTTCCCGTTCAAAAGGATATTCTTCGTAGCCTACAAAGGATAGATAACGAAATTTCGCTGTTTCTGTAGAGAGAGTAGCTGATGTCACGCCTTTCTGTCAGCGGAACAGCACTCCGGCTTGCAGTCACATGACCTTGTCTACCCTTATCGTGTGACTTTCCTCAAGCATGGATTTTTTGCTTGCTTGATATTTACTTTTTGCTTTGATATTTTTTCGAGCAAACAACAAGACTAAAAACAAGACTAACCCTAATGGAGTGGACTCTATACAGATTGCTAAAGTGTTAGACAAAAAAGCTGTCGACTGAGTATCGCGTAAGCAATCTGCATAGTGAGACAATTTAAGAACCACATAGGGCATGTTGCGCTTCCGGCCATTGTCATGTTAGTCATAGCCGCGGGAGCACAGACTTTCTTCGATTTCGAAGGCCCCAACCGTCCGCTTACCCCCGACAAGAACAGATCCGGCTCGGATGCGGATCAGGGTGGACCGGGCACAGCGGGTGCTTTTTTCACGGACGCTTCCGATGAGATGCCAGTCCCTCCTTCTTTTGAGTCTCTTTTGCCGCTGACTGACTCTGTTGCCTCGGATACTTCGAAACGAGTATTGCAAGCCAGGAGAGCTGACACTTCCAAGCCAATTAATCTCCACGGTGCGGTCATACCACCGCGCGACACGTCTTCGCTTCGGACCGAGAAATCAAACAAGCCTCAGACTGTGGAAGCGGCAAGAGACACCGTTTCGGGTTCGAACAAGGTGCGGCCGCCCGCCGTCGCCGATAGCTCCCGCCGCGCTACCTCGTCAGGCGCCACGATCAAACCGATGAACAAGAACCCGGCAGCAAATCCGAAAAATCTTGTTCATGCGCTGCCCCAAACAGACACTACTGTTGCCCGGCAGGATACCACCATGCTGGATACTCTCGGGCTCGACACGTTGAAACTCTCCGCCTGGCTTCAGGGTTTGCGCCGCGAGCAGCCTCAGGCGCCGATATTCGCGCCGTATCACTATCCGCTCTTCCTCTACGCGAGCGGTATCCAGCACACGGCAACGATAGATTCAGCGGGAAAGTATGTCGATGTTCGGGAGATTCTTCTCGGCAGGAACATAAGAATCCCGATTCGTGTACCTCTCGAGGAGTATATCAAACTCTCAGAACAACATTCCATCCAGACGACATGGGAGTCTCTTGCCCATCAGTATTCGCTCGGACAGAGAGCAAATGAGTTGGGCAACCTCATGTCGGGAATCACGAATATCAGCATCCCGATACCGTCGAACCCGGTGCTCAGCATTTTCGGCCCACCGCGAATCAATCTGAAAATATCCGGAGCAGTAGACATACATGGTGCGTGGCAAAACCAGAAGGTAAACGCTCAATCTCTCTCACAACTGGGAAACGTAACCAACGCGCCGAATTTCAATCAGGACGTCAACATAAATGTTAACGGCACTGTCGGCGATAAACTAAGTATCGGAGCAAACTGGGACACGCAAAACCAATTCGACTATGAGAACCAGCTCCACTTAACCTACACCGGATACAGCGACGAAATTATCAAGAAGGTGGAAGCCGGCAATGTGTCGATGTCGACCCCAAACTCATTTATCGGCGGCAGTCAAGCATTGTTCGGTATCAAATCACAAATGCAGTTCGGTCCTGTAACGGTGACGGCGCTCGCAAGCCAGCAAAAGGCTCAGAGTCAAACGTTGACTTTAAGCGGTGGATCAAGTAGTCAACCAATATCCCTGCACGCCTATCAGTACGATCAGAACCACTTTATCGTCGACACAAGTTACATCCAAACTTATTTGACTTACCTGCAGTCCCGGGGAACGAGGTACAGCGGCAGCGCAGCTTCGACCATTACGTACGCGGAAGTCTATGTGTCGCAACCGCAGACTTCTTCAAATCCCAACTTGAGATTCGGTGACGCCGTAATGGATCTTCAGCCTCTAAATCAGGACCCGGGCCAATATGACTCCCTGAAGACGCAAGGCCAGACGATACAAACCATCCCCGGACAGCTTGAGACGGGATGGTTTCAAGCACTTCCGAGTTCGCAATACAATATGAATTATAGAACCGGAGTTTTGACGCTCCTTACAAGTCTCAACTCAAATCAGGTTTTGGCCGTCGCTTACAGCACTCAAGGAGGCGCTCAAGGACCCGACACGCTTGGGACTTTCGCGAGTCAGAATACGAATAAGAACGTTCCGTTAATACTTAAACTCGTAAAACCTGCCAACCTGATCCCGTCAGAAACCGAGGCGTGGGAGATGATGCTGAAAAACTACTATCAAGTAGGCGGACCTGGTCTAGATTCGAGCTCCCTGCAGAACCTGCAAGTTGTTTACCAGGCTCCAGGTACGCAGCCCCAGCCCACACTCGATGGGATAAACCTGAATGAGCTCTTCGGCATTTCCGTTTTCGGACCCGGCGGGAGCGGGCCTGCGACGGGTGCGATGAACTTCATGCCGGGCGTCGACATAGATGTAACAACCGGTGACCTGATATTCCCATATTTGGATCCGTTTGTCGATGCCTTTAATAATAAAGTGAACGGGCAAGGAGTTTCGGATCCAACATCATATGAATACCAGTCGGTCTACGATACCACGACCGAAGCCGCTCAGAACGATGCGTCCCATGACAGGTTCCTGATAACCGGTCAATCCTCCAGCGGCATGAGCGCGACACGCCAGCTTGGTTTTAACCTGGTGCAGGGGAGCGTCAAAGTCCTACTTAACGGCCAGCCATTAACGCCGGACGTCGACTACTCTGTCGATTACCTGACCGGCGAGCTAACCATCAAAGACCCGGCTGCCTTGCTTCCAAGTGCCAACGTCCAGATCCAGTACCAGACAAACGATATCTTCCAGGTCGCTTCGAAGTCGCTCGTGGGCTTGAGGGCAGATTATAATATTAACGACCAGACTGATCTGGGTTTTACCATGATGAGTTACACGATTAACTCTCCGACCAATCATGTCCAAATCGGTCAGGAACCTTTCAGCAACCTGATACTCGGGGTTGATGGCGGAACATCATTGAGCCTTCCCTTCCTCACCAGGGCCCTTGATGCACTGCCGCTTATCAGTACAACTGCACCATCAATCTTGAGCGTCCACGGCGAAGCCGCCTATATGCTTCCCAATCCAAACACCCAAACGAGTCCTATTCCGGGAGACAACAATCAAGGGATTGCATTCATAGATGACTTCCAGGGAGCAAAGAGAACCATTCCCCTTCCGATCAATTTCAGTAGCTGGTATATGGCGAGCCCTCCGGCGGTTTCAGCTCTTGACTCGCTGCATCCTTATGTTGATGCTACGAATGCCGCCCATCCACCGGGTTGGCTGAAGAACTATTACAAAGGGTGGATTTACTGGTACAACGTAACACCGAGCGGTGTTTCTCCGCAGATAATCTGGCCCAAACAGCCGCAACAGGCCAGTCAAACAGACCAACCGGTGATGAATATCGGATTTCTTCCTATGGTTCGTGGAGAATTCAATCGGGCGCCAAGTGTCCAGGATACTTTAGCAGCCAATCCACGAGTAAATTGGGGCGGGTTGATGACGGTCCTTTCAACAACATCAACGGATCTTTCGTCCCAAAACATAAGCTACATCGAAGTCTGGATGAAGATTGATTCCGGCCAGGGGGTAGGCGGCAAGATGCACATCGATATTGGCCAGGTCAACGAAGACGTCATAGGTGACAGAACTTTACACACGGAAGACCCGCTCGGAACCGGGACCCTCATTAGCGACACACTGGACTATGGATTAGACGGTATGATGGATCCGGTGGAACGACAGCAACCATGGGCTCCAGGTATCATTAGTGATCCAGACAGGCCATGGTGTGCCCCCAACTATACGTACGACCCGGATGGAGACGACTATGAGTTCGCGGGTGCTAATCTAACATTGGATACGACTTACTTCAGAATAAACGGAACCGAGGGGAATGCACAATCTCCGTATGGCAAGCTTCCGGATACAGAAGACTTGCTGCACCAGGGAACCCTCCAGCAAACCGACAGCTACTATGAATACACGGTGAAGCTCGACACAACAAGGAACCCGTTTATCGTCGGCGGTGGCAGCAACGGATGGTACCAGTACTTGATTCCTCTGCAGGATTATGAAAGAGCAGTCAACAACCCGAGCCTCTCGAACGTCCAGTTCGTTCGACTATGGTTCAATGGCATGCCGGCGGGTGGAAAGGGGTACGGAACCGGGAATGACCTGCTAATAAGAATTGCCGAGATAAACCTTGTGGGAAACTACTGGAAACCACCCGATCCACAAGACACCACGATGCAGGTATCGACCGTCAGTGTGTTTGACACGCCTGGTTACGAGCCTCCGGTTGCTGCACTTGCACCGGTCGACAACTCGAATCCCAGCGGGCCAGTGCAGCTCAATGAACATTCCCTGGACCTGATACTTAACGGTTTGCGAGACGGCGAGTCGCGATTTGTTTATAAGACAGTCCCGCAGCCTCTTAATGTCTTCAATTATCGCGAGATGAAAGTCTTTGTCCATGGCGATCTTCGTTTCAACTATGTCGACTCGACGAACTACGATGCTGCATTTTTCATCCGGTTCGGCAGCGACTCGTCGGACTATTACCAATACGAGCAGCCTATTCGACCCGGATGGCAGGACTTGCCTATCGAGTTCGCGGCGTTGACAGCCATCAAGGAAAAGCGAGACTCGGCAACAGCTTACGTACCGCCCCAGCCGGCGGATAACGGAATTCCGGGTTCGACTTACTGGATCACAGGAAACCCGTCTCTCCAAAGCATTTCATATTTTCAAATGGGAATCATAAATCCCAAGAACATTGGAACGCCTTTGCCTCTTTACGGAAATGTTTGGGTCGATGCCTTGCGAGTGACAAACGCGAACAACACCCCGGGCTGGGCTTACCAGTTCAACGCGAGCCTGCAGCTTGCCGATGTAGGATCTATAGCTTTCAATTACTCGACCGTCAATCCATTTTTCCATGGTCTCACAACTCAATTCGGAAATCTAAACACGACAAGGAACTGGGGAATCAACGCCTCTTTCAATCTCGACAGACTTTTCCCGAGAGAGTGGACAGGCACGAGTATTCCATTCACATACAGTCATACCGAGAGTTTTTCAAATCCACTTTACCTGCCGAACAGTGACATATTGGTGTCCCAGGCCGTTTCACAACGAACGGACTATTTGAAACAGTTTATGCCACCGGACTCGGCAGCGAGGTTGGCAGACAGCCTGCTCGTCAGCTCCCAGGTTTTGACAGTGACCGACCAGTGGGCAATTCCCTCAATGCGAATAGTATTCCCGAGCAACAAATGGTACATCAGGGACATAATTGACAACATAACGATGGGATTCAACTGGTCTGGATCGAGCTCTCGAAATCCGCAGACAGAAATGGCAACTCAATGGGGATGGAACTACAACGCGGGTTATTCGGTGCAGTTCGATCCGATGGCCTACTACACTCCGTTCCCTTCCAAAAATAAGGGACCGCTGGAACCCAATAACGCTTTTCAAATACGTTATCTTCCGAATTCCTTGAGTCTCTCCATGGCCGCATCGAGGAGCCTGTCTGTACAAGAGCTTCGAACACAACTGAAGCCGATAGTCACTCCCAATTTCACGGCCCAGCGTTCCGGTTCCATCAACTGGAAACTGACCAACAACGGGATCCTCAATCCGACTCTAACCTACAATTTCAGCGTCGGCAGTACGCTTCTTTACCTCGATGCAGATACTGCCAACGGCTCATTCTTCCCCCGTCCGGACTCGTATGTATTCCGTCAGATATTTCTCAACGGTGGGTTAATTGACTTCGGACAGGACTATAATTTCTCAGAAAACTTTTCTCTTACAACCCAGCCGCATCTGCCGTTCAGTATGGACCGGTTCCTAAACCTCCAGTCGAGTTACAGTTCCGCATACAGCTGGGTAAACTCGATCCAGCAGGGCTCTTTGGGAAAGGCCGCAGGCTACAATGCGTCGCTTCAGCTCGGTGGAACGTTGCAGTTGAAGACCCTTGCCAACCAACTGTTCTCCTTCACAACCGCGAACGCGAGCACTCCATCGCAGCAGCCGACGCCGACAAGAAGGCCGCCGAGGAGACGGGGGAGAGAAGAGTTCTCAATGCCGGATACAACACAATCTCCGGAAGGAAACAGCCCGGTCGCGAAAGCTTTTAATTTCCTGGTCAAAGTTCCTTTTCTGGATTTCGACAACATATCTCTTACATACTCTGAAGCCAATAGTGCGCAGAACGGCGGCCTGCCAACGTTCCGACCCGGCATGGGGAATTTCTTCAGGTTTCCCTTCATCGAGCAGAGTAATCCGGATCTCGGCCCCTCGCAGTTGTACCAGCTTGGATTGGTATCGGATCCGTACAGCACTCTGAACACATATCGGAAAAGCGGGTTCCCATTCATCGGATTTTCCACCATTCCTACCGCAAGAGTCGCCGATGCGAGCATAACCGACAATTATACAAACTCAAACACGCTCGATCTGAGGACATCACGCAACCTGTGGCAGGGCGCCGTGATTAATCTATCGTGGCACGTGAACTGGTCGTATAACCGGAATACGACGTACACAACGGACGGAAATGGGAACCCAATCGCAAACACCGAGAGCGAATCGATTTCGGGACAATTCACGAAGAGCTTCTTTACTTTGCCGGGGTTCCCTATCTTATCATCTATTTTCAAATCAGGCATCAACCAGGTAGCCGCGGATTACCAGCAGCTTCAAGCAGGTAATCCGAACAATAGTGCCGCGAATCTCTCGCAGGCATTCGTACAAGGATTTGAAACCCTGCCCATTCTCGACAAGATATTCGGTCCGCTGGCTCCAAGGTTGAACTATTCGTTCCATTGGGACGGATTGGAGCAGCTCCCTCTCTTCAAGAGCTTTGCTTCGCATGTCAGCTTCGACAACTCTTACCAGTCGACATACACGGAATCATGGAATCAAACCGGAAACCAGGCACAGGTAATCAACGGACAAAACATTTCTTATGGATTCCAGCCGCTTGCGGGATTGAACGTCACCTTCAAGAATTTCGGGAACGCAACTATTTCCGCTTCAGTACTCTACAATACGAGCAGTCAATACAACCTCACACCGACGAACGGTACCATCGCCCAATCTTATACCGGTCAGCTCTCGATAACCGCGGACTACTCGAAGCAGGGATTCTCTATTCCGCTGTTCGGACTCAATCTTCAGAATAATGTCGACATCAGCGCGAGCTACTCGAACTCAAAGACAGACCAGGTTTCATACACCGTAACGACTGGCAACGCAACTCCCACGCCTCTCTCAGGGACCGCTCAGACAAGTATCGAGATTCAATTCAAATATGATCTTAGTCAGCGAGTCTCCGCATCCATCTACTACCAAAACACCAAAGTCCAGCCGACTGCGCCCGGCGAACTCGTGCCAGGCACCACCACAAATGAGGTCGGTGTGAACGTCCACGTTTCGATCGCCGGCTGAGAAAATGCCGGAGAATCGCAGTGACGGATCCGCAGAACACGACTCGCCCGGGAGCAAGCACAGGCAATTCATGATCTCAGCCCTCAAAGAAGCCCAGGCTGCATTGAAGCAAAACGAAGTGCCGGTGGGTGCCGTGATCGTCAAGGATGACGGGATCATAGCCAGAGCCCACAACCAGGTAGAGATGCTCCAGGATCCGACAGCGCACGCGGAGATAATCGCCATAGGGGCTGCAGCAAACTACGTTGGAAGCTGGAGACTTAAGGGGTGCACTCTTTACGTTACACTTGAGCCGTGTCCGATGTGCGCGGGCGCCATCGCGCTCTCCAGGATAGACCGGCTGGTCTTCGGCGCCTACGATCCGAAGATGGGCGCATGCTCCACGCTGTATAACATCGTTCAGGACGATCGGTTGAACCACCGGGTCGAAGTGATCGCGGGGATCATGGATGAGGAAGCCCGCTCAACGCTTCAGGAGTTTTTCGCGAAAAAGCGAAGCGAGAGCTGACCTTCCCGTTAAGCGTCCTTGATACAACGCCGATCAATCTCGGAATTCATTGAATTGAACACCTGCATTCACGAAACTGCCTTCGTCTATTCGAACAACCGGTCGTCAGAGTGCATGGACTGCGATACAGTCTAAGACCGACAGCGGTTTGTAATATTACTCGTCCGTTCCAACGGATGACTTCATAGGTTGAAGAAAGGACACGGTAATGTACCTCGATACTTCTTCCGGCCGAATCTCGTACAAAACTTTCGGAGATAGGAAAGCAAAAGCCCTCGTCTTTATCCATGGCTTCCCTTTCGACAAGTCGATGTGGGATAAGCAAGGTGAACTTCTCTCGCCAGATCACTTTGTGGTCACTTTCGACCTGAGAGGGCACGGTGAAAGCGATGTCGGCAACGGACAATATTTAGTCGAGTTTATCGTAGACGACGTCATCAATACCATGGAACATCTCCACCTCGATAAGGCGTGCGTCTGCGGTCTCTCAATAGGCGGTTACACGGCGCTTCGTGCCGTGGAGCGGGAACCAGCGAGATTCAGCGGGCTAATCTTGTGTAACACAAAGAGCACAGGAGATACTAACGCTGCTAAGCTGAACCGTGCAAACCAGATCAAGAAGATTCTCACGGGACAGAAATCCCAGTTTGCCGAGGAGATGGCTAAGAGCCTGTTCGCGCCGGAGACTCTCGACAACAACCCACAAATTGTCGACAAGATCACTTCGATAATGAAGTCGACACACGAAAGGGCGCTGACCGGAACGCTAATCGCCTTAGCCGCAAGGATGGACATGACTGAGAGCCTTTCAAAGATTACCATCCCAACTTTGATTATCACCGGTGACAGAGACAAGGTGGCCACCGCGGCAGACGCGGAGATTATGAAGTCGAGGATACCAAATTCCAGGTTTGTACTGGTCCACGGTGCCGGACATTTATCCAACCTGGAGAATCCGGGCGAATTCAACTCGGCGATGGTTAAATTCCTGGGAGAACACGATCTTTAGACAGGAATAATGGGATGATGAAAAAATGGAATTACCATGGACACCAATTGTCCGTGTACCAGGAACTCCAACATGTCATCATTCCCTTAATATGGATTCTTTATGAACAGGTAGAAGAATCCTGTCACCGCAATCCACTGCACCAATCTAGACAGTTGGTAGTTCCGCGATTTCAATTCCGACCACGAGTATGCCGCGGCGAACATGACGGCCGCAAGCAAGACAAAAATGAGAGTGCACTGGAAGTAGTTGAGCTGTGTCCCGAGGGATTCGACGAGAGACGGATTTTTCGCGCTCGAGCCGTACACCAGCAAAATGTGCACTACATAAACCAGGAATGACTCACGTCCAAAAATCTTCACCGATGACCAAACGGTTTCCCGTTTTCCTTCGTACCATATTATCGCTTTCAAAATCCAGATAAGCATACCGAGTCTGAGCAGAAACCATCCGGGTGCGTAGTCCCACACGTTGGTCTGCGGAAGTAGAAATCTCTGGACTTCGAGAAGCAACAATCCCACGACCACCATGCCGCCGCCGATCCGGACGAGGTTTGCGGCAAACTTGCTTTCTTTTTCAAACGTGACCTTTTGAGAGAATATCGCACCAGCTATCAGGAAGCCCGCCCACGGAAAAAGCGGAAAGAGCGAGCCATGCACACTGTTGAAGTATTGACCGAGAAATTTCGGCAAAACCGCGCCGGGATCGAAATAGCCGGCAAAGGGAGCTCCAATAATAAAGAACCAAAAAAGCCCCCACAAAATCAGATTGAACGTTCTATCGCTATTAATGATGACTCGAATAAGGTGGATCAGGATAAGCGTGACCGCGATGCACTGGAGGATGTCGACCGCGAAGAATGCCGTGATATCCGCGGGCGTTGATCCGTAAATAATCTTTCTCAACGAAAAGAACGGTAGATGGAGGGCGTATCCTACGGCAAGTATGAATAAGAGACGCTTCATGTGTTTCCGGAGTTCCGGGGAGAATCTCCGGTAAGCATCTCCCTTCCGGTTGACGGCGAGAGTAAAAGAAAAACCTGCGACAAATAGAAATGATGGTGCTACCAGTCCGTTGACGAAGTTGAGCAAGCTGAATATCATGGTTCCCTTGAGAGAATCGCTGAGGAGAGCGTTGACAACATGCGTTTCTATCATGAAGACAGTCGCAAGTCCCCTGAACTGGTCAACGTAGCCGATCCGCTTCTTGATCATAAAAGTCTGCCGAGATAACTCCAATGATTACGGCCGCAGTTTTCCAATTTCCGAAAGCCCTCCCAAAATGCCACGAGCGTCATTCCCGAGTTCTCTTATCGGGAATCCATTCAGCAAATCAGGCAAGATTCCCGTTTATGGCACGCGGCAATGACGCGCCCGACGAGAATTTCGCCGCTATGGGAAGAGTTGTGGACAAAGAAGGGCCGGCTCATCCGAAAAAAGCCTCCTGACGATATCTCGCTCTCACTTCCTCCATATTGTCTCCGCCGAACTTCTCCAGGACGGCATTCGCGAGCACAGGTGCTACGACGTTTTCCGCGACGACTCCTGCGGCGGGCACTGCACAAAAATCCGAGCGTTCCCTTCTTGCCTCCACAGCTTTCATCGTCGAAAGGTCGACGCTTCTGAGCGGCATCATCAGTGTCGATATCGGCTTCATCGCAGCCCGAATCCAGAGTGGTTGACCGTTAGTCACACCGCCTTCGAGACCGCCCGCGCGATTCGTAGGCCTGGTGATTTTCTTATTCTTCACCAATATTTCATCGTGGACGTCCGAACCAAATCTCGCCGCGTTTAGAAATCCTTCGCCGATCTCAACGCCTTTTATCGCATGTACCGACATCACTGCCTGGGCCAGCTGGCCGTCCAGCTTCCTGTCGAACTCGACGTAGCTTCCGAGTCCTATGGGCAACCCGCTCACGAAAACCTCGACGACGCCTCCAAGCGTGTTGCCGAGTTTCTTCGCACGCTTTATTTGCTGTACCATCTTATCCGCAAGGTTTTCATCCAGGCATCTTACCTCTGAGCGATCGGATACTACGGAGATTTCCTCGGCACCAAGCTTCGATTTAGTCATTTTTAACAATTGAGAATCGAGACTTTCGCGGTCCTTGTACGCCGCGATCCCGATCGAGAAGACATGCCCGCCTATCCTGATGCCGAGATCGGCAAGGAGCCTCCTCGCAATCGAGCTGAGAGCAACCCGCATGGCTGTCTCACGTGCACTCGAACGCTCGATCACATTACGGATGTCGTCATGTCCATATTTGAACTTCCCCACAAGATCCGCGTGACCAGGCCGGGGAACTACCACCTTTTCTATTTCTGCGCTCACAGGCTCGGCGGCCATCTTCGCTCCCCAGTTCTCGAAGTCCTTGTTCCACAATACCAGCGAGATCGGAGACCCGAGCGTCTTTCCGTGTCTGACTCCCGTGAGTATT
>JAKASW010000417.1 GCA_021818875.1 Bacteroidota bacterium
CGCTTGGGGCCGGGGAGGCGCGCAACGAACTCCACTGGTAGCTTCTTTTCCGAAAATGCTTGTCCCGATAATCGTGGTCATACCCGGCCTGCTCGCCGTTGCGCTTCTTCCTCAATTCAAGGTGGTTCCCGGTGGACCAACGCCGGACTACAACTCTGCGCTTATTTTGATGTTCGCACACTATTTGCCCAACGGCATCCTGGGCCTGGCAATTACCGGCTTGCTCGCCAGCTTCATGTCAGGTATGGCGGGAAATGTGACCGC
Source organism: Bacteroidota bacterium (assembly GCA_021818875.1). GTDB lineage: Bacteria > Bacteroidota > Ignavibacteria > Kryptoniales > JAKASW01 > JAKASW01. Next base: position 265 of record JAKASW010000417.1, read on the forward strand.
ATTCAATACCGTTTGGACTTATGACATTTACGAAAGCTATATCAAGAAGGGTATGCCGGACCAGCATTATCTGAAGATGGGAAAGTATGCGACGATTTTCGGAGTTATTGTCAGCATCGGAACGGCGTATATTGTCAGCTCGTTTCCTAACCTGATGGACTATATGCAGCTTCTGTTTTCTTTTTTCAATGCGCCGCTGTTTGCAACCTTCCTGCTCGGCATGTTCTGGAAAAAAACCACTCCGTGGGCAGGCTTCTGGGGTCTGCTCACCGGCATTCTGGCGGCGGCCTTTCATTACTTCGTGTTGTACCATGGCGGCATAGTCCACTATCCAAGCGAGATGGCTGCAAACTTTTACCAGGCATGGTGGGCGTGGTGCACTGACTTTGTTGTTACGATAATCGTGAGCCTCTTCACACAGAAGAAGGAAGAGAGTGCCCTTGTAGGACTCGTCTACGGACTGACACCGAAGACTCATTCCCACGAGCGTTTCTTTCGAAGGCCTGCATTCTGGGGAGTGCTTTCGCTGGCAGTGATGGTCGTGTTGAACATAATTTTCTGGTAAGAGAACGGAGGAGAATCTATTATGGAAACGCCTGGTTCACGAAAGCACTTCTTCGACTTGAAGATTCCACTCGGAGCTCTGCTGACTTTTTACGGACTCGTTTTGTTCGTCTATGGACTGGTTGGACCGAAAAGCATATACTCAAAGTCACTGAATATCGATGTGAACTTGATTTGGGGAATCGTGATGCTGATAATCGGCATTGCTTTCCTTTCTGTTGCTGTAATTGGAAGGAGAAGAACCGGTTGAAGGGTAGAGGGCAGGTGCTGCCAACTGACAACGAGGTTCGAATCGAATTTGTATAGCATTCAAGCTCATCAAAGGCTAATTTCAAGTGCATGAATTGTAGAATTAAACGCGGCTGTTTGTACATCGAGAGGGTTGAATGGGTGCAGCTGTAGACTTTAACACGATCACGGAAATGTTTTCCAGTCTTTGCAGGAAGTATGCAGGGAGCGGCAAGAATGTTTATAGGTACAAGCTGGAAGGAAAATACGTCGGGATAACTTACGATGAGCTTTATCGGAAGGTAGAACTCTTTGCCCATGGACTTTCCTCAATTGGAGTAAAAGAGAATGATAAAGTGGCGATTCTCTCAGAGAATCGTCCGGAGTGGGTGATAGCGGATCTCGCATGTTTGGCTATCGGTGCAATCGATGTCCCGATATTCCCGACGCTTACCGCAAAGCAAATCGAGTACATACTCGACAATGGAGACGTCTCGGCGGCGGTGGTATCCAACATGTTCCAGCTTACTAAGGTTATGAAAGTCCGGGCCCGGCTCGAAAAGTTGAGATTAATTATCTCGATGAACAAGAAAGAAGGCTCAAAGGAAAAATCTGTCCTCGATTTCTCGGACATTTTTGAGAAAGGTGAGCATGAGCGGGACAGGCATCGCGACAGGTTCGAGAAGTGGCTTTTATCGAAAGGCCCGGCCGACACGGCGACAATAATTTATACAAGTGGAACGACGGGTGAACCCAAAGGGGTGGTGCTCACACACGGGAATTTTGTTGCGAATATGAAGGGAGCCCTGGCACACATACAAATCACGGATGAGGATACACTTCTATCATTTCTACCGATCTCGCATAGCTTTGAGAGGATGGCAGGCTATTACACTGCCCTTTGTGCTGGTGCCACGGTTTCGTATGCCGAGAGCATCGAGACGGTAGCCCAGAATTTGATGGAGGAAAGGCCGACAATCGTGACGACAGTTCCCAGGCTATTCGAACGAATCCACTCCACGATCATGAAGAATATTGACGCGGGGTCTGCGACTAAGAAAAGAATTTTCTTCTGGGCCCTCGGCGTCGGAAGGAACTATGTCACAGCGAGTAGGAAAGGGATCGTCGGTCCACTGGTTAAGTCTCAGTATGCAATCGCTAACAAGCTCGTCTTTTCAAAATTGAAAGAGAGGACCGGAGGAAATATCAAGTTCTTTGTCAGCGGAGGAGCCGCGCTTTCCAGAGAGCTTGGAGAGTTCTTTGAGGCCGTCGGCATTTTCATATTGGAAGGTTACGGCATGACGGAATGTTCGCCGGTGATCTCCGCAAACAGGCTCGATGATTATAAATTTGGTACGGTTGGCAAGCCGCTCGTGAATGTGCAGGTGAAGATTGCCGACGATGGTGAAATCCTAACGCGCGGTCCACACGTGATGAAAGGTTATCACAAAGACAAATCGGCGACCGACGAGGCTATAGACAATGAAGGCTGGCTTCACACGGGGGATATCGGGCATTTTGATACTGACGGCTTTATCGTCATAACCGACCGCAAGAAACACTTGTTTGTGAATTCAGGTGGAAAGAACATTGCACCGCAACCGATTGAGAATCTCTTGCAGCAGAGCAACTTC
>JAKASW010000082.1 GCA_021818875.1 Bacteroidota bacterium
CTCTTTATTCTGGACGAGCCGACAACCGGTTTACATTTCGAAGAGATCGCAAAATTGTTAGAGGTTTTGTTTGAATTGCGTGACAGAGGTAACAGCATAGTGGTCGTGGAACATAATCTCGACGTCATCAAATGTGCCGATTACATAATTGACCTTGGGCCGGAAGCTGGGGATCAAGGAGGGAAGGTAGTCGCAACTGGAACGCCTGAGGAAATAGTCTCTGTGAAAGAGTCCAGAACCGGAGCTGCGCTAAAAAGGGTTCTCCCGAATAACTAGAATTGTGTCGCGATATTGAACCCGATGAAGAAGCTGTTGAAGTTTGCCATCGGTTCGCCTTGCATGCTTTGGACACCGTGCGGGTAGGCCAGGATGTAGTAACTTATGCTGGCACCAATTAGGCTGTTCGGGTCGACTCCAAAATACGCACCTATTCCGAAATCACCTGCGGCTCCGATGTAGGTGTGGCTGTGCGAGAGGCTCCACGATAGAGGTTGGTCATACGGTGAAGCAAGAAGACCATTAGGGCCTGCTCCGACAAAAACGTAAGGCCGGAACGAGTTGGTTAATTCATTCTTGAACAAACGATACTGCAGTCCGACCGTGAGGGGAAAAGTAAAAAGCTGGTTGATCTTTCCGGGGACGAATTTCTGACCGGTGAAGTAGTTGTAGACGGCTACTTCATTAGGGGCTTTTGCTTCAGAGATGTTCCAGGATAATGTCCAGGATAGAGTTCCGTCGATGTGTTGCCGGTAAAATACTCCAAAGCCGAATCCGCTGTTACCGATCATGAGGTTGAGTCCTAAAGCATTACGCCTCACAGTAGAATCAGGCGTCATATTTCTTATTGGCATGTATGAGTAAGCAGTATCAATAGCTCCGCTGGAACTGGATGATTGCGCGTGCGATATCGAAGCCACTGAGAAAGCCAAAAGGAAGGCCGCCGCTATCTTCATTGTTACTCCGTTTCTTTTTTAGCTGGCACCCTTGCATCTCTCCTGTAATTAATGAGTTAGATGATTCCGGTTGCCATATAGTTTAAAACCGGAGGGAAGGAAAAAGTTCCTCATAATCACAGCACCCGATATGCAACAAACTTCAGGTATTCGGTTTCCGGCATCCCCGGCAACACCGGATGGTCAGGCGACGCGCCTCCCCTCTTAAGAAGCTGCAGACTCCTTCCAGATTTTCGAGCACTCTTCTGAATAACCTCCTCAAAGGTTTCTCTGAATATGTGATGAGAGCAACTCGAAGTCAATAGGATACCTCCCTCCGCAAGAATTCGGAAGAGGCTTTCATGCAGCCGCCCATAACCGGCTTTTGCAGTTGGAACACTTTTCCTGTTTCGAGTAAAGCTCGGAGGATCACATACAATCAGATCAAATTTCTCATCCATCGAAGAACTCTTTCCCAGAAATGATTCTGCGTCTTCGACAACCGATTTAACGTTGTCGAGATGGTTCAGTTGGATATTGCAGTTGAGGTTCTCGATGGCAGCGGGCGAAGAATCGACGGCCACAACACTCTCAGCTCCCGCGATTGCGAGGTTCAACGCAAATCCTCCTTCGTTTGAGAAAAGGTCCAGCGCGCGGGCCTTTGCAGCAATTCGTCGAGCGAACAGTCTGTTCATCCGCTGGTCAAAGTAGAACCCTGTCTTCTGTCCTTTGAGCGGGTTTATTCTGAACGTAACACCTTCCTCATCGTAGTCTGCTGTTTTCTCAGTTCCAAAGACTATTGCCTTTACCTGTGGGAGACCTTCAATTACTCTCGCGTGTGCTTCATCCCTTTCATAGATTGCTTCCGCTGAAAAGAGATCCCGAATGCTTTGGTAAATGAGATCCTTCCTCATCTCCATGGCTGCCGACAACATCTGGACGGTAAAGAGCAAATCAAACCTGTCGACGATGAGTCCCGGGAGAAAATCACTTTCACCATAAACCAAACGATAGAACGGATTTGGGAAAAGCCGTTCACGTAGCGAAAGTGCGCGCTGGATTCGATCCGTGAAGAAAGACTGGTCCGGCTCGACGTATTCCCGGGCAAATATCCTGACGGAGATGAGAGTATTTGGATTGTAGAATCCAAAACCGATGGTCCTCGCTTTGTGGTCCTTAACTTCGACCACTTCTCCCGTCTTCGGAGTCCCACTTATTTCAGTTATTTCGTTGCTGAATACCCACGGATGTCCCGTCATCACACGGTTTTCTTCTTTAGGCTTCAGTCGGACAATCGGTAGTGTCATTTCAACGCCGAAATTGCTGATGCTATCCGGCCCGCTGCCTCGACAAGATCTTTTTCAGCGTACGCGTATGAAATCCTCACATGCTCGTCGGATCCGAACGCGATCCCGGGAACGACAGCAACCTGTGCTTTTTCCAGTAGGAATCTGGAGACATCAATAGAATTCCGAATAACTTTGCCCTCGTATCTCCTGCCCAGCAAGTTCTTAATTGAAGGAAAGAGATAGAATGCTCCGCCGGGTTTCTTGAGACTGACGCCGCCGATTCGAGACAGTTTGTCCACTAAAATGTCTCGTCTTCGTTGGAATGCCACTCTCATCTTTTCCACTTCCGATTGATCACCGCGAATTGCTTCGAGTGCGGCGGCCTGCGATATTGAAGAAGCATTTGAGGTCATCTGGCTTTGCACCTTAGCTGCTCGCGAAATTATTTCTTCATTTGCAGCGATGAAGCCGATTCTCCATCCGGTCATAGAGTATGCCTTGGACACACCGTTTGCAGTAATTACTCTGTCATGTACATCATCGAGCGAGCCGATTGAGAAATGGACGTTGCCGTCGTAGATGACCTTCTCATAAATCTCATCTGAGATTATGTAGAAATCATTTTCAACGGCCAGCCTCGCAATCCCTCGCAGATGCTCCTCACTCAGAACACCGCCAGAAGGATTGTTTGGCGAATTTAGGATGATAGCCTTTGTCTTCGAACTCAAAAGTGGCCTGAGATCATTCGCATCGAATGTGAACCCGTTTTCCTCCCTTGCTTTAAAAATCACCGGAGTTGCGTCAGCGAGTTTCACCATTTCGGGGAAACTGACCCAGTAAGGTGCCGGGACAATTACTTCGTCTCCGGGATTACAAATCGCCTGGAGAGCGTTGAAGATGGAGTGCTTTCCTCCGTTTGAAACAAGGATGTTTGACGCCTTAACATCAATGTGATTGTCGTTATGAAGCTTGGTAGCGATTGCTTCCCGAAGTTCTGGTGTGCCTTCATTTTGCGTGTACTTTGTAAAGTTTTCCTGGATCGCTTTTATCGCGGCCAGCTTGACGTGCTCAGGAGTCGGGAAGTCCGGCTCACCTGCACTTAGGGTAATTATGTTTTTCCCCTCGGCGCGTAGCTTCTTCGCGAGCGATGTAATTGCAATTGTCTGGGATTCCTCAATTTTATCGACTTTCTTCGAAAGGGACTTCATTAAATGGTGCTCCTCCTCAAGGTATTTATTGCATCTTTTTCAGCTTTGCCATCAAGCAAGTCTTAACGTGTGGCGGGACGAACTGGCTTACATCTCCACCATACTTTGCTATCTCTCTGACAATCGTGCTGTTTAGATACGTGTATTTCTCGTGGGGCATCAAGAAAACTGTATCCACTTCAGCAGATAGTTTTCTGTTTGTCAATGCCATTTGAAATTCATACTCAAAATCCGATACAGCTCTCAGCCCGCGAACGATTGCATCGGCTTTCTTCTCAAGTGCATAGTCTACCAACAATCCTTCAAAAGCATCAACCTCGATGTTCTTAATATTCTTGACAGCCTGTCTGATCATCTCTACTCTTTCTTCGCCCGAGAACAACGGAGTCTTGGCAGAGTTCACTGCGACACAGACAATGACTCTGGCAAACAGTTTTGCTGCACGCGCGGCCACGTCAACATGCCCATTCGTGATCGGGTCGAATGTTCCGGGATATATCGCCAGTTTTCCAGATGATGTCACATCTGACATGTTGTCTCCTCCACCGGATTGAGGTCCGGCCTGATTAACGATAATATTGTCGATCCAAAAAGCCTTTGCCTGAGCAGCAGGGAAGACGGCGGGGAATATGCCTTTGAATGTTCGATGCAGATGATTCCTTCATCATTGACGATCTTTCTCATCAAAACACAATCGATGACCTTATGCGTGTTGTCATTGATTGCATAAGGTGGATCTATAAAAGCTATATCGAAACGACGTCCCTGGTATGACTCGATGAATCTTTCGACTCTGGCTGCTCGGACCGTGCAATGATCTTCGGACCCAAGTGCGCGCACGTTCCGCTCCAAGACAGAGAGAATTTTCCTGTCTGACTCAACGAATGTCATGTGCGACGCTCCCCGGCTTATGGCTTCAAGCCCCACGCTTCCAGTCCCCGCATAAAGGTCGAGTCCCTCTATTCCTTCCATCGACATCATGTTTGATAGGATGTCAAACATGGTTTCTCTCAACCGATCCGTTGCGGGTCTCAGCACGGGAGATTCAACCGACAACAGTCTCCTGCTCCTGAACTTCCCTCCGGTTATTCTCATGACACTACTTCAGTGCGGCCCCGATGGCGGCAGAATACAGACTCAAATCTGTGCGGAGTTCTTCGTTCGCCGCTACGAAATGCGACAGCAGGAGATGCTGCGCGGGCTGGAGTGGCTCGTATCTTTCGTCGACGCTGGTTCTGAATAGCTCAACTAGATTCTTGCTTGCAGCTCTTCCGCAAATCAAAACTTTTGGTGCCGACTCCTTGACCACAGATTCGACATCTTGAACCAGCCTGACGACTGAGTACGCCGGGTCGTCTACGTACCGCGAAGATCTATAGGCCGCTCTTGCGCCGTTTCTGCAGAAACTCGCTTCAACCTGATTCTCCTTGACCGATACGAGGACGAAGTTCTTCAGTTGGAATAACGTGGTCGCTACGATCTCACTGCAAGAATGATCAACATCCACAAAGCGAAGGTCCAAGCCACAATTCATGGATGCAATCCTTAGAGACTCAAGGAGTCCTTTCTTCACAGCGGCGTAGAAAACCTCAGGGTACCCGTTTGCAGACGTCCCGATTATTTGATAGGCGGGCTTGTACTCGCTCACGGCAGTGCCAGTATGCAATGCCAACTCTGCTTTAACGAAATTTACGACTTCGTTATCATCCAGGTCCGGATCCACATCGATTGTATCTTGCTGAGTCAAGGCAGTGTCGATGGCGAAGGATGCCGTCTTAGATAGGAGAGACTCCTCTTCGATCAGGTTGTCGAGGGCATGTCCGAGGTCGCCTGCTTCATGCGAGACCAACTCTCTTTGCGCAACCCTCGATAAGAAAAATTCGCCGTCTCTGTGCTCCACCTCAGCGGCACGGACGTAGTTCTCACTAATTTCCACTCCAAGAATCAATCTATATAACTGCATTCACTCCGCCTTCACAAACGGTCTGATCTTTTCAAGCTTCTTCAATCCAATCCCTTTTACGTTGCCGAGTTCTTCGACAGACTTGAATTTCCCGTTCGTCATTCTGAATTCCACAATTCTCTGAGCAGTGATTTTTCCTACTCCCGGAATCATCATCAGATCTTCAATGTTGGCGACGTTCAGATCGATTTGACTGCCCTAGGCAAGTTTTTGAGAAGTCCTGAAATCTAGCCCGGTTGTATCTTCATCTGCAGCCACGATGGAGTCGACTTTTGCTGAAGCGGCTGCAAACAGTGAGTCACTTGTCCTGAAGTCAAAGCTCTCAGGCCCTTGATCCATCTGGATCAATTTTGCAGAACCTCCGATGAGCAAGCCGATACAGAGGAAGAGAACTATACCGGCTTCACTCTTTGTTAACCCGAACTGATTTTGAATTCTCTGCCTTAATCTCGAAAACAACTTGTCAGACTCCTCATGGCGCGATTTATATAAGAATATTGGGAAAGAAAGCACAAAATTCAATCGTGTGACCGGAGGTGTTTGCCTCTTCACTCATAGAGTTTTAGTCCGTCCCGACATCTGGTCGGAACGAGGTCTTCACTGAAGACGGGTTTGACTTGGACGACAAAGCAGTGTTTGCAAGGGTGCAATAATCAGATTATGATTGAACTTCGAGCACAGACCTGTTAGATATTCAGGCAAGTCACTGATGCCAGAGACTCTTCGTGAAGAGGACTAGACTAAGCTGTCAGTTCGAGGAGTTTCCGTTTCTCGAGGGTGGTTTGGTATTGGCAGAACGAGCAAGCTCCTTGAGGATCTCTTTATCCCGCTGACTCAGTTTTGTCGGCGTGTAGATATTGATCGCAACAAGCTGGTCACCATGGCCGTACCCGTTGAGGTGCGGGAGCCCTTTGTCTCTCATCCTTAGAATCTTGCCGGATTGAATCCCGGCATCGATCTTCAGCTTCGCTCTTCCGGTAAGTGTCGGCACCTCAACCTCACTTCCGAGTGCAGCTTCGGAGAAACTTAGATCCAGGTTGTAAATTACGTCGTCGCCTTCTCGTTTGAAATGTTCGTGCGCTTGCTCTTCTATGATTACCACCAGATCACCATTCGGGCCGCCTCTTCTCCCGGCATTCCCTTCACCCCGGAGAGTCAGGTAATTGCCATCTCCTACGCCGGCAGGGATTTTGACCTTAATCGTCGATTCGCCATTCACTCTCCCATTTCCGCTGCACGTAGGGCAGGGATCCTTCATGATTCTACCTGTACCACCACACGTTGTGCACTGAACCACATTAATAAACTGGCCGAACATCGTCTTGGTTGCGCGTCGGATTTCTCCGTGGCCTCCGCATGTTGGGCAGGTAGCCATACCGGTACCCGGTTTAGAACCGCTTCCGCCGCAGGTCGAGCACTTTTCAAATCGTTTGATCTTTACTTTCTTCTCGACTCCTTCGGCGATCTCCTCCAGCGATAGCTTTACGGAAATCCGCAGGTCGCTTCCACGCTCACCTATACCTCCAGTCGAATGAGTTCGCGTTCGGGAAGCTCCGCCGAAAATGTCGTCGAAGATCGAGCCGCCGAAACCGGCGGAAAAAATGTCGTTGAAAATCGAGAATATGTCGCTGGCGTTTGCATTTGTCCAGTCGTGGAAATCAGCTCCCTGCCTGACACCTTCGTGACCGAACCTGTCGTACCGGGACCGCTTGTCCTGATCGCTCAATACTTCGTATGCCTCTGCTGCTTCCTTGAACTTTTCCTCAGCTTCTTTATTGCCCGGATTTCTATCCGGATGATATTGCATCGCAAGTTTTCGATAAGCCTTCTTGATATCGTCAATCGATGCAGTTCTTGGTACTCCCAATATTTCGTAGTAGTCTCTCTTTGTCATCCTAAACCTTTGTTTGAATCACTCTTTTCCGTCTTCTTCAGAACCATCTTTGCTTTCAGCGGCGACTATTACCTTGGCATGTTTGATTACTCTTCCGTGCAAAGTATAGCCGCGTTCGACTTCTTCGACTATCGTGTGAGGTTTGACGTCGTCGCGTTGTATCTGCATAAGCACGTCATGATACGTCACATCGAATTCTCTACCCATCGATTCGATAGGCTTTAGACCTTTCTCTTCAAGCATCTTATACAATTTCTGGTGGATTAGCTCGATCCCTTTGAGGAATGAATCGTAATCGGACGACTTCCGTCCGTTTGAAATCGCTCTTTCGAAATCATCCAGGATCGGAAGAAGGTCCCTTATGATTCTCTCGTTGGAGAACTTTACGAACTCAGCCTTGTCTATCTCGACTCGTTTCCTGTAGTTGTCAAATTCTGCGGCGAGCCGAAGGAGCTGGTCTTTGTAAGCATTTGCTGCCTGTTCGGATTCTTCCAGTCGCTTCTGTAATCGAGGAGCTTCAGCCTCAGCTTCACCTTCAGTGCTTCGTTTGTCTGGCCGCTCTTCTGTCTCTTCAGACTGGTCTTCGTTTCGTTGAAATTCGCTTTCCGACAGTTCGTTTTGTACTGCCGAATTTTGTTTCTTGGGGGTATCTGACATTATCAACTCATGATTTCAATTTGTTCGATATTACTTTTGCAACAAAGTCGACAAGTGGGATAAGCCTCGAATATTGCATTCTCCTCGGCCCGACCACGCCGACCGTCCCGGTCACTCCGCCCACCTCATACCGCGCGGTGATAAGACTGTAGTCCTTAAGCTTTTCCTCGGTATTCTCTATTCCGATCTTGACCGTTATCGGTTCGGCTTTGTCCCCAATCTCCAGTATATGAAGTATTACATTCTCGTCGCCGATGATTTCAAGAATGCCTTTTAGATTCTGAGGAAGCTCGAATTCAGGATGAGAAAACAGACCTTGCGGCATCCCGATGTGTACTTTGTCCGCCTCAGGGATCGGGGCAAATATCTTGTCTGTCATGCTGGCGAACCTGCTTATGACCTCTTCATCTGCATAATCGCCGACTCTATCCAAAATCGTCTCTCTAATTTCCGAGAGCTTCAATCCCGCAAGTCGTTCGTGTAGAAAAGAACTAATCTTTCTAATCGAAACCGGATTTATCTCTGACTGTACCTCCATCACGATGGTCTTTATCATTACAGATTCCAGGGAGATGACAACAAGTATCTTCGACGAATCGAGAGGTATAAGCTCCAGCTTCGACAACACCGCGTCACCAAGATACGGCGCGGAAACAAGGCTCAGTTGTCTGGACATCTTGCTCAACAACTTTGAAGCTTCAGTTAGAAGTTCCGCAGAGTCAATCGATCTATCCAACTCCTCGGCGATCCGGCTCTTTTCAAGTTCCTCGATTGCGTCGTAGGACATCAGGCTGTCAAGATAAAATCTGTACCCTTTATCTGTTGGAATCCTTCCAGCCGAAGTGTGCGGGTGATTGAGGTATCCGAACTCTTCAAGCTGTGCCATGACATGTCTGACTGTTGCCGGGCTCAACTGCCCCTCTTTTCGGGCGACATATTTGGAGGCGACGGGGCTTGCGGTAAGGATGAAATCGTGGATAACCTCCCTCAAGACTTCCTTCTCTCTCTGAGTCAATTCACGCATTATAGCCACTTGAACTTTGCAATTCGATAAAATATTAACATTTTAGGGCCAGGTAATCAAGAATTGTAAGTCGATGTTGATAATCCAATAACCATTTCTCTTGCTGATTGAGCCGTCGAGATGGTTTGGAAACAACGTGGGTCACCGATTACGCCCATAACAGAAGCTCGTCCACCGTTTGCTCCATTAGATGCAGGATTCGCAAGTTTGATTCCTATTAAGCTGTCACTCGGAATGTCTTGAAAGTAGCCTTTCATGCAATTATAATTTTCGAGCATGTCATCATCTAATCCATCTTCTGTAAATATCAAAGTCGGGCTGATAGGTTTTGCAGTTATCATTGCTGCCGGAACTCTCCTATATACTCAGACGCTCGCCGATCGAATTATCGAGAGAGAGAAGAAGATCGCTCACCTGTACGCCAGTTCGCTTCAATACCTTGCCAGCGACCAGCCTTCTGCGCAGGACTATAGTTTCATATTTGACGATGTCATGAGCTCCGTAGACTTTCCAATGATACTGACCGACAGCACAAACGAGCCTGATAAACCTTACGGTCAAAATATCAGGAACGTAAACCTCGATACAACTCTCTCACAGGATCAACAGAAAAAGTACCTCGTCGCGCTGATTCATGAGATGGATTCCGAGCATACTCCGATAAAAGTGTCCCTCGGCCATGTCGTACTGGAAACTGTTCACTATGGTGAGTCTGGTCTTGTCACACAACTTCGCTACGTCCCGTTCGTGGAGTTTGCCATCGCAGGGCTCTTCATTTTGATTGGGTACGTCGCCTTCAGTTACATAAAGAGGAACGAACAATCGAGCATTTGGGTAGGAATGTCAAGAGAGACAGCGCACCAGTTGGGGACTCCACTCTCGAGCCTGATGGGATGGATGGAATTGTTGAGATCAGGAGTGAGCGAAAGCCGAAGGGAAGAGATCATGTCCGAGATCGATCAGGACCTTGGCAGACTCAACAAAGTGACAATGCGCTTCTCTAAGATCGGATCTCTTCCTGAATTGAGAGTTAGGCGAGTGGCAGATATTGTCGAGAATGTCTTCACCTATTTTTCCCACCGTATTCCCCAGACAGGCAAGAAGGTGTCGCTAACCCTTTCCGGAGACAAGTCCCTCTGTGCAAAAGTGAACTCGGAGCTTTTCGAATGGGTGCTTGAGAACCTGATCAAGAATTCACTCGATGCCATGGAAGACAAGGAAGGAAACATTTCTGTCAACCTTTTCAACGAAGACGGTCATGTTGTCATCGACATTGGTGATTCGGGAAAAGGAATCGATATGAAATTCAGACGGGACATATTCCGGCCGGGTTATTCGACAAAGAAGCGGGGATGGGGATTGGGCCTGAGCCTTTCAAAGCGAATTATAGAGTCATACCACGATGGACATATTTTCCTGAAAGACAGCAAACCCGGCAGGGGATCGGTCTTCAGAATCAAGCTCAACAGATTTGAGTGTCCTCCTACTGGCAATGAGCAAGGCTAGAGGCTTTCCAATTATCATTTGATAGTTCCGCCGAACGGAGATTCAGCGTGGTGCTCATTCCAACAATAATTTTAGCTGCACGTTGTTTGCTAAAATTAGTTGGAATGGCACTATCATTAGCATGGCAGCGTCCAGGTTCCGGCGGTCTTCGACTCGATCAATCTTGACCGCCTTGGATGCCGAGCATACATTGCAAATGTCAAAAGTGAAAAACGAGTTGCCCCCTTGCAGTCGCTAAGGTCCATTCGACGCCTTTCACATAAGAAATCTTGCTCATATACTTCCAACAATCTGCTGTGTTTGATTTAGATGCCATCATCCTGTTATATTTTTCTGCAGTTACAGTGAAGGAATACTAAAAATTCATGAGGAAACGCATCGCGTTGCGGAGCGAAGCATGGTTTCTCTGAGGCGGATTATGTTGGCGCGTCGCGAAGTGGCTGATCCTGAACGAGTGGAGGATATTAAATGGCGGATTCGAAAAGTTATGATCTTGTCGTTCTAGGCGGAGGGCCGGGCGGTTACGTAGCGGCAATCCGGGCTGCCCAACTTGGGTTGAAGGTAGGCTGTGTAGAGCGAGACAAGCTCGGTGGCATCTGTCTTAATTGGGGATGCATCCCTTCAAAGGCGCTTCTGAAGAGTGCGGAAGTCATGTGGACCTTCAAGGAATCGAAGGAATATGGAATTAGTTACGATGGTTTGAAAGTCGATTTCAAGAAAGTCATAAAGAGAAGCCGCGATGCAGCCAATAGACTCTCCAACGGAGTTGAATACCTCTTCAAGAAAAACAAAATCGAGAAAGTCAGCGGCAACGGGAAATTTGTTTCTGCAAACAAGCTTTCGGTTTCCGACAACTACGGGAAAGAAGTTGCGACCGTCGAAGCAAAAAACATAATCGTCGCAACAGGTGCGAGACCCCGCGAGCTACCGGGCATCAAGATTGATCGGAAGCGCGTGATCACGAGCACCGAAGCCATGATATTAGAGTCGATACCGAAGACGATGGTGATAATCGGAGCCGGGGCAATCGGCGCCGAGTTCGCATACTTTTACAATGCTTTCGGTACGAAGGTTACATTGATTGAAATGATGCCGACCATACTTCCCGTGGAGGATGCAGAAGTCACAGCACTCCTCGAGAGGGAGTTCAGGAAACAAGGCATCGAAACGCTGACTCAAACTAAAGTCGAGTCCGCGGTAACTTCCGGAGACGGCGTGTCGGTTAAGGTGACAAATAGCAAAGGTACACAGGAACTGAAAGCAGAAATTGCATTAGTTGCTATAGGCATCCAGGGTAACTCCGACGGTCTGGGACTTGAGGGAATCGGCGTACAGATGGAGAAATCCTGGGTAAAAGTTGACAAGACAAACTACCGGACAAACACGAACGGGGTTTACGCAATCGGCGACGTAATCGGACCGCCGTGGCTTGCTCACGTCGCTTCGGCCGAAGGGATAAGATGCGTGGAAGGAATTGCGGGAGTCGAAAGCGAAGTACTCGACTACAACAGTATTCCCGGATGCACGTACTGCCAGCCGCAGGTGGCAAGCATCGGGCTCACAGAAGCCAAAGCGAAAGAACTCGGTTATGAAACTAAGATAGGCAGGTTTCCGTTCACAGCTAATGGAAAGGCAATTGCGACAAATGAAGCTGTTGGATTTGTGAAACTCATATTTGACTCGAAATATGGCGAATTGCTCGGTGCGCACATCATCGGCCATGACGCCACGGAAGCGATTGCGGAGCTCGGAGTGGCAAAGAAACTAGAGACAACTCCGTACGAAATATTCAGAACAGTTCATGCTCACCCGACGTTGAGCGAGGCGGTGATGGAAGCAGCTGAAGAAGCCGTAGGCCATGCCATAGATATTTAGAATTGAGAAAAGTCTTTCTGTCCAACATAGGTATTACCGAATACGGGTTCTGCTGGGACCTTCAGAGGGGCCTGCATGAAATGAGAGTCGCCAACGAGATTAGTGATACTATCCTTTTCACCGAACACCATAATACCTACACCATCGGCAAATCAGGTGGCGACGACCATCTTCTTGCTGATGACGTTGAACTGCATCACAAGGGTGTCAGTGTTTTCAAAACTGATCGTGGCGGTGATATAACCTACCACGGTCCCGGCCAACTGGTCTGCTATCCAATTCTTGACCTCAATGGTTATTACCTTGACGTTCGTCGATACCTCCGTGACCTGGAAGAGGTCATCATAAAAACACTGGCACACTACGATATTTCAGCTCGACGAGATCCTGAGTTCACAGGTGTGTGGGTGGGCAACGAAAAGATCTGTGCCATGGGCGTGAAAGTAAGCGGTTGGGTTACGATGCACGGTTTTGCTTTCAATGTCAATACGGATTTGTCCTTTTTTGGAAGAATTATTCCGTGTGGGATTTTCCACAAAGGGGTCACTTCCTTGTCGGAGTTGTTGGG
Source organism: Bacteroidota bacterium (assembly GCA_021818875.1). GTDB lineage: Bacteria > Bacteroidota > Ignavibacteria > Kryptoniales > JAKASW01 > JAKASW01. Next base: position 12,917 of record JAKASW010000082.1, read on the forward strand.
TGAAACCCAAGACATGGAAGAGGTAATGGAAAATGTTGCAGCGAATATTGCCGAGGTTTTCGGGGTCGAGATCCAGATGATGCCAAGCTCGTTATTGTTTGAGAAGTGCCATAAGGTGATGGAGAACGAACATGCCTCCACATAGGACCCGGGAAGTGCATCAACAATCCGCGGAAAATTTAGATGGCGTTGCAGGGTCGGCAAAACAATCCGGTCAGCAATTGACTGCAACTCTTGATCGCCCTTCAGATATGCTCACGCACGAGCAACTGGTCGAAGCGTACAAGGTAATGCTCCTATCGCGGCGGCTTGATGAAAAGGAGCTGACCCTGCTGAAGCAAGGAAAAGCCTTCTTTCACATCGGGAGTTCCGGTCACGAAGCTATCCAGGTTGCGTGTGCAATGAATTTGAAACCGGGATACGACTGGGCTTATCCCTATTATCGTGGATTAGCGTTCGCGGTGGCGATGGGATTCACACCGGAAGAAATCATGCTCGCGGAGTTGCACAGAGCCGATGATGTCATGACCGGGGGACGCCAAATGCCGGGCCATTATGGGAAGGTCAGCCTGAATATTCCGACTCAATCGAGCCCCACCGGTACACAATACCTGCAAGCTGTGGGGACCGCATTAGGATGCGTAAAGGACAGGAAGGATCAGGTTGTATATGTTTCCTCGGGTGAAGGAGCTACGAGCGAGGGCGAATTCTCAGAGGCTCTCAACTGGGCGTCGAGAGAGAAGCTCCCGGTAATTTTTGTCGTCGAAGACAACCACTATGCGATCAGTGTACCTGAATGGCAGCAGACGGCAGGTGGTTCTGTTTATGAAATCGTGAAGGGATATACAAATCTCGCTCGCTTTAAGGTTGACGGCACCGATTTCTCCGAGAGTTACGCAGTTGCTCATGAAGCAATTGTACGTGCGAGATTAGGTGAAGGGCCGAGCGTGATAGTTGCAGATGTCGTACGTTTGCTTCCTCACTCTTCGTCCGACGATGACCGGAAGTATAGACCGAAAGACGAAATCGATAAGGACCATGCGCGGGACCCGCTAATTGTGATCGAGAATTTTTTTCTTGAAGAGAGAATTCTAACTCAGTCGGACATGGAGGAAATAAAACGGGGAACTATTGCGCGAGTGGACGAAGCTGCCGATCGCTCGGAGAAGTCCCCTCTTCCGGACCCTATGACAGCCGATAGATATGTTTTTGCACCTGCCGAGACCTATTCCCGATTCCAGTTTCAAAAATCAACACCATCTGGAAAACCGGTAGTGATGGTCGATGCCATAAACCATGCGCTCCACGAAGAGTTGGAGAACAATGCAAGGATATTGGTTTGGGGAGAAGACGTCGAAGATCGCAAAGGTGGAGTATTCACTGCAACGAAAGGACTCTCCACAAAATTCGGAAGAGACAGAGTTTTCAATTCGCAGCTTGCCGAAGCAAGCATCGTAGGCACTGCCTTCGGAGCGGCGGTCCGTGGCTTTAAACCTGTAGTTGAAATACAGTTCGGCGATTACATCTTTCCCGGGATGATGCAGCTTCGAAATGAAGTCGGCATGCTGCGGTACCGTTCAAACAATATGTGGTCATGCCCGATGGTGATACGAGTTCCGGTCGGTGGATACATCCATGGGGGCCACTATCACAGCCAGAGCATTGAGAGCATCTTTGCACATTGTCCGGGAATATATATCGCATATCCGTCGAACTCCGCGGATGCGAAGGGACTTCTGAAGACAGCGATCAGGATGGAAGATCCGGTCATGTTCCTCGAGCATAAGGGCCTATATCGTCAGAGTTACGCCATGGCACCTGAGCCTGACTCCGATTATCTGGTTCCGTTCGGCAAAGCTGCAGTTCGCCGCAAAGGAAAACATGCCTCGGTTATTACTTATGGAGCCATGGTCTACTTCGCTCTCAACTCCGCAAAGAAACTTGCTGAGAAGGGAATTGAAATCGAAATCATCGACCTCAGAACCATTGTTCCCCTCGATAAGGAGTCGATCCTGGAGAGCGTGAAGAAGACAAGCAGAGTCCTTGTGCTAAGCGAGGACACCCGGACAAGCGGATTTGGCGCGGAACTGGCAAGCGTTGTTGCCGAGGAAGCTTTCGAGTACCTTGACGCCCCGATTAAGAGGATCACGGCAAAGGATGTTCCCATACCGTATAGCCCTTCCTTGGAGCCCGCAATTTTGCCCACGGAAGCGCAGGTGCTAAAAGGTCTCGAGGATCTGACGGCATATTAACCGCGAACTAATGAGAATAGAACAATGAAGACATCTGCATATTCACCGGATTTTGAAAGCTCCAAATTTCAATCGCCGGGATTTGAACAAGTTGCAAATATCGAAGGAATAAATTCCAGAGTGTCGCCTGCCTTTCTATTCTCATCTGATGGGATTTTGTCTTTGCCTGGAGCCTCGTACTTGATTTCTGGAACTTACCTCGCCTTGGTCAGCATCGTACAGTTGGAGGAGACCACCTAG
>JAKASW010000083.1 GCA_021818875.1 Bacteroidota bacterium
TCGCAATTCACCGCAGGCGTATGTGGTCGTCACAGGATGTTACGCTCAGGGGAAGCCGGAAGAAGTCGCACAAATCGAGGGTGTCAATCTTGTACTTGGTGCGCAAGAAAAATTTCACCTCTTCGAATATGTGGATGACTTCTCAAAACCTGAGGGTAACCCCGATTCAAACTACCACGCGAGAATACTTGCCGGGCCCATTCAAGAAGCAATTGAATTCGGCGCCGCCGATTCAGCGACTGAAGGAAGCAGGACACGAGCGTTCCTGAAGGTGCAGGATGGTTGCAACTTCAATTGTTCTTACTGTACCATCCCGAAAGTTCGTGGGACCAGCCGAAATCCGTCGATTGAGCTCCTCGTCGACGAGGCAAACCAGATTGCGGCCTATGGATTCAAAGAATTAGTATTGAGCGGCGTGAATGTCGGTGATTTTGAGATAGGAGGACGTAACGCTCTCATCGATCTATTGAAAGCACTCGAGAAAGTAGACGGCATCGACCGCATCCGAATCAGCTCAGTTGAACCCAATCTTCTAACGAAAGAAGTCATACACTTCATAGCCTATTCAGAAAAGTTCTGCAATCATTTTCACGTTCCCCTTCAGAGCGGCTCCGATGATGTGCTCAGGAGAATGAGAAGAAGGTACAACACTGAACAATATCATGAAGTTGTGAATTACATAAGAGACGTCAGTCCTGATGCCGGAATTGGTGCAGATGTAATAGTAGGCTTCCCGGGCGAGACAAACGAAGCCTTCGAACGCAGTTACGGCTTCGTCGAAAGACTGGCGTTAACATACCTGCATGTCTTCACTTATTCCGAGAGAGATGGGACTCCGGCGGCAAGCTTTCAGAATCGCATCGACCCGAGGGTCAAACGAAAAAGGAGCGAACTCCTGAGGATGCTATCTTCAAGGAAACGTTACGAGTTCAACAGGAAACAAGTCGGAAAGATTGTGAAAGTCCTGGTGGAGGATGAGATGAAGAAAGGGAAAGTCTACGGATTTACTCCGAACTACGTGCGCGTTGAATTGGAAGCAGGGTCGACACGAGTCAACGAGGTTGCAGATGTCTCAATCACGGGTGTAAGCGACAATACAGTTGTCGGGCAGGTTATTTAAAGGATCCGAAAGCAAGAATGCAAAGAATAGAACCAAGAGGTGAAATGATCGAAACCGGAAACAAGAACCGAAAAATCAAAAGTCGTAGATCAGAAGTCAGGCTCCACGCCGATGGGCGAAGGTCCAAAGGGGGATGCCGGAAATCACGATACGGATCTGTCGCTTCTCGCGTGCTGCTTCTTGCTTCAGCTTTCTCAATCCTTGTCGGACCAGCTTTCGCACAGGAATCAAACTGTGGCTGTTCAGCCAACACTTCACTTGAACTTCGCGAGCAAATCCTCGGTGATCCTATAGATGTTTCAGGCGATGCGCCGGTAATCCACCGCAAGTCTCCGGCGCTTGCTGCGTTTGCTTCCCTCGCTGTACCAGGACTTGGCGAGCTTTACGCAGGCAGATACGACGTCGGCAAGTACTCGACCATTGCAGAAGTTTCGCTATGGGCTTTCTACACGGCTGTTGAGGTTTATTCGAATCAAGTGAAAAACGATGCGATTGACTTCGCGAGTATCTATGCGGGAGCCAACGTAGTCGGTAAATCAAGTCAATACTTTGTCGACATCGGGAATTTCATGAACACCGCCGACTACCAGGCGGTCCATATTCAAACGGGAGACTATGGCGGCGCGATAAAATACCAGGCGGCGACTTACCAGTGGCAGTGGCAGTCAGATGCAGACCGGACGAGGTTCAAGAATCTCCGGATCAAGGCGGACAACTACCTCAACATAGGGCGCTACACTCTGGCGGTCATTTTCCTTAACCATATAATAAGCGCAGTCGACGCGGCGCGGTTGACGTCTGCCATAAACGCCGAAGCCGAAACTTCACTTAACGGTACGCCGGGAACGGAAGGAATGTACTTGAAGGTGTCCGCGGGATTCTGAAGAAGGAAATTGGAACGGTGGAACGATGGAATGTAGGAAAGACGGAATTTTGGAATAATGGAATGATGGAATACACGAAGCGGCATAACGTCAGCAGGGGGTATATGAAGCTTGAGGTCTGGAACGATGCCATGGAATTGTTCAGATTAGTCCAGGAGACTGTGTCCACAGTCAAAGGAATTGACGTCAGACTTAAGAGCCAGATATTGGGCTCTACGCAATCGGTGTCGTCCAACATAGCTGAGGGTTATTGCAGAAGGTCCCTCAATGAGTACCTTCAGTTTCGTAACGTAGGCTTAGGGTCTTCAGGGAAGTCAATGACCAGGATGATTGGCTTGAAGATAGCCGGTTTCATTAACGCGGAGAAATTTGAAGAGTTCGATGAAATCCATTTCCGTGTCGAGAACAAGTTGATCGCCTTAATAAAGTCTCTCCAAGCAAAAAGAAGAACCGGCTCTTGGGAGGATGAATTCAGGGAGATCGAAGAGCCCTACGAGACTTGAGTCCGCTCCGGCGCCTCAAGGTGCCACAGCATTCAAATTGGATTTCCCATTGTTCCATTATTCCAATGTTCCAGCATTCCTTCTGCCATGCGCAATATCGCTCTCCTGATCGAGTATGATGGTACAGCCTACGGGGGCTGGCAGCGTCAGAAAAACAGTAACACTGTTCAGGAAGTAATCGAGAAGATTCTTTCCAGGCTGCTTCAGGAAGAAGTAAAGATCACCGGGTCGGGAAGAACCGATGCGGGAGTGCACGCACGAGGACAGGTCGCAAATTTCAAGACGGGCTGCTCCTGGGAGCCGGGCAAATTAGTCTATGCTTTAAACGGCAATCTGCCGGAAGACATCGCAGTACGGGACGCTGCAGAGGTGCCCCACGACTTCAACTCACGGTTTAGCGCAATCGCAAGGCATTATTCCTACAGAATTATCTCAAGTAAATCACCGCTCATTCGCACTAGTGCGGCTTTCTTTCCTCATGAATTATCCGTGGGCAAGATGAACGGGGCAGCGACGGCACTGGTCGGGAAGAAAAGCTTCAAGGCTTTCACCAGTCACGCTGCCGAGATAGAAGATTTTGTTTGTGATGTGTACAGAGCAGAATGGAGAGAAGAAGAACCGGCGAGTGGGAGGGACGGCGAACCGGAGATAAATAGCGGAGGTGGATCGTCGCCAGTTCCCCGATTCCCTGTCTCGCCCATTCTCTCTTTCTCCATCGAGGCAAATCGTTTCCTCCACGGTATGGTACGCGCGATCGTCGGCACCATGGTCGATGTCGGACGGGGAAAAATATCAGTTGAAGATTTTCGGCGAATTGTCGGCTCCGAAGATAGAACACTGGCATCGATGTCCGCACCTGCAAAGGGGCTGTGCTTAGAAGAGGTAAGGTACGGGATCGAAATCTGGAAAAGAGTTGGTTAGGGGTGGGCTCTCATCAATTGCGAAAATCCAAATGTCTGTCATGGATCAATTGAGGCGATCAGCATAAACGAGTCTCCTGTCAGGCATGCTGGTTGAGGCTTGAGTGTGTATGAAAGTTTATTTATGCTTCGTTTGGAGGTGAATGTGAATGAAGCGAATAGACATCACGTTATCAGATGAATTAGCCGAATTTCTCGAAAAAAAATCAAACAAAAGCGAATACGTCGCAGAGGCATTAATTGACAGAATCAGACGGGATACCGGAGAGGATATCAGGAGAAAACTCGCTGAAGCATATAAGAGAGAGAGGGAGGAAGACAACGCTGTCAATGGACAGTGGGAGTCTGCTACATTGGAAAAATGGAAATAAATGCAGACGCCAAAACGGGGTGATATCTGGATAGTACAACTGGATCCAACAATGGGAAGCGAGATCAAAAAGACACGGCCGGCCGTAGTAGTCTCAAACAACACCAACAACGAATACTCAGATACAGCCACGGTTGTTCCCATTACTTCCTCAACCGGGACCATTTATCCGTTTGAAATTTCAATTCTATCCGGTGAAGGCGGTTTGAAATATGATTCAAATGCTAAGGCAAATCAAATTCGTACAGTCGATAAACACAGGTTGACGGAGTTGATTGGCTTTCTTTCGGATAAGAAGGTTGTAGAACTTGAACGTGCTATCGCCGTTCATTTAGATCTGGGCAGCCACGGCCTTTCGAAATCATAGATTCCATTCTTATTCTACGTTTTCCTCCACCGCAACTTCCTGAGTGAGATAGCTATGCACCGCTGCGGCACACTTCCTACCTTCCGTGATCGCCCATACCACAAGTGACTGTCCGCGTCGCATGTCGCCACATGCAAATATTTTTTTAAGACTGGTAGCATGGGCCGTTTCTGATTCACCAAATTCTGCTTTCACATTCCCCCGCTGGTCGAGCTCGAGTCCCGCCTCTTTCAGCTCATTGAGCATTCCTTCATGGACAGGATGAAGGAACCCTGCTGCTATCAGAACCAGGTCCGCTTTGAGATCGAACTCCGTTCCGGGAATATCGATGAGTTTTCCATTTTCGAATTTCACCTGGATGCACTGCAGAGCAGTGACCTCGCCTTTTTCATTTCCGATGAATGACTTTGTGTTCACACTCCACTTTCGCTCGACACCTTCCTCATGGCTCGATGAAGTTCGCAGGATCAGCGGCCAGTAAGGCCATGGCGTACTCTCCGGTCTATTGCTCGGAGGCATCGGCAGCACTTCAAGCTGAGTAATCGACTTTGCACCTTGTCTGTTCGAAGTGCCGACGCAATCTGAACCTGTGTCACCACCACCGATAATCACGACATCTTTGCCCGCTGCCGTAATCTGATCCTTCACAGCATCACCTGCATTGACACGGTTTTGTTGAGGTAAGAACTCCATTGCAAAGTAAATCCCTTTGAGCTCTCTACCGGGTATCGCAATGTCACGAGGCTTCTCTGCCCCGCCGGCAAGTATCACAGCATCGTAGTCTTCCACCAGCCTCATTGCCGGGACATCGACTCCCACGTTCAAGCCGGTTTTGAATTCAACCCCTTCAATCGTCATCTGTTCCAACCGGCGGTCGATGACTTTCTTTTCCATCTTGAAATCGGGAATTCCATATCTCAGAAGTCCGCCGATCCTGTCGTTCTTTTCGAACACAGTGACCAGATGACCGGCCCGGCAAAGCTGTTGTGCGGCAGCAAGTCCTGAAGGCCCGGAGCCGACCACCGCCACCTTTTTGCCGCTGATTACGTAGGGCAAGCGTGGCACAACCCAGTCTTCTTCCCATCCTTTATCTATGATGGTACGCTCGATGGCTTTGATCGCGACCGGCTCTTCGTTTATTCCAAGAGTACATGCTGTCTCGCAGGGTGCAGGACACAACCTTCCCGTAAATTCCGGGAAGTTGTTGGTTGAAAGGAGATTATCGAGAGCTTCACGCCAGTGGCCTTTGTAGGTCAGATCATTCCACTCCGGGATGTAGTTCTGGACCGGACACCCCGTGTCACCGTGGCAGAATGGTATGCCACAGTCCATGCATCGCGCCGCCTGCACCTTAGCGTCTGCGCTGTGGAACCTCTTCTCGAATTCCTTGAAATTCTTTAGACGGACTTCCGGAGGCTGATGCTCCAGGTTAGCCCTTTTGTATTCCATGAAACCTGTCGGTTTACCCATTGACGGCTACTCCTTCCGCAGGTGCGCTTACTTGACTGACCACGGCTTCTTTTTCTCTCGACATCTGCGCCAAGGCCTTTCTGTATTCTTCCGGAATAATCTTCCAGAAATTGTCTCTCTCAGTGCTCCAATTGTTCAGGATATATTGCGCCCTCTTCGAACCGGTAAATTCGAAATGCCGCAGGATCATGGAGTGAAGCTCCGCGATGTCCTCTTCGAATATCAGATATTCCACCGCCACCATACCGTGGTTGATGTACTTTTCAGCAACCTTGTTGGGATCCCATACGTAAGCGATTCCTCCGGACATTCCAGCGGCGAAATTTCGTCCGATCCTACCGAGAACCGCTACTCTCCCACCGGTCATGTACTCACACCCGTGATCGCCGACTCCTTCGATGACAGCGTAAGCGCCGGAATTGCGAACGGCGAACCTCTCGCCTGCGACGCCGTTAATATAGACTTCTCCGCTCGTTGCACCGTAGAGACAGGTGTTCCCGACGATTATATTCTCAGATGGATCGAACGTAACTTCAGGAGGGACTTTGACGATCAATCTACCACCGGAGATTCCCTTGCCCGTGTAGTCATTAGATTCGCCTGTAAGATCGAGCTCGACCCCTCTCGCAAGGAAAGCTCCGAAGCTTTGTCCGGCAGTTCCCCTCAGCTCTATTTTGACTGTACCATCCGGCAGACCTTCTTCTCCATACTTCTTTGCAATCTCGCCGGAAAGCATTGCACCCACCGTGCGATTGACATTTCGAATTCTTCTCTTAATATGGACAGGTGTACCATCATCGAGTGCCGGCTTTGCCAGTTCGATAAACTCGTAATCGAGCTGGTTCTCGAGCTCGTGGTTCTGAGCCCGCGTCCGATAAGAGTTCGTCTCATGGAGCGGAGTCGCCTTGAACAGAGGCTTCGTGAGGTCGAGTCCGCGCGCCTTCCAGTGCTCATTCGGCCTGATCGGAATAATCTTCTCGGTCTTACCGATCATCTCATTGATAGTCCGGAATCCGAGGGCGGCCATCAGCTCTCTTACTTCTTCGGCGATGTAGAACATGAAGTTGACCACATACTCAGGCTTACCGATGAATTTCTTTCTCAGTTCTGGATCCTGTGTCGCCACACCCGTCGGGCAAGTGTTAAGATGACACTTCCTCATCATAATGCAGCCCTGAGTCACCAGCGGGGCTGTTGCAAACCCGAACTCCTCGGCGCCGAGCAACGCCGCGATAACAACGTCACGGCCTGTTTTTAGCTGTCCGTCGACCGCAAGGTACACGCGATCCCTCAATCCGTTAAGCATGAGAGTCTGGTGCGCGTCGCTCAGGCCGAGCTCCCACGGCGTACCAGCATACTGGATCGATGCGATCGGGCTTGCACCTGTGCCGCCATCGTGACCGCAGATCAGGATATGGTCGGCATGCGCTTTGGCAACCCCGGCAGCAATCGTACCCACGCCCGATTCTGAGACCAGTTTCACGCTTATTCGCGCCTGAGGATTAATATTCTTCAAATCAAAAATCAACTGCTTCAGATCCTCGATAGAATAGATATCATGGTGAGGCGGCGGGCTGATGAGTGTCACTCCCGGAATGCTGTGCCGTACTCTTGCGATGATCTTATCGACTTTGTAGCCAGGTAGCTGCCCGCCTTCTCCGGGTTTAGCGCCCTGTGCCATCTTAATCTGGAGTTCATCAGCGTTTACCAGGTATTCGGCCGTCACGCCAAACCTCGCCGAAGCTACCTGCTTTATTGCAGACCGCATGCTGTCGCCGTCAGGAAGCCGCTTGAACCGGTCGGATTCTTCGCCGCCTTCCCCGGTATTGGATTTCCCACCGAGTCTGTTCATGGCAATCGCCAGTGACGTATGCGCTTCGCGGGAAATGGAACCGAAGCTCATTGCACCTGTCGCAAATCTCTTGACTATTTCCTTTGCAGGCTCCACCTCTTCAACCGGTATCGCAGACCCGTTGGTATCGATCTGGTACAGGCTTCTCAGTGTTACTCTTTTCCGAGATTGGTCGTTTATCAGATGAGTATATTCTTTGAAAATTTTGTAATCACCTCTGCTCGTGCTTAGTTGCAGCTTCGAGATAGTGAGAGGATTCCAGAGGTGCTGCTCGCCGTCTCTTCTATAGTGGTACAGTCCACCGGCATCGAGGACACTCTGGTCAACTTGCGGGTCAAGCGCATAGCGGTGCCGCCTGATAGTTTCCTCTTCCAACATCTCGAGGCTCAACCCTTCGATCTTCGTCGGCGTCCCGGTGAAATAATTCTCCACAATCTCGCCGTCGAGACCTACAGCTTCGAATATCTGCGCACCGCAGTAGGACTGCAGCGTACTGATTCCCATCTTACTGAATATCTTGAAGAGTCCCTTGCTTACCGCCTTGACATAGTTCTTTTTGGCGGTCTTGTAATCGTTTATGCCGGGAAGAAAATTCTTCTCGGTAAGGAAAGCAAGTGTTTCGTAGGCAACGTAGGGATTTATCGCGTTCGCGCCGTAACCGCAAAGGAGAGCAAAGTGGTGAACTTCACGCGGTTCTCCGCTCTCGACTACGATCCCTGTCTTAGTCCTCAATCCCGCCTTGAGAAGTGCATGGTGAACACCTGATGTGGCAAGCAGACTCGGGATTGCTGCAAGATTCTGATCGACGCCTTTGTCCGAAAGGATTATCAACGAGATGCCGGACTTCACTGCCTCGACGGCTTCATTGCATATCTGGTCCATTCGTTCGCGCATGTTGTGGCGAACACTCGGGTTGAAAAGGAGCGGAATGGTGATCGATTTGAAATGACCCTTTGCGATATTCCTGATCTTTTCCATCTGGGAATTGGAAAGAAGTGGATGCTCAAGCTCGAGACGGTGAGCGTGCAGCGGCGTTTCAGCAAGAAGGTTTTGTTCAGGGCCGACGTACGTAGTCAACTCCATGACCAGCTCTTCCCTGATCGAGTCGATTGGCGGGTTGGTGACCTGCGCGAACAATTGCTTGAAATACCTGAAGAGCATCTGCGGCCGCTCCGAAAGCACTGCGAGGGCAGCATCGGTTCCCATCGAACCAACTGCTTCTTCACCTTTCGCGGCCATCGGAAGGATAACCTTTTCCAGGTCCTCCTTGGTATAACCGAAAATGCGCTGGCGCATGTGGAGAGTCTCGAAATCCGCATTGTAAATCTGATCGGGAGTCGGCAGGTGCGAAAGGTTTATCATGTTGTCGTTCACCCACTTCCGATAAGGCTTCCGGGTGACAATTTCTTTCTTGACTTCTTCGTCCTCGATAATTCGACCTTGCTTCAGGTCGAGGATGAACATACGACCAGGTTGAAGCTTTCCTTTTCTCGCCACATTCTCGGCATCGACGCTGAATGTCCCTGCTTCGGAAGTGAGGACGACGAGGCCGTCTTTCGTAACGACATATCTTGACGGACGAAGGCCGTTCCGGTCGAGCGTCGCACCGATAATATTGCCGTCTGTAAACACTACTGCCGCCGGACCGTCCCAGGGTTCCATCATGGTCGCGTGAAATTCATAAAAAGCCTTTCTTTCCGGATCCATCAGATCGTTCTTCGACCACGCTTCGGGAATCATCATCATCATAGCATGAGGCACACTTCGGCCGCTCATGACGAGAAGTTCAAGCACGGAATCGAATGTCGCAGAGTCGCTCTGTCCGTCCATGATGATCGGGAGCATCCTCTTGAGGTCCTTACCGAAGTACGGCGACTCCATCACATGTTCTCGCGCAGTCATCCAATTCTTATTGCCTCGCAATGTATTGATCTCGCCATTGTGAGCGATCATTCTGAAAGGATGCGCCAGGTCCCAGGTCGGGAAAGTGTTGGTGGAAAACCGGAGATGAAGCATCGTCATCGCCGACTTCATATCTTTATCGTTAAGATCCTTATAGAACGCCGTCAGTTGAGGAGCAAGGAGCATTCCCTTATACACCAGAGTCCTGCTGGAAAACGACGGCACATAATACTCGCTTCTGTCGCAGTCGAGCTCGGCGCGGACCCGATGGTCGATTATTCTCCTGATCGAGTATAGTTTTCTCTCAAACTCATCCTGGTTCGCGATTGCTTTCGAAGCACCGATGAAACACTGTCTGATGAAGGGTTGGGTTGCCCTTGCACCCTTTCCTGGTACAGTCGGATCGACAGGTACATCTCTCCAACCCAGGAACTTCTGTCCTTCATCTATTACAATCTTCTCGACGATGTTCTCCGCGGCCTTTCTTCTGATCGGGTCCTGCGGAAGGAACATCACACCGACTCCGTACTTTCCCTCTGAGGGAAGTTTTATTTTCTTCTCGGCAGCTGCCTTTCGAATAAATTCATCAGGCATTTGAATAAGGATGCCGGAGCCGTCGCCGGTTTCAGGGTCAGCGCCCACTGCTCCACGATGTTGGAGGTTCTTGAGAATGTCGAGCCCCTTGTCTATGATGGAACGCGATTTCCGACCCTTAACGTCTGCGACGAATCCCATTCCGCACGCATCGTGCTCGAATGAAGGATCATACATTCCGCGTTTCATGGCCTGATCTACCTGGCCGCCATTTTCCATTCCATCACCGGGTGCGTTCATATCACGAATACTCCTCTGATATTTCACCTGTCAACAAGTCTTCCTTTAGCAGTATAACCATATAACGGAGTCAAAAATCTCCGGAAGTTGCCGATCCGGCTCTTTACTTAATAAAGTTAAGCCTCCGGAATTTGAAACTTCTTAAGTAATCTAAGAATTATTGGGGAAATGTCAACAATTATTTTGAGTATTGCCTAAAATATTTATGAGGGCTGAATGTAAAGAAACAGAATCTGAGGCGAGGTTAGAACACTGGCTGGAAAATCGGCATGCAAAGAGAAAAAGCGCAAACTTGCCTATCGGCAGACTTTGGCGGTACCGCGCAAAGCATAAGATGGAATAGCATGTTAGTGAAAGCTCGGTCAGCTTGACTTTTATCTCCGGAAATGTTACACTCGCACGATTCGTGCACTGGGCAAGTGAATTCGTGGTAAAGGAAGCACGAGATTTTCTTTGTTATGATTGAACTTTCTTGAATGGAAAGATCGACGTAAAAAGGAGTCCTGTGATGAAGCACCAAGGGGACGTTTTGCCTGCAAAACATTCCGAACTGATTGTTCTTCCCGCTAAGGCTAAAATCTAAGAAATCTCAACGCTTACATCGAGCTTCTGATGAATTGGGTAAGCAGTATGCCCTATCTAATTCCGCTCTGTTGTGGCGAGGTAATAGAGTTAGCACGTTCACCTAACCATAAACTTAGCAAGGGAGGATCATTCCATGAAGAATCTGTGCTCCATAATTGTGCTTTTGCCAGCAGCCTTCGGATCAACAGTTGCTGTACAGGGGCAGGAAACAATTAGACCTTTTATCAATTTAGGACTTTCGGTCAGGCCGCCGTCATCGACAGATTTAGGATACGTAATGGTTGGTGGCGGGAGTTATGGCAATTACTCGGTCAATAGGTTTATTTATGGCGGAGGACTTCAAATGCTGTTCGGTTCCCTTACCAATCCATCGAGCGATCACACCTTGAGATTCGGTTTCGACCTTGGATGGCAGAAGCTTTATTCCTCTGTCTTCGACGTGGGCGATGAGGATGGAGTTCTCATTTTCAAAGACAACTTCACGGATGCAGAGAGCGCCGTACAAATCCTTGGACTCGCCGAATATACTCCATCAAACCAGCGTTATTTTCTGCAGGCTGGACTTGGTCTGCACGTTGTCACATGGAGTCATACCCGAACGTTTGACGGGGCTTATGAGGATGATTACTACACACAGGGTAATACGCAGACCAACGTCGGACTCGAGGCAGCAGGAGGAAAGAATGTTTACTCATCAGGGAACGTGACTTTCCCGGTTATGGTCAGACTCGACAGCATTTTCAGGTACGGAGTAATCCTAACTGGAACTGTGATTGCAGGGGCTAATTTTACAATTTGAATATTGAAGAATACGAGGTGAGTCATGAAAATGAAGCGAAGAGATTTAATCCAAGCCGCACTTCTCTTGATCTCTACCGTAATGTTCGTGTTCTGGACCGCGACCGCCAAGGGCCAGATTGTTTGCAGATCGGCAAGTCGGACGAATCTTATTATGCCGGATTCTTGTAGGATCATCAGAAGCAGCGACATACGGAGGCTAATGAAACCATCGACCGAGACGTGGAATAATCTTCCATCCGCTGCATCTGTTCCAGTGTATGGATGTTCAATCGCCGGAGATGAAAGCAACTTGGTTGTTTTTTATCAATGGCGGAATGCAAGCTTGCCTAATCCATCAGGCGCAATTAAGAATTTATCCGGAGGTGGCTGGTCCTCACTTCCCGGCTTCACCGATTGCAATGGTACCAGTATTGCACTCAAGGATAGTCTCTTTGCTGCAGGCTCAATCACAAGCTTCAATCCCGCAACGGCTGAGTACATGGTGGGAACTCTGGGTTCGTCGCAAGCGCAGGAGCTGATCGGGATGGGAGGGTTCTATGGTCAGTGGGGAACTCGTGTAGCTATTGCGCAGAACCGCCGTTATGAAATGTATGGTATGGCTAGTGGGCCGGCCGGCTATGCGTCGTATTTTGTGGATAGTCCCTTTTGGGATTCCGGACCCAAGGTCACAGATCCGGGGTATTGGATGCCTAACATACATTTGCCCATTGGACCCGGTTTGGCATTCACCGGTGACGAGAACGGTTGGGTCGTTCTATCTTACTGTAACGGTTGGCTTTTCGCGCAGAAGGGACATGACTCCTCTGGTGTTTCCTGCTACTTCTACTATGGCGCCAATCAGCACAATGGCGGCAACGGTTTCCGACTTGCATCTTCTTCGGGTTCTCCCCACCCGGAACAGGTTGCACTACGGGCAGGAATAACGACTGCCATTTGGACAGAAGGTGAATCAGACACGCTCTGTGTTGCAGAATGGGATGGATCGCGGTGGAAACTTGTGCTGTGTTTCGTCACGAGTGGGAAGTTTTCCGGTATTTCTGCGACTACTTTGGATTCGGTTCTCTACATGTCCTTTGTCGATTCAAATCTCAACCCAAGGCTATGGGTTGCCGAGTGGGATGGCAAGAATTGTACATACTTAAATGGACCTATTGAACAGGACAGCACCTCCTCGATCTCGTCGGTTGCTCTCACTACATACGAAGGCTATCCCACGATTGCTCTTGTTGAGAATGACACTTTGAAGATAAAGATGTATTCTATTGGAACGATAGTGGTTGAAAAAAAAGGGTGTACCATCTTCCTGTGCGCTCTATCAGAATTATCCGAACCCATTCAACCCGACGACGGCGATTCGCTACCACCTTCCAAAGGACTCCCGTGTCACGATCAAAGTCTATGATATTCTCGGGCGCGAAGTTGCAACGCTTGTGGATGGAGAAGAGTCCGCAGGCTATCATGAGGTAAGCTTTGATGGTTCGCGATTTGCCACCGGAGTCTATTTCTACAAGATGACCGCGGGAAGCTACACAGCGGTCAAGAAGCTCATGCTCCTGAAGTAAGATTGTCAACGGTAAAAAAATACAGGGGTTCCACCTTGGTCGAGCGGACCCCCTTTTTCATCCGATAGATCGTACTATCATTGCCAGTTCTTAAACGGCATGAGGTGGCGCCTAAAGTGCCTAATCAGAACCTCATAATGAAGATCCTCATTTTGGTCAAGACATCTGTAAATCCTGTCTCTGTAAATAAAATCAGCCTTGCCATCCTTCTCCGTCAGAACTCTCCCATAAGTCACATGCAACGCCTGCCTGACATCGTTGGATGCAAAAAGTCCTTCGAGTTCTGAGTCCTTGTAGTCCTTCCCTCGCTTTATCTTCTTCATGTCCGCAGAGACGAAGTAGCTCTTCCTCTCGGCGTCATAAAGACCAACAGCAAAATCAAGTATCTCCCTGAATAAATCCGGCTCGCGGATCGCAACCACCTTTAACGCTTCGAGATAACTCGTGCCGGCAGTCTTGACGTGAATGAATGTCTGCGGAAGCGAACCGACGGCTTCGTACACTCTGAACTTATCACTCCCGGAGTGAAAACTGATTTTGTAAGTTCCGAAGTGCCTTGAGATCGCAACATGTTTCAGGTAATGGTCTTTGAACAGCTCGATGTCGCCTTTGTATTCAATTCCCTTCTCAAAGTCGCCGACAAATCTTGGAGCCAGACTGACAAAGGTAACGCCGAGTCTCCGCAGCTCGGTCACAATAAAGAAATGCTCGAACGGGGTCGTCACTGTGTCGGTCTCATCGATGGAGACCTCGATTTCACAATTGTAGTCCGGGTATTTTGTTTTGAGGTGTGAATGAATTCTCTTGATATTCAGGATTGCAGCCATGTATTTCAAGCAAGCCTCGCGGATTTCCCTTTCGCCGGCAAGGATGGAAGTTGATGAGTCAAGTTTGAACACCCTGCCAACGTACCTTGCCGACAGAGTGCTCAAGTCATCGCTAAAATCCTTCCATGGTAACCCGGCAACCCTTCTTTGGAGTTCCGCATCCAGGAGTGCCGCAACTCCACCGACAACGTGATCGCTTGGATCGATAGTGAACATCGTGAATCCGGCTTTGACCAGCCTATCGACATCGTCGGTAGTCTTCAGATGGTCGGCGTCGGCGCCGAATCCATTTTTATAACCTTCCTGGTACACTGCCCATACTGCCGCATCCATGACCTCCTCGGGGGTGCGCTGGGTTCTAGTCAATTCGCGGATGGACTGCTGTGCCAGTACAGGTTTGAAATTGAAGCCCTTCAGGGCCCTGAGATGCCCGGCGTTGGCAAGCCCCAACCGGTCGCCAAATCCGTAGGAGTTGTGGAGACCGATAGGGACCGCTCGTGTAAAGGGGAACAACTGTTGCAGAATTTGTGCATTATAGTGATTCATCGGGCATCGCTTGACTCTGACAGCCGGATTCCCGGAAGGATCAATGTCAAGTTCTTCACCCTGGAACATCTGCGCAGCAGTGACGACATCCGATGGCGATTCGACAAACAAGTACTTCTTCCCGTTTTGTCTTCCGACAAAAATCTTCTCGCCCGCCACTACGTTTAGCGAATCCGGATATGCCGGGATCGATGTTCCGTTCCCGACAGACAGAGTCTGAGACTCCGTCGCGTATGTTTCAGTTTTCTTCTCTTCTGTAGTACTCATTGTTAATCCTAAATAATTAGTTTGATGCCGTCAAATGCTATTCCATCAGATTACTGCGGGATCCAATTTGGGAACCAGGAAATGGAAAACGAGAAGCGCGAGGAGGTACACTGTGCCACAGATGACGAAAAGGATCACATAACTTCCTGTGAATTGCAGTATGAAACCCGCTGCAGTAGCGATAAGCATTCCGCCGATTGCCCCCGCCATTCCTCCCAGACCGACCACCGAGCCCACAGCTCTTTTTGGAAACATGTCGGAGGCAGTAGTGAACAGGTTGGCCGACCAGCCCTGATGAGATGCCGCCGCCAGTCCAATCAGGAAGACAGCCCACCATTCAGACACAACCGACGCAAAAACTATCGGCACGATCAGGAGAGCACAGATCAGCATGACGACTTTCCTCCCTTTATTTATCGACCATCCCTTCTTTATGAAAACTCCCGACAGCCATCCTCCTCCAATGCTTCCGATGCTCGTCATCGTGTAGATTGCAATGAGAGGAAGGCCAAGCTGAGCAAGATTCAACCCATATCTTTGATTAAGGAAGAGCGGGAGCCAAGATCGGAA
>JAKASW010000084.1 GCA_021818875.1 Bacteroidota bacterium
CGAAGGCTAATCTTGATAAGTTAGAGAAGTCGCTCGCGGTAATCGAGAAGTCGATCCAAGAGACAGAAGCTAAGCTTCGCCGCAACGGCATCCTACAGGAATCCGCGAAGAAGCTTGTGAGTAAAGCGTGCCTGCCATTTGATAATCCACAACTCCGGGACGTGATCATAGAAGTGAAGAAGCGGAACGAGCAGGTCATCGACAAAGTAAGCGAAGACAGGGTGGTGTTCGCGGGATTCGACGAAAAGGCAAAAGAGAAGGCGAAAAACACTGTCGATACGTTCCGGAAGTTCATCGAAGAAAACAAGAATGAAATAGACGCGCTGCGGATTATCTACGGCAAGCCGTATGGTCAGAGGCAGCTTACGTACGAGATGATCGATGAGCTCGCGTCTGCAATAAAAAAGCCACCATACCGGCTTACAGAAGAAGGCATCTGGAACGCTTACGAACAGCTTGAGAAGTCACAAGTGCGTGGAGCCGGACCTGCAAGGCTCATGACCGACATAATCGCACTTGTCCGCTATGCGGTCGGCATGAGTGACGTACTGATACCATTCCCTGAAATGGTCGAAGAGAGGTTCAAAGTATGGATATCAAAACAGGAAGAGCAGGGACGCGAGTTCAAACCTGAAGAGATGACATGGCTCACGATGATAGAGGACCATATTGCCACTTCGGCCGTGATCAGCATGGAAGATTTCGACAATATACCGTTCAGCGATAAGGGAGGCAGGGTGAAGGCGTATCAGGTTTTCGGCGGGGAGTTAGAGCCGATAATGGCGGAGATGAGTAGGGAATTGGTGGCGTGACAGATAAAGAATTGAATGTGATCCTTCAGGAGCTTGAAGGATACCGGGTAGAATTCAAAGAAAAAGTTGCTAACCTCGACAAAGAATTAGTTGCATTCGCAAATGCGTCCGGCGGTCGTATCTTTATAGGCATCGACGATGACGGGGTTGTGAAGGGCGTTAACATTGACAACCTCCTGAAGACGCAAGTACAGGATGTCGCAAACAACTGTGATCCTCGCATCAGGATCTCTATGGAGGAGTTTAGGAACATTCTGATAGTCCATGTCCCCGCTGGGGACGATAAGCCGTATAGATGTTCTACGGGCTTCTACTTGCGTGCGGGGCCGAATTCGCAGAAAATGAAAAGAAACGAGATCCTGGCTTTCATGAAGTCGGAAGGAAAGGTTCGCTTCGATGAGTTAGTCCCCGAGAGGTTTGATTTCAAGAATGATTTTGCCCCGCGAAAGCTCGACAGCTTTCTGAAGTTAGCTGATATAACAGATGCTTTGGGTGCCAAAGATATGCTGGAAAACTTGGGTGCCGCTTCAGTTGAGCGTAACGCGGTTGTGATGAACAATAGCGGTGTCTTGTTTTTCTCGAAAGATCTCAACCGCATTTATCCTCATGTCGCAGTCACCTGTGTGCTCTACAAAGGTACTGAGAAGGTAGAAGTGCTTGATAGAAAAGACTTCAACGATGATATCCTTTCGAATGTCGAGGAGGCGTTGAGGTTCCTGAGGCGAAACTTGCCTGTCCGCTACGATATGACCGGGCACGCCCGGCGCAATGAGGTCTTGCAAATACCGGAAGCGGTTCTCCGCGAGGCGGTCGTGAACGCAGTAGCGCATCGGGATTACTTCGAGCGTGGAGCCAATGTAATGGTGGAGATATTTGATGATCGGATCGAAATATCTAACCCTGGCGGGTTGGTGAAGGGTCTGACACCTGAGAATTTCGGAAAACGGAGTGTCTTAAGGAACCCCAATATATCTTCTTTATTGCACCGCGCGGGTTACGTGGAGAAGATGGGTACCGGTGTGAGCAGAATGAGGGAGATACTGAAGCAGGCGAAGCTTCGCCCTCCTGAGTTCGAATTCAATTCGTTTTTTACTGTAACTTTCAGAAGGCCGGTCAAGAAGGTCCTCGGTGGTGTCAGTGATCCCATTCTTGATGCCGTTCATGATGGTGTTCGTGATGGTGTTCTTGATTCCGTTGATGATGCTGTTGCTGAGGGTGTTCGTGAGGGTATTCATGAGGGTGATGATGAGGGCGTCAAGAAGAGGCTCGCCGTTGAACTACTCTTTGCCTACCAACGAGATGGGATAGCTATCAGGGACATACAGCAATACCTGGGGATATCCACGGCAACAGCGGAGCGGGATGCCAGACTCCTGAAGGAGCGCGGGTATGTAATCTTCTCAGGCACGTCCAGGCGAGGGAAATACCGCCTTACAAAAAAGGGCTGGAACGCATTCGAAAAAGCAAAGACCACATCGAAGAGGGGCTCGCGATGAATACTCCGCTGCCGATTCGGTCTATCGTGCCTGCGTCCTGTTGCTACCGGCGTTCGATTCGGTTGAAAGGATACGATTATTCGCAGGAGGGTGCATATTTTGTAACCGTCGATGCATGGAGGCACGAACCAATTTTCGGGAATGTCGTCGATGCGACGGTGAATCTGAATGAATTGGGGAAAATCGTCGATGAATGTTGGCATTCAATGCCACAGCATTATCAAAATGTCGAATTGGATGAATTCATTGTAATGCCGGATCATGTACATGGCATCATTTTTATTGTAGGGGCACGGCACGCCGTGCCCCTACATAATATTGATTCCGCACCACCAAACAATTCCGTGCCCCCATATAACCATGTACCACAACACGAACAATTCGGCAAACCGACGCACGGATCGTTGCCGACAATAATCTGTGGTTTCAAATCCGCCGTGTCAAAACGTGTCAATGAATTACGCAATTCACCCGGCGATCCGTTATGGCAACGGAATTATTTACCCCGTGAGGTACACCATGAAAAAGTATTATTATGTTTACGTTGTTCGATCGGCAGTAGACAGAAATTTCTACACAGGATACACAACAAACCTCCTGGAGAGATTAGAAGAACACAATTCGGGAAGGGTTACTTCAACGAAGGAGCGAAGGCCGTTAGAGTTAATTTACTGGGAAGGTTGTCTGAACCAGCAAGATGCAACCAGGAGAGAAAAGTATCTCAAGACGGCTTGGGGAAAACGATACGTCAAATCGCGGTTAAAGAACTACCTCACGGGGTGAAGGAACATATCATCCGTAACGAAAACGAATTGAACCGCATACGACAATACATCGTGGATAACCCGGCAAAATGGATTAAGCACGACGAACAAAGATTATGACAATGCCAACGGCAACGCCAATTCAACCTTCAAAGCGGGTAATCATTATGGCATTTAATTCAGGGGGGCAAATTTGCTGACTCAAATTGAAGCTGACAGTCTAAGGGCCATTCAGAAGAGACGGTCGGACAACATGAGGAGAGATTTCCCTGTGGGTGGCGAGAAAATTACCTTACCCATTGAATCCATAGACGGAAGAGAGAAGTTTCAACTCGACATCAGCAGAGGCAGAATTCGTCTGACAAAGTGTACATATCAAGAACGTTATCAGAGTATAAATATCCTGGTACGGCTTGATTTGGATGGTCCGCCTCATCCCAATCCTGAGGTAAATGTTGTGCCACTCCAGTTTCTTGCCCCATACAACGGACAAACTCTGAAACCTCCTCATTTGCATCTCTATGTGGAAGGTTTCTTGGACAAGTGGGCAATACCACTGCCAAAGGAATTTACCGCGCCTAATGATCTATTTACGACATTTCAAGAGTTCTGTAAATATTGTAATATTATTGAAATGCCACTATTGGACATGACGCTTTAGATATGACTGCGCAAGAGGCTCGAGATTTGGTCAGCAACTATGTAAACTGGCTTCGCGAGAAGATCACGGTGGATCAGATAGGCGACAGCTTTGAAATTACGACGCCATTCCTTGATCGTCACAATGACCAGATGCAATTGTATGTCAGGAAAACCGATGGTACACTTGTGTTAAGCGATGATGGCTACACGCTTCGCGATCTTGAACTTAGCGGCTTTGAGTTAAGCTCACCAAAACGGCGCCAACTGACTCAGACTATTCTAAATGGCTTTGGGGTACAGTTGAAGGGCGAGGAGCTTGTTGTGGATGCTAGGGCTGCGAACTTTCCTCAAAAGAAACACAACCTCATCCAAGCTATGCTGGCAGTAAATGACTTGTATGTTACAGCTGAGCCGACGGTCTTGAGTTTGTTCCGGGAAGATGTCGAAAGGTTCCTGCGAACTCACGAGGTTAGGTTTACGCCAGCTGTGAAGTTCACCGGTAAGAGCGGTTTCGATCACTTCTTTGATTTTGTGATCCCTGAATCCAAACAACGACCGGAAAGAGTGTTACGAGCGATCAATCACCCCAACAGGACCGCGATAACCTCATTGATATTTGCGTGGGATGATACAAGAGGGATCAGGGCGCCAAACTCAACTGCTTATGCTTTCATGAACGATACGGATAAGGAAATCAACGTTGATCTTACGGAAGCTTTGAAGCAGTACGACATCACGCCAATCCAGTGGAGCCAACGGGAAGAGCACATCAAAGAACTTGTCGTTTGAGATAAACGTGGATAGCGATGGACTGCTGAAGGGGTGGATGCGAATGCAGTTCGGCGATCTGGCTGATCCATCCAAAGTACGAATCGATCCTGCAAAGGCAGGGGCTTCAAAATACATTGGTCTTGAACACATAGAAAGTGGTACCGGCAAATTAATCGGCCATGGTATCGCGAGTGATGTGAGAAGCACAAAATCGATTTTTCATAAAGGCGATTTGCTCTATGGAAAACTCCGTCCTTATCTCAACAAAGTCTGCGTTCCTGCTTTTGATGGTGTATGCTCCACAGATATTCTTGTGTTTCCACGGAGCGAGTTTGCGTCGAGCAAATATTTCTTCTTTCGGATGCTTGCTGAAGATTTTGTAAGGTTCGCCAATCTGAATGTCAGCGGTGTCCAGCATCCGAGAGTCGATTTCAAGAAACTTGCGACGTTTCCTATTCCCCTTCCTCCTCTTGCCGAGCAGCACCGCATCGTCGCGAAGATAGAAGAACTTTTCTCCGACTTAGATGCCGGTGTCGAAGCTCTGAAGAAAGTCAAAGCGGAACTCAAGAGATACAGGCAAGCTGTACTCAAGGCGGCGGTGGAAGGAAAGCTCTTAAGCAAGAATATCAAGTGGATAGACTCGACTCTTGGGAAAACTGTTTCGATAAGTAGCGGAGATGGTTTGACAAAAACAAATAGAAGTCAGTATGGCGCATACTTGGTTTATGGTGGGAACGGCATTACAGGAAAGCATTCTTCGTATATGTTTGAAGACGAGAAACTAATTATCGGCAGAGTTGGAGTTCATTGCGGAAATGCCCACATCACAAAGCCTAGAAGTTGGGTAACTGATAATGCTTTTGTGGTCTCTTTTGACGAAGCAAGATTCGACAAAAGATTCCTGTGCCACCTTATTGTCTCGTTGGATTTGAACAAATATGCAAGTTCAACAGCGCAGCCTGTTATCTCTCAGAGAAAACTGTATCCTATAGCAGTCTCGATTCCTGAGAAGATTGAAGACCAGCGCCAAATCGTTTCCGAAGTCGAGCGGCGGCTTTCAGTTGCTGAGGAAGTTGAGAAGACAGTCAATGCCGGTCTTAAAGAAGCCGAGCGGCTAAGGCAGAGCATTTTGAAGAGAGCTTTTGAAGGGAAGCTGGTGCCGCAGGATCCGAGTGATGAACCCGCATCGGTCTTGCTGGAACGAATCAGAAGCGCGAGGGAAGAAGATAAGAAGTCTAGGAGTTCGGAAAGTGTGAAGGATAGAGGTCGGACATCAGAAGCAAGAAGCAAGAAAGAGAAGAAACGATGATGACGCTGAGACAATACGCGAAAGGGATCGAGAGCATTCCAGCATCGACTTCATGGTATCTTGCCGATCTTGGCGAGGCGCGAGGAAAACAGGAGTTATTCAAAAATCAGGCTCCTCAAAAATTGAAGGTTCTCCGAGAGCATGCGCTGATTGAAAGTACATTGTCTTCAAATAGAATTGAAGGTGTAGAGGTAGATGTTAAAAGAGCTGGCACAGTTGTCTTCGGAAAGAAGCTCCTGACAGATCGCAATGAAGAGGAAGTTCGAGGGTACAGAAAAGCCCTCGATCTCATACATTCCAGATCTGCTTCGTTGGCGATTTCAGAAGAGACGATCCTTCAGCTTCACAGGCTAAGCCGCGGAGAAGTATGGGACGCAGGCAAGTATAAGGACAAAGACGGGGACATCATCGAGAAATATCCCGACGGTAGGGAACGCGTGAGGTTTCATCCCGTGTCGAGCGCTCAGACTCCGGAGGCAATGCGAGAGCTTGTCGGGTTGTGGCCGGATGCGATGAAAGAACGGTGGGTGCATCCCCTGATTCTTGCGGCGGGATTCAACCTGGATTTTCTCTGCGTCCATCCTTTCCGTGATGGTAATGGCAGGGTCTCCCGGCTATTGCTCCTCCTGGAACTGTACCATCTTGGCTTCGAAGTCGGACGCTACATCGGTATAGAGAGGGTAATCGAGGAGAACAAAGAACGTTACTACGAAACGCTCGAAGAGAGCTCAAAAAGCTGGCATGAAGGGAAGCACAATCCCTGGCCTTATACCAATTTTATCCTTTCGATGCTGAAGGTCGCCTATAAAGAATTCGAGGAGCAGCTTTCCAGAGTTGCTGAACCTCGTGGCGCAAAGACACAAAGGCTCCTTTCCGTCCTCGCAAATCTGGATAAACCTTTCCGCGTGGTCGACCTCCAGAAGAAAGTACCCGGCGTTGGTGTCGACATGATTCGCCGCGTGTTGAAGGATCTGCGGAGTCAGGGGAAGGTCAAGTGTTTAGGAAAGGGCAAATATGCGCAATGGGAGCGAGCGAAGAGGTTTTAATTGGGTAACAAATGGCTAATTGGGTAATATATTAGGTAATGGCCCGAATGAACTACGTACAAAAGGGAATGTGAATGTCAGCAGAATCATCCACTATAGTGCAGCGCCTCTGGAACTACTGCAATGTTCTTCGCGATGACGGCGTCAGCTACGGCGATTACGTTGAGCAGCTCACCTACTTGCTCTTTCTTAAGATGGCCGATGAACAGTCGAAGCCACCGTTTAGTAAGCCCTCTGTCATTCCTGATGGTTTGGACTGGCAGAGTCTCACGAGGAAAGATGGCGACGACCTAGAAGTCCATTACCGACATATTCTTGATTCACTTGGCAAAGAATCCGGTATGCTTGGAGTCATATTCAGGAAATCCCAAAACAAGATTCAGGACCCTGCAAAGCTCAAAAGACTCGTCGAACTGATAAATGATGAAACCTGGATGGGGCTTGATGTAGACATAAAGGGCGAGATATACGAAGGTCTTCTGCAGAAAAATGCTGAAGACGTGAAGAGTGGTGCCGGACAATATTTCACACCGAGACCGCTCACCAGGGCAATGGTTGAAGTTGTTCGTCCGGAGCCGATGATGACAATTTGCGATCCGGCTTCTGGCACTGGCGGTTTCTTTTTGGCTTCGCATGCATATATCGAAAAGAAACAGCTGGATAAGAAGCAGAAGGACTTCCTCAAGACGAAAACCTTCAAAGGCTGGGAGATCGTCGATAGCACGGCAAGACTCTGTGTCATGAACCTTTATCTCCACGGTATCGGAGGAGAGGACAGCCCAATCGTTGTCGCCGACAGCCTGGCATCAGAGCCGAGTGAGCACTTTGATTTCGTAATGACTAATCCACCGTTCGGTAAGAAGAGCAGCATTACGATTGTGAATGGAGAAGGCAAAGCCGATAGAGAATCTATCACGTATGAGAGGCAGGACTTCTGGGCTACGACTTCGAACAAGCAGCTGAATTTCCTGCAGCACGTAAAATCGCTTCTCAAGATGAATGGCAAAGCCGCCATCGTTGTGCCGGACAACGTCTTATTTGAAGGCGGAGCGGGTGAAACAGTGCGTCGGAAGCTTCTTCATGAATGCGATGTCCACACTCTTCTCAGACTACCAACAGGCATTTTCTATGCACAAGGCGTCAAGGCAAACTTCCTCTTCTTTTACCGGAAACCCGCAAGCGAAAAGCCATGGACAGAGAAGCTATGGATTTATGATCTCCGTACGAACATGCATTTTACCCTTAAGACGAATACGCTGAAGCACGAAGACCTGGCTGACTTTATTAAGTGTTATAATCCTGAGAACCGCCGCGAACGGAAGGAGTCGGAGCGGTTTAAGGCATTCACGTACGATGAGCTCGTCCAACGCGACAAGGCAAGCCTGGACATTTTCTGGCTGAAAGATGAAAGCCTGGAAGACTCGGCTACTCTTCCTGATCCTGATGTAATCGCTCAGGACATCATGGATAATCTTGAAGCAGCGTTGGAACAGTTCAGAAGTTTAAAGGAAGGATTGGGGAACGGAAAGTGAAAGCAGGAAACGGCAGGCAAAAGAAAGTCATCAGACAATGCTTGACAGGTTGGTGAAGGGTCTGATAGGAAATAAATGATAGCTGGGGACAGACTAACAGAATGATTTGGATTCAAGTTGTGATAGCCGTGTTTCAATTGGCTTTGCTTTTTCTAGTTATTCGGTATAAGGTTGTGACAGAGAGGAACATCGGACACTATTTCGATCTGAATCTCGAAACATTCAGACAGAATTTTCAGGACGGAGAACGTTTCTGAAAAACAGATTCTTTCAGAGCAATACGAAAATCTCTATGCAACCAGGGTCCTTTACTTGACTAACAAAGCTCGAAAGGCTCTTTACAATGTTGCATTCACATTTGGGGTACATGAACAATATTTTCAGATGGCTAAACTTGAAAGAGACCAAGGGAATCGTGAAAGAGAATTTCGAGGAAATACGGATCGCTCCGGAGTTATTGCTGCTGAGCTAGACCTCGAAGCCAAGCCGAATGAATGGCCTTTCCCCGGTAAGGTACCCGGTCCTTTTGGCGAAGAGAATGAAAATAGCCGGATTGTCAAGAAGCAACCATGATGGACAACTCGCATTTCAGCTTTGTATAATTCCACATGTCAATACGGAGAGACTCACCCGAACTGCTTAAACTTCTGACTACTCTCTTCAGTGAGAGGTAATCCACTTTCACACTTCTCAGGTAGTTCTTATCTTTCGTTACTAACGGTGATCTTGTTCAAATGGATGAACACTTTCCAGAGCGGACTCCAATCACTTCCGCTCTCAAAATATCCAGACGTTTCTCGGTTTTGGTCTTGTGTATATGCCTGGGACTCGCGCTGTCTATAATCACGTACAGGGGACCGTTTCGGTTCTGGCGTTATCAGCTTAGTGACCTTGGAGAACCGCTGACTCAGCGCAACAGTCCAAATATACTGGCACGGGCATTCTTTGATGCTACCATGCTGACATCAGGAATATTGATGGCGACAATGTATTGTCTCTTCACGTCCAATAAGTCATCAAGTCACAACGGAGCAAAAAGGGTATTCTCGCTCGGCAGTGCTGTCGGCTTTCTGCTGTTAATATTGCCCTACTACCTCTACGAATGGTGGCACATCGCAGGAGGGGTGCTTGTTTTCGGAATGTTCTGGAGTTTCGTAGTATTGCGTTCAATCGAACTGAATCATTCACGCCACAGGATAAAAGCCATCATATCGCAGATCGTATTACAACCAACTGTTGTACCCTACGCGGTTTTATTCGTACTCCAGAAACCGGGGGAAATTGTAGCCCAGAAGTTTGCTGTCATCGGTCTGGTTTTCGCCGTCTGGCTGACGACGCGAGCAAGCGATTGGGGACCCTGACCTGATGCTGCCGGACTAATTCCAAGGCGCGCGAAAACGAAATGCAAAATTCTCGTAGTGAAGAAACCCTCGCCCGCTGCGGGCAAGACTTACTCGAAACTACCACAAAGGGGGATGGAAGTCGATTCTCTGTCGCTCTTCAGCGAAGAAAAATGCTTTCTGTGTCAGATTCCGCAAAGGAGATGTGAGCCGGAAAGGGAAAAGGTCGTGCAAGTTCTCGCGACCAGAATGCCGGATTGTCCGGAGAGTTCGTGAACCCGTTCGCCGCGTAGAACTGACGACAAGCAACGTTAGCGTCGGTGAGCAGCAATACACCATCCAATGTCGATTTGTTTTCCAGGACAAGCCGGTTTGCCAGGTATGCAAGGAACGATTCCTCGATGTCCAAACCGAGTGCCCGACAACTCATTACCATGTGTTCGATTCGGTTTTGATTTACCCACGCTGCGCCGATCAAACCGTATTGCGTGAAGCGATCCTCCGCCTGAAGCACGTAAAGGCGTTTGCCGGCGGCGAAGTTCCTTTGAAAGTGCTCCAGTGTATAACGTCCACCTGTGGTGTTGAACTGATTGGTTTTGTTGAATAGCACAAGGGTCCGGCTTATGTGTACGTCACTGATTTCATGAAGGATCGATACAGTAACGCGAAGATGGAGAGATTGCAGAAATTCTTCATGTGAAAGCCGCCTGCGGACGGATTCGCGCTCCAGTTGAGCCTGCACCATTTCCGTCTTCCGGCTAGATTCACTCGTGATCACCGGCTGTTGCATCTCCGGAGCCCAGAGAAGGATTCGTTTCAAATAGTAAAGATGACTCCCGAGCACGCGCACGTCCGGCAGTCCCGCCTCAATCGATGCACGTTCCCCGGGGTTGTCGTCTATCATTACGACATTCTTCGGGAGGATGTTCACTTCCCGAAGAATCTCGGAGAGGTTTTCCACTTTGCTGCGAAAATTAATCCTGTGAATCGCAAAATCTGAAAATGCGATCTGCCCCTGGACTATTTCGTTCCATTTTCCCCGTATTGACTCTTCATCGTTTTTGCTGATGATCGCAAGAAGAATGCCCCGCTTCTTTAAATAGATAAGGGTTTCCATGAAGCCCATAGGCCATCCCTCTATCGCTCCCAGCGTTCCCTCAGCTGCCACCCCGCGCCACAAAGTATCGTCGAGATCGACCGCCACCAGCTTGACCATATCCTGTTGTCTGAGTGTACGATGCATTGCGAAGATTTCGTGAAGCAGCGCGTCGAAGAACTCGACCCAACGGGCTGAGTAATGATTCTGCATCGGGAGCGGCGGCTCGATGCGGTTCAAGTCGTGATCGTGGTCGCCATCGCTCAACGTCGTTCCATGCGTGAATGACCACACCGAGTCGTCCTGCACCGCTTTCTTGCCGATCCCGCTTGAAATCTGGTCAACGTCAACGAAGTACGCATTTTGCCTTTTGGCCACTTCAGATGCCAGGAACATGTTGAGCCGCTCCATGAAGTGCATGATGTTCCGAATATCGTACCTCGGCTGCAATCGCCCCAGCGGATTCTGCTGAGGTACCATGAATCCAAGTACGAATGTCGGGAGCTTGTATTCGGTGTTCAACTTAATCACGTTGGCAAGGTAGCGGGCAAGATATTCCTGAGTCTGAGCCAGGTATTCTTCATGGCTTTCGATATCGTCGGGCAGTCGGGAGTAGGCGTTTCCCAATATAGATCGCAGAGGGAGATGTATGATCTGAAAATCATACTGCGATACTTCTTCCGATGAAATGTCAGGGAAGGAATCGAAATTGTTCAGCAGAATGAAGTCGCCCTTGAAGTCTGGATTGATCATCGAGGCGACTTCGGGAAACGGCTGCGCGAGGCAGCCTCCGATAACCAGAAATCGCAACGGCCGATCCGGCATTCTTTGGAGATCAATGGGTGTGCGGTAAAGTGGACCGTTATGTTGGGTGAAAAGTTCCGGGCTTATCTCGGTGAATTGTTGTATTCCTGGATGGTCTTCGACTTCCCCGATTGTGCAACACATGGGCTGTTCGGTCTTTCCTCCGTTACTTTGTGGCTGCTACACCTTAAATATCGGACAGAAATGGACGGACTTTAAGTTGGGTATGGAGACGAAGCTGTTCCAAAGCCGGACCTCCCTTTCGTGTGGGAGAAAGCAGGCGTGAACCATCAGATTCTGATCTTGCTATTGGGACACATCTCTCTTCGACTTTCTGAAAATGTCCGCCGCGCCTTGTAGACATTGCTGACTTCTCATTAACTTGATAAAAATTGGCCAACTTATGTTTGCACATATTCAATCCTTCCTGGAGATAGTTTTCTTAGGATTTATCGCGTTGTTTCCGGTGGTAAATCCAATAGGCACGGCGCTAATGGTGGACCCATATTTCTCTGGTCTGTCGAGAAGTGAAAGGGTAAGTGCGGCAAGAAAGGTCTCAGTCTATGCCCTCGGTATCTGTGTCATCACGCTGTTTGTCGGCCACTGGGTCCTGGAGCTATTTGGCTTGACGGTCCCGATAGTCCAGTTGGGCGGCGGAATCATGATCTGTAAAATCGGATGGGAGTTTCTTACCACCGACAAATCCAGTAATTCGCCTGCTCCGGTTACTCAAGGCTCTGGCGACAATGAACTCACTGAACTTGAAAGCAAACTGTTCTACCCCATTACGTTTCCAATGTCCACGGGTGCCGGAACCATCGCCGTTCTCTTTACGCTGAGTGCCCATGTACAGGAAAAGACTTTCTCAGACTACATGTTCAATGATGGAGCCCTTGTGATTTCCATAGTGGGAATCTGCATCCTGATTTTTGTTTTTTATGTGAATGCCGGGCGATTGATTAAATACATGGGCTCTCGCAATGAGAAGATTGTAAACCGCCTGATGGCGTTCCTGATTTTTTGCGTCGGCTTGCAGATCGCCGTTGGCGGGATTACCGGTCTGATTCATCAATGACACATTGAAAGAGATAGTATGATTTGCGGTTGTACAGAGTTAATAGGTATGAATGGGGAGGAATCTGTGGAGGTAATGGTTACGTTGACGATACTCATCGGCGCGTTCGTTGCCGGTGGTGCCAGGGCGCAAACCACAGCATCCGATTGGTCAGTGAATGTACATTTCTCACCTTACTTATTTGAGGGTCAGATAAATCAGGACGGGAGTGTTTACAACTACTCCTGTCATACATTTCTTGGGGTCGATTTAAGCAGGAAACTAAATCGCGAGTTCAGGTAGGATTCTTTCTCAACATCTACAAATCAGGAAATCTAAGACCCGGCATCAACGCGGGACTTATGGCGATGCACAATCTGAGAAGCGACGTCAATTTTGATCACGTCGGTAATCTGGCACAGCCTTTCTCGACCGGTATCATCACCGGGATAACTCCAGGATGGTAAAGGTGGACCTTACTGCTATGCCAACGTGATTTTGAATCGACAGGTTCTTCCTCCTCTCTTTAGTGACTCGACTAGTTCGACGTCGGTTTTGCGGCCAGTATAAGTTTCGAACATCGTCTTGACATAACCCACAGAGCAGTAGCAGTACGTTCCCGAGAGTCCCTCCGGTCCTGACTCAACCCATGGACACAAGCAATAGCCATCTTTCACCTTGAGCCCTCTCTCGTTCTTGACGTAATGGAAATCCACCACGTTGCCATCTCTTGTCGCTGCAGTTTCCCCGGAATATTTGTTGAGTTCGTCGATTAGTATATCGACATCCACCGGGTTCGGCTCTTTTCCTCCGAGACTTTTCTTGAAACAGTCTTTGCCGCAACCATGCATTATTTCTTTTCTAGTCGGTTCGTCGAGCCGCTTGTCGAAATTGTCGAAGAACCTTTTTACCCAGCCTTCAGCAAATTTCTCTTTCTCTTCGCATGAAGTCACCGGCGGGGTACTTGATTTCGTTTCCTGGAGTGCACCGATTGCCTTCGGCAGGAAACCCGGCGCAATCGCCATGATGCCACATGATTTTAGAAAGTCTTTTCTATGCATGTCAGTTCCTTGGTCGATTTATGCCACTTCAGAAAATGCCACCACATAGTTGTGGCCATACTTCTTCGCGCATTTCGGACAAGTGGTGTAATAGAAATAGTATTTCTTGCTCGTTTTTCCGTTCGATGCCACATAGCGGTCCATCTCCTTGATCCAACGTGGTACAGCACTATAGGGTCCGTCGAACACTTTTGTCATAAATGTTCCGGACAGCTTCACGTTTGCTGCACCCGGGACCTCTTTTGTTACCGCCATATAGTATTCAGATTTCCAGGGAGATGGATCGTATGCCATGGCAATAAAATCTTTCATCCCAGGATCCGCACCGGAATCCTTGGTCTTTTTCCACATTTCTCCCATTGTCTTTTTGATTTTGCTCGGCAGGGGAATGTGAAAGAAAAGCGGTATGCTGCTTTTGATAAATGGCTTGTCTTTCCATTGAAGTGTCTTCTCGTCCCATGGCGCGGGGTCGAATCTTGGGCAACAATTTTCGGAATTGACTCTTTCTTCACTCATGATAACCTCCTTTTAGTTTTATGATCAGCTACAAAATGCACAATCTTCGAGACGACCTGATGTCTCGAAACAAATCGGAGGTACTGCTGAAGGTAATCTGTCAGCCCTAAGTGTGGTCATTTAGTGCAAGCCCAACTGCTGACTTGGTAAAGTATCAACGCACGGCTTGAAAATCAATATTATAAGGAATCGAACTGCAAAATTACCGGGTTACCTGTCAAGACTCAACTTCTGTTCAGAACTCTTATGCTGGGTCGACAAACCATGTGACCGGGACAAATCATTTCCTCAGAAAATTGATTTCGAATTTATACCGGCATGAAGGGATAACCCATGTAGCCATCCGATCCGTCAATCAAAACAGAAAGACAATCAAGAAAGGAGCGCGAGTTATGAAAAGGCACAAGCTTTTTCTTACTGTCGTGGAAGCACTTCTGTTACAATCCTGCTACGCGATGCTTTACACTTATCATGAGAATGCTACTTCACCCCTGTCCCCACCTGCTGTCATTGTCGTTCCGGCGCCGAGACCCTGCCCTCCTCCTGCAGCAACTCACTTGTCCCGACCGAGTCAACGAAGTGTTGCCATGTCTATCACGAACCTATATTTCACATCGCCTTTCATGGTACGGTCGAAGGCTTCGTTTATTTTGTTCATCGGGATGACCTCCACATCAGAGCTAATTCCCTTTTCCGCACAATAATCCAGCATCTCCTGGGTCTCTTTAAGCCCGCCTATCATGGACCCCGTTGCTACCCGGTCTCCCCAGGTAAGCTTGTGCGGGTTTATAGTGATTGCGGGTGGCAATCCTACATTTATGAGAACGCCATAGACGTTTAGCATATCGATGACTTTGTCGTGGTCGTGCGCGGCTGACACCGTGTCAACTATAAAGTCGAAATAATTCCTCATCTTCAAAATTTGTTTTTCGTCTGTAGTGAGCACAAAATTCTCGGCGCCCAATTTCTTTGCATCATTTTCCTTTGAGGCGGATCGACTTAGCATCGTCACCTCGGCTCCGAATGAGGAAGCAAACTTCACAGCCATGTGTCCGAGTCCGCCGAGTCCCATCACTCCGACTTTATGTCCTT
>JAKASW010000085.1 GCA_021818875.1 Bacteroidota bacterium
TAGACAGAATGGAAGTAGATTTTGTCTATGGCCGGGACGGTAAATCGAGACGGGCAGTAAGGGAACTAAGAGAATTGACTCGACTAAATTCTCCGGAAATATCAAAGCAGTCCGACAAGGTTGAGCAAAAGCTTTGAGAAATTTTCCCCGACGCGGGTGCCTACCTCCATAACTTCCGTGTGCGAGAGTTTCTGATTACCAATTCCCGTGCTGTAGTTGGTCAAACAGCTGATGCCGAGGACCTCCATCCCGACCGAGCAGGCGTACGTAGCTTCATGGATGGTTGACATCCCAATTGCATCTCCTCCAATCAATCTATACATCTTAACTTCGGCAGGCGTCTCATAAGATGGTCCGGTGAGACCAAGATAGATTCCAGATTTCAACGCAACTCCCGTTTCTTCTGCAGATGCCATGGCAATCTGTTCCAGACGTCGGCTGTAAACAGGACCCGCGATTTGCGTTCCGGGTTCGGTTCCTCTGAGTACATTCCTGAATGTCAGGTTGATCTGGTCCCTTATAACCATCAAGTTCCCGGGGCTGAACGAGCGATTCAATATGCCTGCCGAGTTCGTCAGAACGAAGGTCTTGATGCCGAGCCCGTGGGATACCAGTGCCGTTACAGCGCTCGCCACTGTAGATCCCGACTCGTAGAAATGGACTCTTCCGCTGAAGATAAGCACATTCTTCGCGCCGAGTCGAGCGCTGACTATTTCTCCAACGTGACCGGGAACGGTTGAGCGAGGGTAATCTGGGATCTCCGTAGTGCGCAGTACTCTCTTGTCTGTAAGATGGCTCACCAGCCCACCGAGTCCACTTCCGAGGACAATCGCCACATCATGGGACACCGCTCCGAATCTAGATGAGATGAAGTCTATCGATTTAACGAAAGAAAAAGGACGGGGAGTCATCCATTATTCCCATAATCCAAAATTTCACTTCCTTAGCGATCCTGCTCTCATTTCTCTTTCTCGTATGGCACGCCGTCGGCCCCCGGAGCGACTGCTTTGCCGATGAATCCGGCGAGAACTACTATCGTGGCTACGTAAGGAATCATCTGAATAAACTGAGTTGGGAGGGCGCCACCCTGCGATTGTATTTGAAGACTCTCGGCCAGGCCGAATAGCAAGCAAGCTGCTGCAGCGCCGAGTGGATTCCACTTCCCAACAATCATAGCTGCAAGGGCGATGTACCCTCTTCCCGCGGACATCCCATCGGTGAAAGAGTGCTGGTCAAATGCGAGCCACGCACCGGCAAGTCCAGCCAATGCTCCACTTATCAGGACTCCGTAGTATCGATATCGATTTACACTTATGCCAACGGTATCCGCGGCCTCGGGGTTTTCTCCAACTGATCGCAGCCGAAGACCAAACCTTGTTTTGAAAAGTATGACTTGACTTGCAATGACAATCGCGATCGTGCCAAGCACCATCGGATTCCCGAGAAGATGAGCTACATCGCGCTGGTGCTCGATGAAACCCAAATAGATATGAGGTAACCCTCTGATCCTCGCGGAGTTGCTTGAGCTATGGAAAAGTATTCCCAGTACGAACTTCGTAATTCCAACGGCGAAGAGATTGATTGCGATGCCTGAGATTATCTGATCGGCCTTGATGTTGATCGATACGATGGCATGGATGAGTGCAGTAAATAGGCCGCCTGCGACGCCGCAAAGAATTCCTACAAGGGGACTGCCGGTATAGTAGGTCCCGACGGCAGTGCAAAACGCGCCGTTGAGAATGATCCCTTCCAGGGCAATGTTGACGACCCCGCCTCGTTCGCTGTACACCCCGCCGAGCGAGGCCAGTGCGTAGGGCACGGATATACGTATTGTTTGCGCAAGGAAGGCGAGTGAGAAGATCTGGCCGATCATTGCTCGATACTTAACCTCCTTGTCTTCAGAAAGTTGTTCAAAGTCTTCCTGAAGATTTTGTTCGAAGATATCACGAAGATAATTACTATCGCTTGAAGGATGTTGACCAATTCTTTCGGTACCATCGTGTTAATTACAAGACCACCGTACTCGAGCATCCCGAAAAGAAGTGCGGCCAGGATAACCCCGAATGGATTGTTGTTCCCGAGAAGGGCCACCGCAATTGCCATGAAACCGGTCTCGGCCGAGAAACCTTCTTCGAAGTAATACTTGTAACCCATGACATAATTCGTTCCAACCAAACCGGCGAGGGCACCGCCGATGGTCATGCTCAGGATCAAATTCTTCGCAACACTTATTCCCCCGTACTCAGCCGCCTTAGAATTCAAACCGACGACGCGTAACTCATATCCGAGTTTGGTTCTCTGGACATAGTACCACACGAAGATGCATGCGGCAATCGCTATAAAGATCGAGAAGTTTACTGGCGAGCCTTCGAAGCCGGATAGGAAAGCATCGAAACGCGGAATCTTACCTGAAGGTGCGATTGGCGGAGTGTGCACCGTCGCCGGGACGTTGAAGAGATTCGTGGCAAAATAACTTACCAGCGCGAGAGCCACAAAGTTCAGCATGATGGTGTTTATGACTTCATGGGCGCCTGTCTTTGCCTTCAGGTAACCCGGAATGAATCCCCAAATTCC
This sequence comes from Bacteroidota bacterium, assembly GCA_021818875.1. Classification (GTDB taxonomy): domain Bacteria; phylum Bacteroidota; class Ignavibacteria; order Kryptoniales; family JAKASW01; genus JAKASW01. The sequence goes on from JAKASW010000085.1 coordinate 2,575, forward strand.
TCCTCCTACCATGCCTGCTAAAATGAGCAACGGTACTTCCAAGTAAGCCGGTACACCGAACGTGTACATACCCACAAGTGCCGTGAGGAACGCTCCGATCTGAAGTTGGCCTTCAGCCCCGATGTTGAACAACCCGGCTTTGAAACATATCGCCACGGAGAGTCCGGTAAAGATCAAAGGGGTTGTCTTGAAAAGGAGTTGACCAATCCCGTATTCGTTTCCGAGGGTCTGGCTGAACAGAACATAGTAGACTTCTATCGGGTTTTGTCCGACGATGGCGATGAAAATCGCGCCGACGGAGAATGATAGAACCACGGCGAGAATCGGTACCAGAAAATTCTGGGTAACGGGATGTTCAAGCCAATGCCGCTGTCTTGCCATTTCCCTTCGTACCTGTCATGTATAGACCGAGTTCGCTTTCTTCGACCTTGTTATCGGAAAAGACCTTGACGATTCTTCCGTCATATATTACCGCGATCCTGTCGGAAAGGCTTAATATTTCCGTGAGGTCTGCCGAAATTAGCAGGATCGCTTTGCCGTTGTCTCTCTCAGAAACCAGGGTGCGATGAATGAACTCTGTCCCCCCGATGTCCACACCGCGAGTCGGCTGACTGGCTACTATCAACTTTGAATTTCTGGAAAGCTCACGAGCTATGATGACCTTCTGTTGGTTGCCTCCCGACAACTCGCGTGCAAGCGCATCCGGATTCGGCGGGCGAACGTCGTACTTCTCAATCAGGAGTTTTGCATTTTGCTCGATGCCGGAGAGCTTCATCGACAACCTCGAACTGAATTCGTTACGAGTGTGCATTCCAAGAATGAGATTCTCTTTGATCGGAAGATCCACAACGAGACCTCGTTTGATCCTGTCTTCGGGGATGTGCGCGAGGCCACTCTCGAAGATTTGACTCACCGAAAGGTCTCCAAGGTTGATCCCGTTCAACATGATCGTACCTGATGTCGGCTTCAGCAATCCGGTAATCGCCTCAACAAGCTGCGTCTGACCGTTTCCTTCGATTCCTGCGATACCGAGTATCTCGCCCGACGAGACCTCCAGCGATACGTCTTTGAGAATGGCAATCCCTCGCCGGTCAACGTAAGACAAGTCGTTGACAGATAACACCGGATGTCCTGTCTTTGATTTGTCTTTCTCCACTTTCAAAAGGACCGGGCGACCGACCATTAGCTGCGCAATCTCCTGCGGATTTGTTTCAGCAGTATCTAGTTCTCCCGCAATCTTTCCTTTTCGCATGACGGACACGTGCTCGCTTATCGCCATCACTTCATTCAACTTGTGAGTGATCAGGACGATTGTCTTGCCTTGTTGTTTGAGTTCGGAGAGTATGCCGAAGAGTTGTGTCGATTCCTGTGGTGTCAGCACTGCGGTAGGTTCATCCAGGATGAGAATGTCCGCTCTTCGATAAATGGCTTTGAGAATCTCAACCCTTTGCTGAATGCCGACGCCGACATCCTGAACCCTTTCGTTGAGGGGAACGCTCAAGGAAAAAGAATCGGCGAGTTCGGCTATGCGCGAGGTAGTTCTTGAGAGATTAAGAAAGCCATGCTTCGCATCCTCCGCTCCGAGAATGATGTTCTCCAGGATGGTGAGAGTCGGGACAAGCATGAAGTGCTGGTGTACCATCCCGATTCCGAGTTTGATGGAATCGTGGGGCGACCTTATCGTGACTTCGTTTTCGTGTATCTTGATTTTCCCGGAGTCAGGTTGATAGAGCCCGTAGAGTACCTCCATCAGCGTGGTCTTACCGGCGCCGTTTTCTCCAACCAGGGCATGGATAGAACCATCGAGGACAGCAAGTCTCACGTTATCATTTGCGACTGTCCGCGCAAAACGTTTGGTGATGTTAATGAGCTGGATAGCGTAAGGCATTCTAGAGACAGAATGCAGAGAAGGGAAGAGAGGCAGACCTACGAGGGAAGTTGGTAGTTGAAATCACCGGGCTGGCACCTTGATTTTCCCGTCGATGATGTCCTGCTTGAGTTGCTCGACTCTATCGTAAACCGATTTCGGGATAAGCGGCTTGTTATTTTTATCGTATACAAAATCAACTCCGTCATCACGAAGTCCGAAGATCGCAGGCATTCCACCTTTGAATTTGCCGGCTTTCCATTCCTTGATGATATCATAGACCGCCATGTTGCCCTTCTTGACCATGCTTGTGAGGACATGACCTGGGGCCTCGTTCCACTGATCCATGTCCACTCCGATGGCGTACTTGTTCATCTCTCTCGCCGCCTCAAACACTCCGAGACCGGTCACTCCCGACGCATGATAAATTATGTCCGCGCCCTGTGAATACTGGCTGAGTGCGAGTTCCTTTCCTTTTGCAGGGTTCTTGAAAGCATCAGGCGTAACTCCGGCGTAAGCCACGAGCACCTTGGCTTTCGGATTCACACACTTAACTCCCGCCTGGTAGCCGACCTGGAACTTTCTTATCAAGGGTGATTCCATTCCACCGATGAATCCGACCTTGTCTGTCTTTGTCATCAGACCGGCGATTGCACCGACCAGAAACGAACCTTCTTCTTCTCTGAATTCTATCGGGATAAGATTGGATGGAATAGCTTTCGTCGAGTCATAAGTGTAGTCTATGCACGCAAATTTCTTGTCGGGAAAATCTTTTGCGATACGGGTTATATCGTCCGTGAACATGAACCCGACTCCAAAAATCAATCCGACGCTCTTTTTGCTGGCGAGCTGTCTGAGTGCGGACTCGCGGTCCGCGCCGCCGCCGGGTTCGATATACTGGTACTTTATACCAAGGCTGTCCTTTGCCATGACCAGGCCATCGTAAGCAGCGTCGTTAAAAGACTTATCTCCACGTCCGCCGACATCGAAGACGAGGCCAACCTCGCTGTTTGGCGGACCACTCGGTTTCGGTTTGCCGCACGACTGCAGGCCAAGGGAAAGGGAGGTCAGAAGAAAAACGAGGGAATAATGGAGTAACCTTTTGTTCATCCTGGTGTTCCTTTCTCCATCTGAAATCAATCGCTTGGTGGTACAAAACATTTTCGACATCTCGCCTCGTAAATGTCGGTGGCTCCGACAATGACTCTTTCTGACTGGCGGGTTTTCCTTTGTGTTCTGTCGGCAGGATTTCCACAGACAACGCAAATGGCCAGCGTCTTCGTGATATATTCAGCTACGGCGAGGAGTTGAGGGATCGGCTCGAACGGAGCACCGCGATAGTCCTGGTCCAGGCCTGCAACGATAACTCTCTTTCCCGACGACGCAAGGGATTCACATACGTTGACCAGCTCCATCCCGAAGAATTGCGCTTCGTCTATGCCGACAACCCTTGCACTCTTAGAGAGAGGAGGTATCTCCAGAGCGGAGTCCACCACGATCGATTTCAGCCTGTCGTCACTATGTGAGACGATGTGATCATCGCTGAACCGCTTGTCAATTCGTGGTTTGAAAATTGCCGTCTCCTGCCTTGCGATCTCTGATCTCTTCAACCTCCGGATCAATTCCTCCGTCTTGCCGCTGAACATGCAGCCGCAGATAATCTCGATCCATCCCGTGTCACGCGGTGCATAGTGTATGCTAATCTCTTCGCCCAACGGGTTCCTCCCGAACATTAGCCGCCAACCCGGTCGACGGAGCTGACGGAAGCTTTGACGTTATCGTTTCGGATGTGAATGCGAACGGCAAGAGAGAGCTGAGGCGTTCCTTCCTGATTTCGCCGAGATGGTTTGTCATGTAGACGTCTATATCGCCCGCGAGCTCAAACAGCACCTGCCTGCACGCGCCACACGGTGAACAAAAATCTTTCGCATCCGAGACAATAGCGATTCTCCTGAACTTTGACTCGCCAGCGGTGATTGCTTTCCAGACAGCGACCCTCTCCGCACACATCGAGAGACCATAGCTGCTCGATTCGATGTTGAACCCGGAATAGATTTTTCCATCTTTCGATTCAATCGCAGCCCCAACGCGGAAGTGTGAATACCGTGCCTCCGATTTGTCTCTTGCATCCTCCGCAGTTTTAACCAAGCCCGCTATTGCCGCTGCTTCTTCATTTGCCATGCTTGCGAAAATATACCAGCAGGTGCGTAGAAAATCAAGGTTGGGGGAACGTGGACCACGCACTCATGTCTTATCTCGGAGTAGACGGGGAGAGAGTCGGCGGAGGGAGTTCGAGAATCCGGCTGAGTGGTTATTTGTCCGAACTAATCGGAGAAGAAGCATCCCTGAGTATGTACTTATAAACCGTCGGCAAGCCCATTCCCCTCTCGAAGTCGGATGATAAATAGAGATCGCCGTTCAGAATCGCCAAATCGTCGACGCTGCCGTGCAAAGCGAAGAGTCTCGCTTCGTCCGTGCCATTATGGATCACCACGACTTCGGTGGAATCAGCGATACCCTTGGTTGCATAGACATCATTGTTTTCCGAACATATCATTGGGGGACGAAAATAAAGCTGGTTTACGTTCGACCTTTGAGTCCCGATATCGTACCTCACCAGGGAATACGAGGAGTTCAGTGAATCCAGGACGAAATTGAGATGATTATCTCTTCCGGCATCAAAGCAGCTTGCTATTATTCTGAAAGGCAGAAAATCGAGTGTATCATCTACCGAGATGCTGTACGGGTCAAGATCAATCAGATACAGTTTCCCGTCGTGCTGAAATGAACCGAGGTCGCCGTCGCGACTAACCGAGCCCATTTCACCTTCGAATGAAAGGGAGACATACCTGGTTTTGAAGTAAACGACAGGTTGCCCCGATCTAACCATGTCGAACGCAAAATTCTCCCCCGCTTGATCGGAAGCAAGTCCATAGCAGTTCCCGATCGCCGCTTCCGGAGTGAAATTGCCGCGCGGAGTCAAGTGCCCGTTGGTGGGATCTACACTGATAAATGTGAGTCGACCATTTTCCCATGCCGGACTAAACGTCGCTGCTTTGGTGACCCGTGTGCCGAGCGTCGGCTCTACGGGAACATTCGACTCGCCGGTAGTTCCACGGTTCCCGATGAAGAGCGTCAATGCAACTGCCAATACTACTCCCCCAGTTATTGCAGTCCTCGCAACGAGCAGATGCCGGGGAAACTTTCTTAATTGGAAAATCAAATATACGATGAACAGCAAGATCACGAGCAAGAATTCTTCGTAGATCAGGAAAAAATTATGAACTCCGAAGTAACTCTGCAGCAGGTTGTAGACAGGGATGCATGCCAATGCGTATAGGATCAGAAAGAGCCTTGCCGTTTTTGCCTTGTTTTCATCTATCGCAATTTGCGAGAGAGCTATTACCGCAGGCGCCAGAACTATAAGCTGGTACACCGACCCTGTGGGCGACATGAGAATGACTGAGAACGCCGCGGCGATCATTGACTCTCTGTAATCCTTCTGTGTCACCCCTTTAAAGAAGAAGTATGCGCAGGGTACTATTACTGTACTTTTGAAAAGAGAAACTGCCAACAGGTACGACCTTTCCGAAACGAGTGCGGGAAGAGGATTCAAGGTGGCATTGAAAACGAAAATCCGTCTGAAGAACGACCAGGCAGTCTGGTACTCCGTTGAAAATGGGTTGCCGATCGTTCCGTTTAGATAATACGGAAAGACTTTTTGGAGGTAGTATAATAAAGCCGCTCTTCCTTCAACTAAGTATGTCAGGAGAACAATCAAAGCCCCGCTTAGAACGAAATAGAGAAAAGTCCGCCACTTCTTTGAGAGCAAAAAGAGGACGGCCGGAATTGCAGCGAAGGCACTGAAAGGGAAAATGATTCCCAGAGCCACTCCAGCCGTTCCCTCAGCATTTGTCGAGCTTGCGTAAAACGAAAGGACAAAGAGTAGGGCAAGAATGATCATCGGCTGGCTCACGCTGAAGTTCGTCGCGAGTGCAAATGAGGAGCTGAGAATCACAAGGTACGATGTCTTCACCGATGATTTCGCCACAGATGATGAGATATGAGCCAGCAGTATCAATGCCGCCAGGTTTATTGCGCCGGTCAAAAATCTCGACACTGAAATGGGAAAAATAGCCAACAGCGAATCGATCAAAAGCGAAGAGGGAGTCGACACCAAGGGAGGGACAAATTTTGTGCTAAATCCGCTTCTGTCGATGAGTTTCTGGAGATCAGGAAAGCGATAGAAAACAATTGGGTTCATTCCTGCGAGGAGGTTGCGACCCGCAACGTAAGCGGCGATGAAACTAACTCGCAGAAGAAAAATTCCTGGTAAGATTCCGTAAATAATTATGAACAGAGTTGAAGCAAATACAAAAACTCTGGAAACAAGACGCATGTCACTTCTTTCTTTTCAGAGTAAACACCGTGATCTCAGGCGGACAATTGACTCTTACCGGTAGGCCGACCGTTCCGATGCCACGGGTAACATACATGATGGACTTTTTTCTGTAGTATTTTCCCGATACGTACGGAGAAACAAACGCGGCGGGAGTGATTTTGAAACCGAGCAAGTTAAGGAGTACTATTTGTCCACCATGAGTATGCCCGCTCAACATGGCGTCGAAGCCGCCAGCCACGGCATTTTCAAAATAGTACGGCTGATGGCACAGCAGGAGTCGGGTGGTGTCGAGGGAGCTGGCCTCGTATGCTACCTTCGGAAAGTCGGCATGTCCTCCGTCGTTCACTCCGGACAACATTATCCTGGCACCTTTCACTGTTAGCTCGGTAGTTTGGTTCCTCAGCACGGTTATTCCATTCTCCCGGAGTTTGTCAGCTATTGCGGTCGGGTCAGCAAAATAATCATGATTGCCGAGGCAAGCATAAATTCCGAATTTCGATTTCAAACCAGCAAATGATTTGACTAAGGGATACACTTCTCTGGTTTTGCTTGTCACGAAATCACCGGGCATGAAGATTATGTCGCCGCTGAGTTTGTTTAGTTCTTCCGCGTACTTGTTCATATCTTCTTCGCTCATGTACAAGCCCGAGTGGATGTCGCTTATCATCACAATTCTAAGTCCCTGAAATGGATCAGGCAGTTTATTGAGAGGAAGTGTGACATGCTTTACCTGGAAGTCATCGCGGTTGTAGATGCTGTACATCGAGCCAATGAACGTATAGGCGCCCAAGCCAATAGCGCTCTTCTTCAGGAACCGTCTTCGCTGATGAAGGATCGGGCTAGTGCCGGACGTCTTCTTTGTTTTGCTCCAGATTCTTCGTACCAGCTTCACCGTGACTTTGATGCAATACCAGATCAGGGCCACGAGGAGAATTGCGGCACTCATTGTCTGGTAAGCGTAGAACGGCACCATTATGAAATGCCGCGCAAATCCGGAGTAGAACATGGATGGAGAAACGCGGATGAGGACTACAGGTGCGTTCAGAATGACGAAGATGATGGGGAGGTATATGTCTGTAAATCTTGCACTCTTCCCGTTGCTTTTGAGATATTTCGTAGTGAGCCGGTATAGCAGGAACTGAGCTATCAATGGGACAATCATCAGGATCAATCCATAAAGATGGAACGGAACATTAGGCATCTATCTAGAACAATTCTCCTTTCGATGGAATGTATCACAAACCGCGTTTCTGACCCATCCGTTAAAACAGACGGTCAGGGATATGAAACTGGCGACGGCGGATTTGCAAATGCAGACGTTCACTTACATGAAGGTTGAGAGCGGTCCGCTTTGCGCCGGTGACGCATTACCTTTCAGAACTTCCTATAATTTAACTCTTTTATTCGTTTTCATTATATTGACACTCAACAACGAGAACCTATTGGAATACTTCCCCAATCTTTCGACAGGGCTGAGTCCACTCTATACCGAACAATTCACAAGGGAGAGAAGTTTATGGGCACCGAATCGCGACTGAAGAGACTGTTGTCCTGCTTCCACCGATCATTTTGGGTTGCCAATTCGTTGGAGCTTTTCGAGCGGCTGGCTTACTACGCCCAGGCTGCCGTCATGACTATCTTCTTGACGGATTATCTGAGGTTCAGCGTAGTCGACGCAACGACGCTATCTTCCATCTTCGGCTTTCTTGTTTATCTGCTTCCGATATTTGCCGGCACGTTTGCAGACAAATACGGTTTCCGAAAGGCATTTTCCTTCGCATTCCTCGTGATGGCAATCGGATATTTTCTGATCGGCGCGGTCGGTTCACCGGTATTCACGCCGCTCGTACACGATTTGTCACTATACTGGTTGATCGTGATCGTTCTCGTTTTCACTGCGATCGGTGAATCGTTCATAAAGCCGTCGGTCCTTGGAACCGTAGCTTTCTCCACTGATGCAAATACGAAGTCATTGGGGTACGCGATTTACTACACCTTGGTGAATGTCGGAGGCGCTGTCGGCCCGGTGGTGGCGTTCTTTGTTCGGAACCTCGTCGGTATTCAATGGGTGTACATGGTATCGGCGCTCAGCTGTGCCATGATGCTAATCGGGACTCTGGTATTCTATAAAGTGCCGGAATCCGCAGCAGCGATTGAGCAGCCGTCCTTGAAAACGAAACTTGTGGATATGCTGAAGGTTCTTGCCAACGGAAGGTTCATGGTGTTCCTTCTGATATTTTCTTTGTACTGGATGACATTCTGGCAAATATTCATAACCCTCCCGCTTTATCTCACTGATTTTATTTCGAAGAATGCTCCGTTCGATTTGATTGAATCAATCGATGCCTGGTCTATAATATTTCTTCAGGTGGTTATCAACAGGTTGACGAAGAGGATGCCCCCAATCACGGCTATTGTTCTCGGATTCACCGTCTCGACTCTTTCGTGGTTTGTGATAGCTGCACAACCGAGCGTTGGTGCGGTGATCGCAGCGATGGTAGTCTGGTCCTTTGGTGAAATGTCGCTCGCGCCGAGATACTATGAATATATTGCCGACCATGCACCGAAAGGCCAGGAAGCACTCTTCCAGGGATACGCTTTTCTTCCGATTGCGCTCGGTTATTTTGCCGGAGGAATTGTCGGCGGTAGGCTCTATGAAGGATTGGCGAAACCGCCGGCGCCGGCTCATCCGCATCCTGCAGAGTTCTGGCTCGTCTTTGGCGCAATTGGAATTGTGGGCACGGCATTGATGGTTGCATACAACATGTACCTCACAAGAAAAGCGGTAATTAGCTGAGGAAACTCTTGGTGACCCCACGCAAACGCCCGGTGGATGGATTGCATCTGAGAACGTCAGAGTCTAACTTAGTCTGGTTTTAAGGAGGTAAGATGGTTTCGCTTATAGTAGTGATGCTTGTAAGCTACCTGGTCGGATCTATCCCGACAAGTATTATCGTAACCAGGATACTGAGGGGAATTGATATAAGAAACTACGGCAGCGGTAATGCCGGAGGTACCAACGTCATCAGGGTTCTCGGCTGGGGGCCGGGCGTGTTCGTGATATTAATAGATGCACTGAAAGGTTTTATTGCAGCAGTAGTTATTTCACGTTTGTTCTTCGGACAATTTCCGTTGGAGAATGCAACTCCTTTCTCCGATTTCACTGTTGTCCAGATAATCGCAGGAATAAGTGCGATAGTTGGACATACGTGGACCGTTTTCGCCGGCTTCAAGGGCGGAAAGGGGATGGCAACGGCAGCAGGAATGTTGATTGGGATAGCGCCGCTAGAAATCGGAATCGCCTTTGCAGTCTTCGTGATAGTAGTTGCTAGTTCACGTTATGTGTCGCTCGGCTCCGTCAGTGCCGCCGTTGCATTCCCGCTTGCGATGTTCTTGCGAGCGAACGTGTTTGATGTGACCACCCGTTATTACCACACTATGATCTTCTTCAGTATTTTCATTTCGGCGTTCCTAATATATAATCATCGTGCAAACATCGAGCGTCTGCTTCAAGGAAGAGAACATAGACTCGAGAAACTGAGATTCTTTTCGAAAAGGGAATCCTCCAGGTGAGGTCGGTGAAAATCTGCAAGTCAACTGAAGTCGCTTTGAATTATTTGTAAATGAAAGTTGCGGTGCTCGGAGCAGGGGGGTGGGGCACTGCGCTGTCAATTCTGCTTCACGGCAACGGCGCGGAAGTAACCCTCTGGGGTTATAAATCCGAAATCGTTGACGAGCTTTCCCGTCTCAGGGAAAATCGAACATATCTCCACGGGGTGACCATACCTGAAGGTATCAAAATAACCGGCGACATGGTGCGTGCAGTAGGATTTGCCGACATGGTCGTTGCGTCGATTCCCTCTCAATATTTGCGGGAGCAGTTGCACGTTATCGAACAATTGGGGTTCGAAAATAAGCTGTTCGTCAACACTGCCAAGGGTCTGGAGTTGTCAACATTATCCTCTATGTCCGACGTTGTGCAATCCACGTTGACCAGATGCCCGAAGGAAAACTATGTCGTTCTATCGGGGCCAAGTCATGCTGAAGAAGTGAGCAGAATGATGCCGACGGCAATTGTCGCGGCATCGAGTCACCGCAAGAGTGCGGAAGCCGTTCAAGAGTCTTTCATGAATAGGTATTTCAGAGTATACCTGAGTCGGGATGTCAAAGGTGTCGAGCTCTGCGGAGCCCTTAAGAATGTGATTGCGCTTGCAGCCGGCATGAGCGATGGTGCAGGCTACGGCGACAATACAAAGGCGGCATTGATGACAAGAGGAATGGTGGAGATTACGAGGCTCGGCGAGACTCTCGGGGCACATCACAGGACCTTTTCGGGCCTTGCCGGCATTGGAGATTTGATTGTCACTTGCATGAGCCGGTACAGCAGGAATAGATTTGTCGGCGAGCAGGTAGCTGCAGGACGAAAGGTGGACGAAGTTCTCAAGGAAATCAAAATGGTTGCTGAAGGCGTTCCGACCACGGAGGCGGCATACAAGCTGGCTCAAAAGCACGGCGTCGAAATGCCTATCATGGAACAGGTGTACGAGGTCCTATTCAACAGCAAGGATCCGCAGGTTGCGGTAAACCAATTGATGTCCAGACCGGGCAAGGATGAATACTGAACGAGGCGGGGACTCAACCGCCAAAGATCCCGCGAATCGCGCAGAGTGTCGCAAATAGGTCTTATCCACGCGGATCAGCAAAATCTATGCGAAATGAAACACATCACAACGCACAACGTCAAATCTAAACTGACCTGGATGAAGAGTGAGAAAAAATGTTCGGTTTTGAAAAAGTGCATGCTGGAACGGCTGAGAATGCCGATGCAATCACCGGTTGCACAGTAATTCTTTTTGATGGCGGCGCAAGGGCCAGTGCAGAAGTTCGCGGTGCTTCACCCGGTACGCGCGAATTGGCTCTCCTGGCCCCTGACAAAGAGATGGATCGTATAGATGCTATCGTATTAACTGGAGGAAGTGCATTTGGCCTGGCAGCGGCAACCGGTGTCGCCAGGTTTTTATCCGAGCGAGGGATGGGGTACAAAACACCGTGGAAACCGGTCCCGATAGTTCCTGCGGCGGTCATCTTCGATTTGAATATCGGCAGCAAAGATGTATTTCCAGATGAAACTATGGGATACTCGGCCTCTCAGGCTGCCGCGAGAGATTATTTCACATTGGGGAGCCATGGAGCGGGGATCGGTGCCACAGTCGGGAAGTGGGCAGGGGTTGAGCGTGCCATGAAGTCCGGTCAAGGGATCCAATCGTTTGGGAAAAACGGAATCAAAGTAACTGCTCTTGCCGTCGTCAACGCCGTTGGAGATGTTCTCGATGGCAGGGGGAAAATCGTTGCGGGGGCAATTGAAGATAGAAAGTTTCTTGCGGAAGGAAAAGGAACGGCTGACAGGATCGTCTCGCCGCGACTTCTCGGTGTCAACACTACGCTTGTTGTTTTGGTGACGAATGCAAAACTGTCGAAGGTCGAGTTGAACCGCGTCGCGCAGAGGGGACACGATGCGCTGGCGAGGCGGATCGTTCCTGTCCACACCAGTCTTGATGGAGACACTGTGTTCGCGGCATCCACGGATGAGGTTGATGGCTCGGTCGATTTAGTCGCATCTCTTGCAGTCGATGCGACGGAAGCAGCTATTGAAAATGCTGTGAAGTCGGCCGAGTCAATGGGCGGGTTTGTCTCTTACGTGGAGATTAGCCGTCCGGCGATTCCCTAAATCGCTGAGATGGAAAAGTCAGGACCTGGCGACTCGCGAAACAGTGCTCCGTACCATGATGATATTTCGAGCCTCCGAAGCTAAATTTAACCGAACAAGGATTGCAAATGAGAATAGCATATTTTGATGTGTTTGCGGGCATTGCCGGTGACATGGTTCTTGGTGCGTTCATTTCCGCGGGCGTCGAGCCGGCAGCATTGGAGGCAGAGCTGGCTAAGCTGGGTCAAAACAACTTCGAGTTGAAGATCGGCAAAACATCAAGAAGTGGAATCACTGCGACGAAGGTTGACGTCGTCGTCGATGGCGAGCTCGAGAAAGTAGAAGACCTCGGCAGCGATGTGAAATCCAGTATGGAGGTAATCCACGGGAAAGTTCACGACCATGAGCATCACCATCATCATCGTGGACGGAGTTATCTTGAGATAAAACATCTTATTGAAGTCTCGAGACTCGCAGAGGCTGTGAAGTCGCGGTCGCTGGAGATATTTCGTCGGATTGCCGAGGCGGAGGCGATGATACATGACAAAACAATCGACACAATTCATTTCCACGAAGTCGGCGCAATTGACTCGATAGTAGATATCGTGGGTACCTCGATATGCCTCGAACTTGCTGGCGTGGAATCTGTTTACACTTCTCCAATCCGTCTCGGATCAGGAGGTTATTTTGAGTCGCAGCATGGAGTTATGCCCGTACCAGGACCGGCAGCTGTGGAGATACTCAAGAACTATCCTGTCGTGTTCAACGATGTTCCTTATGAGCT